>JACQCH010000038.1 GCA_016201735.1 Candidatus Omnitrophota bacterium
GATTCTCTGGGTGATCCGAGTGGCTCAGTCGGGAATCTCCACAGAGATCCTGCTGTCTACCTTGTACGGGCATCCCAAACTCCAGGTTGCAGAAAGCGGATAATCTCATGGCCATCCATCAATTTGCATGAGTCGTGTTCAATCCGATCTTTGCGAATGAGAGCGCAGGGGTGTTGGCGGCCGTTCTGGCGCATGAAGGAACGCACTTTCTGCAATATTTGGATCTCTCGAGTTTCCGGCCCGACAAGACCATCATTGACATTGAATTTGTGGCCTGGTGGAATGAGGCCGTCTACTGGGAGGGGGCCCGTTCCGGTTTTGGTCCCCCCTTCGATACCCCCTTGGAGAGGGAGGAGGAGATTGGGTATCAGTTCGCCCTCCAGGGAGAAAACGCTCTGAGGAACTACATTACCCCGCTCTACTCCCGAGGATGAAAAGGGCCGCTTACCTCGTGATGGTGGGCGTCCTGGTGGCTGCAGTAGGGTGGAGGTTGCTGTCACAGCGAGGAGAGAGAATGACAGGGATGTCCCCATCCGGATTCACGCAATACCAGGGCCGGGATCCCGGCCTTAAGTTGACGTTTCATTACCCGGCGGGCTGGCGGCTGCAGGAAGAGCAGGGCACCATCGACCGCTACCGGCAGGTGCGCCTGCTGGGACCCAGGAACAGCGAGGACACCTACACCCCCTATTTTTCCGTCGCGGGGGCACCGCTGAGAGCCGATGGGGGCCGGTTCGAAGATCTCGCCGAACGGGTGGTCACCTACAAGGCCCACGTTCCCGCGGACGCTAAGATCGAGAAGGAAACCGCGCGCCTCGTCGGTGGAGAGAAGGCATTCGACATCACCGTCGCCTACACCGTACCCCCATTACACCGTCCGGGTCTCAAAGCGATTCCCATTCCGGTCAAGACGCGCACGCTGTTCCTGCAGAAGGGCCGGTATCTCTACGAGATCATCCACAGCGCGGATGCGCGGGAATACGGTCTCCAGGAGCGGGCCTTCGGGCAGCTCCTGAAAACGCTTCGCTTTCAGGAGTCGTAAAACTTAAGCGACCGGGGCGCCCGCCGCCGAAGAAGCCGCTAAGCAGGCGGACGCCTTTAAGGGAACAAATCCCGCTTAGCATTGCCTCGCTGATCAAGATCCCCAGCTCCGCCGATGCCCTCCAGAACCGCTGGGACGCCCGTCTTTTTTTGACCTTGACGCCCCGATCAGAGGCATGGTAAGAATAGTCCGCATTTGACATCGTGTGAGGGAAGCCAGTGAGAAGCTGGCGCGGCCCCGCCACTGTAATCCACTCCGTCGCCGTTTCATGACGGAAAAAACCTTAGCGGGATAAACCACTGTTTGCCCGAAGAACGGGCGGATGGGAAGGGGCGCTAAGGGTGAGAGAGCCAGGAGACCTCGCGGTGTCGGTTTAAAAAGGAGTATCTCTCATGTTCCTTCGAAGGGGAGGAACCGATGAGGTTTTTTCTCATCCGGGGATTGTTCTCGTGACCGGCGGGGCCAGGGCGGGCAAGAGCGATTTCGCCTTGAACCTGGCCAATGGAACAAAGTTCCGCCGGCGTCTGTTTGTTGCGACCGCCGTCGCCTGCGATCGGGAGATGCAGGAACGGATCACCCGTCACCGGAAGGCAAGGAACGGCCGCTGGGCCACCCTCGAAGAGCCGATCCGCCTTCCCGAGCGTCTCTCCAAATTCGGTCTGACTCCAGGCACTCTTCTGTTGGTTGATTGTCTTCCAACCTTCCTCACGAATCTTCTGTTAGCCAAGCGGTCCTCTGCGGAGATTCGCCGGAGAGTTCAGGATCTCCTTGAAGCGTGCAGGCGGCCCGGACTGTCGGCCATTTTCGTCACCAACGAGGTGGGTTTCGGGATTGTCCCGGATCATCCCCTCGGCAGAAAGTTTCGGGATCTTTTAGGGATTGTCAATCAGCAGGCGGCCCGCGCGGCCGATCGGGTCTATCTGCTGGTAGCCGGCATTCCGGTGCGGCTCAAGTGACCCCCTTCAACATCCCTCCCATCGATCAAAATGCTCAGGCCCTTGCCCGCCGGCGGTGGGACAATCTGACCAAGCCGCTCGGCTCGTTGGGGGTTTTGGAGGATCTCGGGATCCGGGTTGCCGGCATGACGGGGAGTCCCACCCCAACGATCCGGCGGAAGGTGATCTTCACCGTCGCGGCGGATCATGGGGTTGCGCTCGAGGGAGTTTCCGCCTATCCGCAGGAGGTGACGGCTCAGATGGTGGCCAATTTTCTTAAGGGAGGGGCCGCGATCAATGTGTTGGCCCGTCACGCCGGTGCGGAAGTGATGGTGGTGGATGCGGGGGTAGCCGGTCCATCCGCCGCGATGGACGGCCTGATCGTCTCGAAGATCCGGCCGGGGACCGGGAACTTTGCCCGGGAACCGGCGATGGATCGGTCCGAGGCGGAGCAGGTGATCGAATCGGGCATCCGGACCTTTCAGAAAATCCACCGGAAGGAACCGGTGGATCTGGTCGGCTTAGGAGATATGGGGATTGGCAACACCACCGCCTCGGCGGCCCTGACAGCTCTCTTGACGGGAAGTCCGGTCGCGGAGGTGACCGGCCGGGGAACCGGCGTGACGGATCAGATTCTCCTCAACAAGATCCGGGTGATCGAGCTGGCCTTGAGCCGGCACCGGCCGAATCCGGAGGATCCGATCGACTGTTTGACCAAGGTCGGAGGTCTGGAAATCGGCTTCCTGGCCGGGATCGCGCTGGCCGCGGCCCAGGCCCGGGTTCCGGTGGTTCTGGATGGATTCATCACATCGGCGGCGGGGCTGCTGGCATGCCGGTTGGCGCCGGCTCTGCCGGGTTATCTGATCGCCTCCCATCGATCGGTCGAACCGGGACATGGGATTCTCCTTCGGGCGATGCGGCTCCAACCCCTTTTGGACCTTCAAATGCGCCTGGGCGAAGGAACCGGAGCCGCGTTGAGTTTCTTTCTCATTGAGGCCTCGCTTAAACTGCTTTCAGAAATGGCCACCTTTTCTGAAGCAGGAGTCTCCGAGAAGGGGCAGTAGCAATGAGATTCCTTTCCGTGTTGGGGGATGCGCTTTCCTTCCTGACGATTCTTCCATTTCCTTGTCCGATTGTCAGCGGGAATCCTACTCTGAGAATGAGCCGTGCTCTCGCTTGGTTTCCGCTGGTGGGGGCCCTGGTCGGCTGGGCAGGAGGGAGTGTAACGTTCCTGACGGTTTCCTGGTTCCCGGACTCGGCGGCTTCACTTCTGGGTCTAGCCGCCATGGTGGTGTTGACCGGTGGGCTCCATCTGGATGGTCTTGCAGACACCGTGGATGGATTGGGGGCCCAGGGCGGCCGAGAAGAAACCTTGAAGGTGATGCGTGACAGCCGGATCGGGGCATTCGGCGCTCTGGGGCTGTTTCTGGTTCTGGCTCTGAAATGGGCGATCATCCAGGCAATCCCGACCCATCAAATCGTCCGGGTCCTTGGGGTGAGCTGTTCTTTAAGCCGTTGGGCGATGGTGCTCTGCGCCCAATCCTTTCCTTATGCCTCAGGCGGAAGCGGTTTGGGGCGGCTGGTCACCGATCGTAGAAATCGATCCGCCGTCGGCCTCGCCTCCCTCCTCAGCATCGGCCTGTCGATCGCGTGGGTCGGTCCTTTTTTCGGATTCTTGTCCCTGGTCACGGCCCTTGTCCTGATGTGGGCCTTCGGCCGGTGGATGACGGCGCGCCTGGGCGGGATTACCGGGGATACCCTCGGGGCCCTCAATGAACTGGTTGAGGTAGCCGTTCTGTTGATTCTTGCGAGGGCCTGATGCACGGAGGGAATGTTTGGCGGGCGGCTCAGGGTCCATTCCTCCGGCCCGAACAGTTGCTCGACTTCAGCGCGGACCTGAATCCCTTGGGGCCGCCGCCGGCTCTTCCCCGTCTATTAGAGGAAGGGACAAGGAGGGTCGGCTGGTACCCGGAACCGACGTATCGGGAGTTTCGGGAGGCGGCGGGCCGCCTGCATGGGATCGATCCGGCGGGCGTCCTGCCCGGGAACGGGACGGCGGAGTTGATTCATCTGATCAGCCGCTGGAAGGCAGGAGGACGGGTTGTAGTGGTCGTGCCCACCTTTACCGAGTACGAACGGGCGGCCGCGGCGGATCGAAGCCAGGTTGTCCCGTGGCCGCTCCGGACCGGCTCCGGATTCTCGGCTCCTTCTTGGAACGGGTCGCTTCCTTTTGGACGGGCCGATCTTCTTTTTCTTTGCAATCCGAACAATCCCACCGGGACCCTCTGGCCCAAAGAACAGGTCCTGCGGTTGATCGAGGCCTGCGAATGGACAGGGACCACCGTCGTTGTAGATGAGGCGACCATGGATTTGGTAGAGGATGGGCTGCGTTATTCGCTCGTTCCCTCCGTGCAGAAGTTTCGGCGGCTGATCGTCCTTCGCTCCTTGACGAAGGCCTTCGCGATCCCCGGCCTGCGGGTGGGGTATCTGGCGGCTCCTCCGCAGATCGTAGAGCAGTTAGCCGCAATCCAGCCCCCCTGGTCCATGAATGCGCCGGCCGCCTTTGTGGGGACCCATTTAATTCAGGAGGAGGAATATCTCTCCGACTCCCGATCGGTTCTTCAGAAATTCCGGATCTCCCTTTGGGAAGGTTTGAAGGGTCTGTCGTTCCTTGATCCGTATTCCTCTTCGGCAAACTTCTTCCTCTGCCGGCTTCAAGATTCGGCGCTCCCCAACAATCGTCTGGCGGATCGCCTGCGGGATCGTGGAATTCTGATCCGGGTCTGCGACGACTTCACGGGACTGGAATCAGGCCGGTTCATCCGTATCGGGGTCCGGCGGCCGGAGGAGAACCAGAGGCTCCTCGATCTTTTGGGGGAGGTCTTCGGAAATGCCGGCTAAGGCCATCATGTTTCAGGGAACTTCCTCCCATGCCGGCAAGTCCGTTATGGCGACCGCCTTCTGCCGGCTCCTCTCCCGCCGGGGATTCCGTGTGGCCCCTTTCAAGGCGATGAATATGTCCAACAATGCCTCGGTCACCCAGGATGGAGGGGAAATTGCCACCGCTCAAGCGGTTCAGGCGAAGGCCTGTGGGATAGCCCCATCGGTGGAGATGAATCCGGTCCTTTTGAAGACGATGTCGGATAACGAATCCCAGATCATTGTTTTTGGGAAACCGATCGGGACGGCGCGGGCAGCGGAACTTCCCCGTTTCCGGGCGACCCTCGTCGAAGCGATTGAAGCTTCCCTGAAGAAACTGATCGATTCGTACGACTTCCTGGTGATCGAAGGGGCCGGCTCTCCGGCGGAAGTGAATCTAAAGGCCACCGACCTGGCCAACATGCTGGTGGCCCGAATGGCAGGGGCCGGCGTCATCCTGGTGGCGGACATCGAGCGGGGCGGAGTCTTTGCCCAATTGATCGGGACGCTGGAGCTCCTGGAGCCGGAGGAACGGGATCTGGTTCAAGGCTTACTCATCAACAAATTCCGGGGGGATGCTTCCCTCTTAGATTCAGGGGTGGAGTGGCTTGAGAACCGGACCGGGCGGCCGGTCTTCGGGGTCATCCCGTTTCTTTCCGGCATCCGGATCCCGGAGGAGGACAGCCTCGGTGTCGACAGTTTCAGCGATACCCTGTCATTCCCGCCCTCGACTCGATCGAGGGATGACATCCGAATTCACGTGATCCGATATCCAACCATCTCCAACTTCACCGACTTCGATCCGCTCGAGCAGGAACCGGATGTGTCGCTCCGGTATTTGACGCAGCCGCCTGCGGAGGGGGAACTGCCGGACCTTACGATCCTGCCGGGATCCAAAAGCACCATGGCCGATCTGGCCTGGCTGCGCCGGGCCGGATTCGACCGTTACCTGGATCGCTGTGTCGGCGGGGGAGTCGAAGTTCTAGGAGTCTGCGGGGGATTTCAGATGATGGGTCAAATGCTCTATGATCCGAGCCATGTCGAGTCTAAAGAAAGCGGGATGCAGGGGCTGGGACTGCTCCCCATCAGCACCCTGTTTCTTCCCACCAAGGTCACAGCCCAAGTGAAGGGGATACACCTTGAAAGCGGAGAGCCGGTCCATGGGTACGAGATCCATATGGGCCGACTCCAAGGAGCGATGCGGGGCAAGCCGGTCTTCCGGTTGACCGAACGGTCAGGTGCCTCGGTCAGCGAGTTGGACGGCTGTCTTTCCTCCGAGAAAAAGGTTTGGGGGACGTACCTTCACGGGCTGTTTGACAGCGATCAATTCCGGAGTTGGTTTCTGAATCGGCTGCGTCCCGCCGTTCGTCCTTCGACTCAGCTCATGGCTGCGGCCAGAGGAGGCCGCACCATTTCTAATCTCCAGGTCAGGATGAACGGCGCGTCGAAGGATGATCCTTACGATGAGCTCGCGGATGCCGTGTATCGACATCTGAATTTCTCGAAGATTCGGGACAAGATCCCGTGGATGCCGTCGCTCTGACTCTTTTATTTGCCTATCTGTTGGACTTGGCGGTAGGGGATCCCCGGTGGCTGCCCCATCCGGTCAGAGGATTGGGCTGGTGCATTCGGAAAGGGGAGAAGATCTTGAGGGACCGGATTCGAAACGAGAGTTGGGCCGGATGGTTTCTCGTCATCGGGATCGTTGGAGGGACTCTCCTTTTGGTTCGGGGGCTTCTGCTCGGTGCTCAGGCCCTCTCTCCGAGGTTGGCTTTTCCCTTAGAGGTGTTTCTCCTGTACGTTTGCTTATCCACCCGGGATCTCGCGGTGGAGAGTTGGCCGGTTTACCGGGCGCTGAAATCTCAAGATCTGCCGCGGGCGAGGAGATGTGTGGCGATGATCGTAGGACGGGATACCGATGCTTTAAGTGAGTCGGAAGTCGTCCGGGCCACCGCGGAGACCATTGGAGAGAGCCTCATGGATGGGATCATCGCTCCTCTTTTCTACGCGGCCATGGGGGGAGTCCCGTTGGCCTGCGTTTACAAGGCGGTGAACACGCTGGATTCCATGGTCGGGTATCGATCGGCCCGCTATCTGAAATTCGGGCGCTCGGCGGCCAAGGTCGATTCTTGGATGAATTGGATTCCGGCTCGGATCACAGCGCTTCTCATTGCCGCCGCGGGGCAGATCGTCGGCTTCTCGGGCTTGAGCTCACTCAAGGCCCTGTTCCGGGACGCGTGGAACCGGAATGAAAACTCCTGGATTCCGGAAGCCGCCATGGCCGGGGCGCTGGGGGTTCAACTGGGAGGAAGCAATTTCTATCAGGGGAAAGTGGTGGAGACCCCTCATCTGGGAGATCCCCGGAAGCCTCTGGCGCCCATCGCGATTCCTCAGGCGATCCGGATCATGTATTCCACTTCGGTTCTTGGATTCCTCGCCGCCCTTCTTGTCCGGTGGGGATTGCAGAGGATTTGGGTTTAGATGACCCCGCCCCTCCGTGGTCCTGTCAGGGGGCAAACCAGTTCCGGCCTCGCAGAATCTCCGGCTCGGGGCGGGGTTCTCAGACCCGCTCGACGTCCCCAGCGTGGCCGTCTCGCTAAACGTCGGCCCTCGCTCTCTTCGCCGAAACGAAGCTCACGGGCGGAGAACCGTGCCCGCTCGGGCCTCCGATTGTCTTCGAACCCCCTCCCCGAGCCGGAGCCATCGCAGGAGACCTTCGGGGTGGCGGGGGTGGGCTGGATCCCGCCAGCAGGGCCGACGTTTGAGGATCAAGCCCTATGGAATGGAAACCCAAGCTGAAATGAACGACTTTCCATGGAGAGTCCTGTTGGGTTCGGCCATCTCCCGATGCTCTGACAGAATCAATGTGAATACCCCATCCAATGAGGCCCGATGCCGGGAGCCAGCCCACCCCCGACAGGACCCCGAAAGCAATGAGAACTCTGGAGGGGCGGGGTGACGATCCCTCGGCTGCTCATCGCGGGAACTCACAGCGGCGTGGGCAAGACCACGGTGATGATAGGGCTTCTGCAGGCGTTCACGCAGAGGGGGATGGCGGTCCAGCCGTTTAAGAGCGGGCCCGACTACATTGATCCGGGCTATCACACCGCCGTTTCGGGCCGGCCCTGCCGGAATTTAGATTCATGGCTCGTTCCCCCCCAGCGGCTCGTGACTCTGTTTCAAAGGTCGGCCGGACAGGCAGGGCTGTCCCTCGTCGAAGGGATGATGGGTTTATACGACGGGATCGGGGCTTTGGGTGAAGAGGGATCTACCGCCGAGCTTGCCAAACGGCTGCGGTGCCCGGTCCTTCTGGTTTTAGATGCCGGTTCTCTCTCCCGTTCGGCCGCGGCGGTGGTTCGGGGATACCTCCAGTTCGACCGGCGGGTGAAGATCGTCGGCTGTTTCCTTAACCGGGTCGGCGGACCGGGTCATTTTCGTCTCGTCAAGGAAGGGATTGAGAAACTGGCGGGGGTTCCGGTGGTTGGCTTCCTTCCGAAGGATGATCGCTTGAATCTGCCGGAGCGCCATCTGGGCCTGATCCCTTCGACGGAAGATCAGCAATGGAAGAAGATTCTTGGCCCTCTTTCAGCGAGGATTCGGGAGGGGGTGGATCTGAACGCGATTGAGCGGCTCGCTCAACAGGCCGAGCCCCTCCCTGTCATTGCGAGGTCCGAAGGACCGAAGCAATCTAAGGACGAGATTGCTTCGGGCATTTCATGCCTGGCTGCGGCTAAAGGAGGCCGCACCACTTCTTTCGCTGAAGTCGCTCGCAATGACGGCCGCACCTTAAGCGTTCCAATCGGGATTGCGATGGATGAGGCATTCAACTTTTACTATCAGGAAAATCTTGAATTGCTGGAGGAATTAGGAGCCGAAGTCGTTCCCTTCAGCCCCCTGCACGATTCCGCCCTTCCCGATAGGATGGCCGCCCTTTATTTGGGCGGCGGCTTTCCGGAGGTTTACGCTCCGGAGTTGACCCGGAACCGGAGACTTTTCCAACAGATCCGGAGGGCGGCGGCCTCCGGCCTGCCGATCTACGGGGAGTGCGGGGGCCTCATGTTTCTATCCCGGGCAATCCGGGATTCCCGCGGGCGCCGGTCTCCGATGGTGGGACTGATTCCGGGAGAGATTGAGATGTCCGGCCGACTTCAGCATTTTGGTTATAAGCGGCTGCGGGTGCGGAAGGCCAGTCTGCTTACTAAGAAAGGGGAAGGGGCGAGAGGGCACGAGTTCCATCATTCGGTTTGTGTCGGCGTTCCCACCCGGTCTACCGCTGCGTACGAAGCGACCCCCGCCGTCGGAGGGAAGGGGCGCCTGGAAGGATACGCCCGGGGAAGCTTGTTGGCTTCTTACATTCATCTGCATTTCTTGAGTCAACCGCGCTGGGCCGGACGATTCGTTCAGGCCGCGCGGAAATGGGAAAGGGGAATTAGCCGGTAAACCGTCCGGTTGAATATTGGGAAGCCCGTGGGAATCGGGCGCTGCCCCGCAACTGTAACCGGGACGAAATCCGCAGATCAGCCACTGCCTCGAAAGTGGGGCGGGAAGGCGCGGAGAGTAGGAAGAACGGAAGCCAGGAGACCTCTCAACCGGAGAACGATCCCGAATGGGGAAGGAGAACACGATGCGTTTCGGATGGATAGGGATGGTGGTGATTTTGGTTATTGGGATGGGTGTGAAAACTGCAGAAGCGGATGAGCCGACTCGTTTGGAGGAGGTGATCGTGACGGCCTCGAAGGCGAAGACACCGGCGAAGCGAGTGACCCGGTCGGTGAGCGTGATCCCTTCCGAGGAGCTGAGTGTGGTTCAGGGGGGATTCGCCATGCAGGCGCTGAGCGACGTTCCGGAGACGCTGGTGCGGCGCAGCGGTTCGATCGGCCGGACCACGGCGGTGGTGGTGCGCGGAGCCAGCGCCCCGCAGATCCACGTGACGCTGGATGGGGCTCATGTGGCCAGCCCCACCCTCGGCTCTTTCGATTTTAATCACTTCACTCCGGACAACCTGGAGCGAATAGAGGTGCTCCGAGGGCCGGGCAGCGTCCTGTACGGTTCCGACGCGATGGGCGGGGTGATCCATCTGATCACCCGACGGGGGGAAGGGCCCATGAAATACTCCTACACCCAAGAGGTGGGACAACAGAACACCTTCCGCGAGGTGGCTGCGCTGAAGGGGGCCGTCGGGAAATGGCATCTGTCCGGATCGGCCTCCCGTATGGACTCCAGCGGCCTGAGTCAGAACGACGACTACCAGAATCTGACCCTTTCCACGCGGGTCGGCTACGATTTAAGCGACAAGACCACACTGGACCTGTCCGTTCGGCACCTGTTCGCCATCGTTGGGATCGATGACGGCGCCTTCCGGCCGGATCCCAACCGTAAGGATAAGGAGCGGGACACCTTCGTGACGGGCAAGCTGGAAACGGAAACGGCCCCATGGTGGTCGCAATTGTTTCGGCTTTCCACCTCGCTCGGGAACCTGATCGACAGCGACCCTTCCAACGGCGGCACCGAGGCCGACACCCTGTCGAAACTGGGCACGGAGCGGTACGGCGCCGAATGGATGAACCGCTTCACGCCGGTCAAGTGGGATACCGTGACTCTGGGGGTTGAGTTCGAGGACCGGGAAGCGGATCGGCGCACGGCCGGGGCGGACCAGAACTTCTCGAAGGCGCAGACGACCCAGGCGGGCTACCTGCAGAACGAATGGCGGCCGATCGACCCGCTCACCTTGGTTGCCGGCCTCCGTCTCTTTCGGGAGAGCTCTTTTGGCGCAGGCCAGGTGGCGGATGCCTCGATCGCCTACTTCATTGCTCCATGGAATTTGAAACTGCGCGGAGGGTGGGGGCAGGGTTTTCGGGCGCCGTCTCTCAACGAACTGTTCTTCCCGAACTTTGGGAATCCGACTCTTGCCGCTGAGAAAAGCATGACCTTTGAGGGGGGGATGGATCAGGTCCTGTTCGACGGGAAGGTCGGATGGTCCGGCAGCCTCTTTCGGACCGACTACAAGGATCTGATCCAAATAGTTCGGATAAGCTCGACCTCATCCGAACCGCAAAATGTCGGCCGCTCCAGAATAGACGGAGTAGAAGGAGATCTGGAGTTCAAGCCCTGGAAGCCGTGGACCTTGACCGGCTCCTACACTCACTTGGAAGCGAATGAGCGGCCCAGCGGCGAGGAGCTGCTTAGGATCCCGAAGAACACCGTCGGTCTCCGGGTTGGATTCGCGCCGAGCCCCCGATGGGATCTGGGCCTCAAGGGACTTTTAGTCAGCAGCCGGGAAGAATCCACCGGGACCAATTCCCGCAACAAGACCAAGGGGTATCTGAAATTCGACCTGTTGGGCCAGTATCGTTTTACCTCCTGGATAAAAGCGTATCTGCGGATTGAGAACCTGACCGACCGGCATTATTCGGAGGTGTTGGGTTTCCCGGCGAATGACTTCCTGGCGACGGTGGGAGTGACGGTGGAGCGGTGAGACGACCTTCTCCCAGAGGGAAAGGGTATGGTGTTCTGGCGTTTTTTCTTCTGCTGACATTGGCCTTTTCAGGATGCGCGACGATCCCTGACCGGAAGGCGTTTGATGTCACGTTGGAGGTGGATTTTGGGCCGGCACAGAAACCTTCCTTGCGCCGAACGCTCCAAGTGGAGCGGGGCGCGACTCCGGAAGGGTTGGTGGCCAAGGTGTTTCCCTCGCAGAGGGGAGCCGTCTGCTGCGATCCGCGGGAGGTCGCTACGATCGATGGGGTGGCGGCCGATCCGGCGGCCAACCGGTGGTGGACCGTTTCCCTGAATGGCTCGAAGAAGGTTTCTCCTTACAAGACCAAACTCAAATCGGGCGACGTCGTCCGTTGGGAGTACCGGCAAAGTGTCCAGTAAGAGTTTTTTTGTGAGGATACTTCTGGGGATGATTCTGAGCGGTTGGCCTGGTGGAATCGCCCATGCGGCTCAAGTGCGGGGAACCATCCGGCTCGAAGGTTCCGCTCCGGTGTCGGAGACTCTGACCCTTTCGCCGAAGAAAGGGATCCATTCCACCGAAGGGTGCGGATCTCTGCAGAAGGTTTCCCAGAAGTTGCTCGTGGACCCGGCGGGAGGAATCCAAAATGTGGTGATCTGGCTGGATTCTCCGCAAGGTGGTTCGGCGGATCGATCCGGTGGGGTGGTCTTCCTGGATCAGAAGGAGTGCGTCTTCTCGCCCCATGTCGTTCTGGTTGCTCCGGGAACAGAGGTTGCCATTCGGAATTCCGATCCGGTCCTTCACAATGTCCGAATCTTTCGGGAGGGAGAACCGGATATGCTGATGCACAAATGGCAGAAGCCGGACGCTTCCAATATCGTTCGGCGATTTGACGAGCCGGGGCGTTTCATCGTCCGCTGCGGTGTTCACCCTTGGATGTACGGGTGGGTAGTCGTCACTTCTCATGCCGGAACGGTGACCGGTTCAGACGGCCAGTTCACTCTTTCTGATGTTTCCCCGGGAGCTTACACCCTCCACCTTTGGCATGAAACGCTCGGGGTCCGGGAGGTTCCTATTCTGGTCAAGAAAGAGGAAGAGGTTTTAAAGCCGATCCTGTTTGCCCGATCCGGGAATTCATCATGAGTCATCGCCTGGTAAAATCAACCTTGTTTTCGATGGCGGTTCATGCCCTCCTGCTCGTCCCCATGGGTCCGCTGGATGGAGGGATGACCGGTCCGAGAACCGATGTGGTTCAAGGGCTCAGCAGTGTGGAGTTGGTCCTGGTTAAGGAATATAATAAGCGCGAGGGTCCCGCGAAGGCGGCGGTTATTATGAGAGAGAAGGTTTGGGCTGACGATGGGGGGGCTTTTTCAAGATCCCGCTCCTCGTCGCTGAGGAACCCAGCTCCCCGCTATCCCTGGCTGGCGAGGATCCATGGGTGGCAGGGGAGGGTCATTGTTCAAGCAGCGGTTACCACGGTCGGGCGTGTGAGGTTCCTTCGGGTCGCCAAAAGTTCCGGCTACCCGGTCCTCGACCAGGCCGCTTTGGAGGCGATCCGGGAATGGAAATTCATCCCGGCGAGGCGGGGGGACCGGCAGTTGGCTTCTCGGGTAGAAATTCCTGTTACCTTTCAACTGAACGGTGAATAGATAAAGAGTTAAGGAGGTCTCAAAAAATGGCAATCGGAATTTTAACACTGGTGTGCGGGTTGATCGCAGGGCGCTTTTCCCACCCGTTCGGAGTTGCGCCGATCCTGGGGGCGTTGCTTTGCGCCGCCTGTTTCCTCCGTCCCCGGGAGCTTTTCATTGTCGGTCTGTGCGGGATACTGATCCGGGATCTGTTCGTGGGGTTGGAGCCGTTCACCCTGGTTCGGCTGATCGGGATCGCCCTGGCGGCGGGGCTTCTGGTGGTTCTTAAGGTTCGGCCTTCCTTTCGCTCCATGATGACGGGGCTGCTTGTTTCCTCCCCGGTTTTTCACCTGACCCTCGCCGTCGGAGACTGGTGGACCGGTACCTGCTCGATTCTTCCCCGGACCCCGCAGGGACTTTTAACCGCGATCCTTCAGGGTTTCCCCTACTTCCTCCGTTCCTTCGTTGGGGATCTGGCGTTCACAGGGTTCTTCCTCGGTGCCTATCTGCTTGCCGCCACCACCTTTTGGGGATGGAAGGTCCAAGAACAGCGTGAGTCTTAAAGGGGCGTTCGGATGTTCGGTCCTGATGCATCTTGGATTTTTGTTTCTGCAGTTTCCAAGACAGTTTGTTCCGCCCGACCCGCTTGAGCCCATTCAGGTCAGTTACCTCTCAACTTTGCGGAAAGTTGTCGCAGCACCTCCCAATGTTGGCCCGGGGGTGGGCTTCTCAGGCCCGCTCGTCGGCTCCAGGGAGGCCGTCGCTGAAGTCCCGGCCGCGCTTCCCTTGATCTCGGTGCCAAGCTCAGCGCCGCAGAATCCGCTTCCTCCTTTGTCATCCTCGCGGAAGCGAGGATCCGATCCGATCGATTCCCGCTTTCGCGGGAATGACGCGCATTCCCCACCGGTGACCGTTCGGGATATCCCGGCTCCTTCCTCTTCAACGATCTCCAGTTTGCCTGAGGGAGAGTTCGCTCTCCTTCAGCACAAACAGCAGGTCCGTCAGCAGATGAAGGCCCACTTACCTTTTCCACCGAATGGACATCCCGGAACGGTCCGTCTGCGGCTGGTTCTTGGAAGCGGCGGTCAGCTTCTGGACCTGGCCCTTTTGGAAACTTCCGATTCCCGTCTCGCAGAGGCCGCGTTGAAAGGGGCTCAATCGACTTCCCCCTATCCGGTTTTCCCGAAGGAGATGAAGCGGGCGGAAGTTTCTTACGACTTCATCGTCCAGTACCGAACGGAATAATCTAGATATACAGACGGTTGTCTGGTATAATCCAGGGCGGGGTAAAATATGGAAGCGACCCGCATCTGGAACCCGCCGAATCCGTACCTGACTGAGCACCGGGAATTGCTGGGGGAATCCCAGCCGGTTGACCTGGAAGTTTACGAGGATACCTCCCAGTCGATCCTCTCGCATAACGACAGCCCGGACATTTCCTTCCGATGGAGCGTCAATCCCTACCGAGGATGTTTCCATGCATGCCTCTACTGCATGTCGGGTGGCACGCCGATCGCAATGACGGATGGTCGCATTAAACCCCTCGCGGACATCAGGGTAGGTGACGAGGTCTACGGAGCCGTCTTGCGCGGGAGATACCGTTACTTTGTTAAGACGCACGTCCTCGCGCACTGGAGCGTTATAAAGCCGGCTTACCGGATAACACTGGAAGACGGAACACAGCTCATCACGAGCGCTGATCATCGATTTCTGACCCAACGGGGCTGGAAGCATGTTATCGGCGCAGAGCAGGGAAGAACGGTACGGCCGCATCTGACTCTTGCGAACGAGCTCCTTGGAACGGGCCAATTCGAAACTCCGCCCGAGAAGGATGACGAATATCAAAGAGGATATTTGTGCGGAATGATTCGGGGAGACGGACTCCTGGGAACGTACAATTACGATGGGCGCAGAAGGGCGAGCGATACGCTTCATCAGTTTCGACTCGCGCTCATCGATTTGGAAGCACTTCGGAGATCGCAGCAATATCTCTCGGCGTTTGAAATACAGACGCGAGAATTTTTGTTTCAAAAAGCCGCAGTTGGATACCAACCGGTATACGCGATTCGAACGAGCGCTCGGCTTCAGGTAGAGGGCGTGCGCCAACTTGTGCAATGGCCGATGAATGCAAGCGTGAACTGGCGTAAAGGATTCTTGGCCGGTATCTTTGATGCGGAAGGCAGCTATAGCTACGGAATCCTTCGGATATCCAACACCGATGTCACTATTATCCAGTGCGTTACCGACAGCCTCCATCAGTTTGGTTTCGACTGTGTAGTCGAAAAGCAGCAGCGTGCGAAGCCGGTCTACACCGTTCGTTTACAAGGAGGCCTTGTCGAACATCTCCGTTTTTTACACAGTGTCGACCCTGCTATAACACGAAAGATGAATATTGAAGGTCAAGCGATCAAGAATCGCGCTCGCCTTCGAGTTGCTTCTATTGAAAACCTCGGGCTGTCACTGCCAATGTTCGACATGACGACTGGAACGGGAAACTTCATCGCGAATGGAGTGGTCAGCCATAACTGCTACGCTCGGCCGACGCATGAATACTTCGGGTTGGGGGCGGGCAGCGATTTCGAGCGGAAGATCTTCGTCAAACGCAACGCCCCTGAACTGTTAGAGAAGGCCTTTCGCCGGAAATCCTGGATGGGGGAACGGGTCGTTTTCTCCGGGGTGACTGATTGCTATCAACCGCTGGAGGCGGCCTGGAAATTGACGCGGGGCTGCCTGGAGGTCTGCCTGAATTTTCGGAACCCCGCGGCGATCATCACGAAATCGATCCTGATCCGGCGGGACATTGATCTGTTGAAGCAATTGGCGCAGGAGGCCTCGGTGACGGTGTCGATCAGCATCCCGTTTCTCGACGAGGAGGTGGCCCGGGCCGTGGAGCCGGGGGCGCCGACGATCGCCAGGCGGTTCGAGACGATCGCCCTCTTGGCGGAGGCGGGGGTCCCCGTCGGGATCGGCGTGGCGCCGATCATCCCGGGCTTGAACGACCGGGACATTCCCGGCCTGCTGCGGGAGGCGAAGCGCTACGGCGCCAAGTTCGCCTTTCGGACGCTGCTTCGGCTTCCCGGCTCGGTCCGTGAGGTTTTCTTCCATCGGATGCGGGAGAAATTTCCTGACAGGGCCGGCCACATCGAGAGCTTGATCCGGGGGGTCCGGGGCGGTCGGCTCTACGACAGCCGGTTCGGGCACCGGCACGAGGGGACCGGCCCCTACTGGGAAGCAATCGACCAGGCCTGGGAACTTTGGACCCGCCGCTTCGGGTTTAACGATGATCTCCCGGAGCGGCCCTCGGCCTTCCGGCGCCCTCCCGAGGCTGGCTCCCAGCTGGAATTTCACTGGCAATAGATATATAACATATGGTATATTATATTTAGTAGTATAAATAGAACATATGTCATATCCAATTCCACAGATCAAAAGTAAGGAGTTTCCCGTCTCTGACCGGGACAAGCTGGCGGCCCTGATCAAGGAAGCCGGCCTCACCCGTAGCCAGCTCGCCCGCTTGGTCGAGGTCAGCTACCAGACGGTCTATCGCTGGATGGACAAGGGGATCGCCCCGCACCCGTTCGCCTCCCGCCGGATCGACGCCCTGTTCAAGGAGCATCTGGATCTGTCTCCGGTCGCCGAGAAGCTCAAGAGGAATCTGAGGAATCCGGTCCGGATTCTCCGCAGGGATGAGGCAGTCCGGAACCGGTTCTTCCTGGAGATGACTTATCATTCTAACGCCATCGAGGGCAGCCGGATGACCTTGAAGGAGACAAAGGCCGCCATCGAGGGCAGGAGGGTCCGGGGCAAGGAGCCGTTCGAGATCTTCGAAGCGGTGAACCACCACAACACCCTGCTGGAAGTTCTGGCTCGAGTGAAACCGAGGTTCCGGATCGACGAAGCGTATCTCCTCAAGCTTCACTCGATCGTGATGTACAATTTTCACGATAAATTGCCGGGGCGCTACCGGACCGGTCACGTGAATCTGACCAACACGGAAAAACCGCTGCCTTCCGCCCACCAGGTTCCGATCCGGATGAAGGAATTCGCCGGCCAAATCAACCGGTACGGGAAGAAGCCGCTCATGAAGATCGCCCGGGACCATTATGAGTTCGAAGCCATCCATCCGTTCTTCGACGGCAATGGGAGGGTGGGGCGGCTCCTTCTGCTCACCCAGCTGTTGGCCCGCGGATATCCTCCGGCGATCATCCGGCTGGAGGACCGATACGCCTACTATTTCGCGCTCGGGAAAGGAGATCTGGGGGATTTTAAGAATCTGGTTCAGATGATCTGCGAGAGCGTTATCCGGGGCTATCGTCTGCTCAAAGCTTGACGGCACCGGAAGGGTAAGGTATCATGTTTGAAAATGAGGAGTTATCTTAATTATGCCAGTCGTTGAGGTTCGGGAAAATGAGCCGCTGGAGAAGGCGTTGAGACGGCTCAAGAAGAAGGTGGAACGGGAAGGGATCCTCAAAGTCGTCCGGGCCCGCAAACATTATGAGAAGCCCTCGGCTGCCCGGCGGCGCAAGCTGCGCGAAGGCGGCCGCAGACGATATTAGTCTTTCTGCTCGCTTTCCTACTGACCGGTTGTCGGACGGTCGGTTTCTCAAGGCCTGAACCTTTATCTCCACCTCCACCGATGGAACAACCAGTTCCCCAAGTTACCCGTAAGGTTCTTCCAAACGGCTTGACCCTCCTTGTCCAGGAGGATCACGCCCATCCCCTCGTCGCTTTCGAGGCGGTGGTCCGGACCGGTTCCGCCACCGAAGGCCCTTGGATGGGGACCGGGATCTCCCACGTGGTGGAGCATATGCTGTTTAAAGGAACGGCCCGGCGCCCGGTCGGGGCCGTCGAGCGGGAAGCCCGTTCTTACGGGGGAACCTCGCAGGGGTTTACCACCTACGACACCACGGCCTACCAGTTGGTGTCGAACAAGGAATTCTGGCCGCAGGGAGCGGACCTGATGGTGGATGCCCTCTTCTTCCCCAGCATGGATCCGGAAGAATTCACCAAGGAACGCCAAGTGGTCCTGCGGGAATTAAAGATGGGGGAGGATGATCCGGGCCGGACCGTCTGGAACCTTCTGTTCGAGAATGCCTACCGGGTCCATCCCTACCATGTGCCGGTCATCGGATATGAACCGTTGTTGAAAAAGCTGACCCGGAAGGATCTTCTGGAATACCATCGGAGCCGCTATCTCCCGAACTCGATTGTCCTGTCCGTGGTGGGAGATGTTGAGACTCCGGCGGTCATTCGGCGGATCGAGGAGCTGACTTCATCGATCCCGCCCGGCTCCGTGATCCCGCAGGCCTTACCGGCGGAGCCGCTTCCGACGGCGCCTCGGGAAATCAGGAAAGAGGCCCAGGTGAACCTGGGGGTGGTGGCGGTCGGGTTTCCGTCGGTCTCGGTGAGCGACCGGGATCTTTATCCGTTGGATCTGCTGGCTTGGCTGCTGGGGAACGGGCCCGGATCCCGGTTGGACCGGGCACTTAAAGAGACGGGGCGGGTCTATTCGATCGATTGCTCCAACTATACCCCGAGAGATCCGGGGCTTTTCGTGGTGACGATGCGGTTGGATCCGGACAGAATTCCGGAGGCCGTCCGGGGTCTTGCCGAGCAGATCGCCCGGGCCAAGACGGAGGAGTTCACGGTCCAAGAAGTGGAGGCGGCCAGGAAGGCCCTGCTGTCCGATTATCTTTCAGGCCGGCAGACGGTGACCGCTCAGGCATCGGATCTGGCCTTGAATGAAATGCTCCTGGGAGATCCGACCTTCGCTTACCGGTACGTTCAGCAGATGGGGCGGGTCACCCTGGCTGACTTGAAGCGGGTGGCGGTCCAGTACCTGAAAGAGGACCGGGCCACGACGGTGAAGCTCCTTCCCAAGAAGGGGGCTTCCCCATTGGAGGGGCCGGTTTCTTTGAAGTCGTCCGACGAATCCTCCGCCGAGAAGGTGGTTCTGGACAATGGGTTGAGGATCATTCTTCGGCAGGAGAAGCGGATTCCGTTGGTGACGATGCAGGTGAGTCTCCTGGGTGGCGTCCGGTATGAGACCGGGGCGACGAATGGGATCTGTGCGCTGACGGCCCGGATGTTGATCCGGGGAACCCGGCGGAAATCGGCGCAGGAGATCACGGACCTGGTCCGGGAAATGGGCGGGGAGCTCTCTCCTGCGAGCGGGCGAAACAGTCTTGGGCTGACGATCGAGGTGATGAGCTCCGAACTGCCTCGCGCCATTGCTCTGCTCGGAGAGATCCTCCGGCAGCCGGCGTTCCCGGCGGAAGAGATGGAAAAGGAGCGCAAGCTCCTGCTGGGCGAGCTGAAAACCAGAGAGGAGGATCCTTTCTCCTGGGGAATGAGACGCCTGGCCGCCATTCTGTTTACCAAGCACCCGTACGGGCTGGACCCTTCAGGGGATCCGGGGGCCGTGGCTCGGCTCCGTCGGGAGGAGGTGACCGCTTTTTATCAGCAGGTCCAGGATCCGGGACAGATGGTGGTGAGCGTCGTCGGAGATTTTAAGCGGCAGGAACTTCTGGATCTTTTGAAGAACGGGTTCGGAGGCCTGGAGCCGAAGAGATCGAAACCGGTTTCCGTCCCGAAGGAACCGCCGCTGACGAGCATGCGGGAGCGGCTGGAGAAAACCAGTCGACAGGAAGGGCTGGTGATGATCGGGTTCCCGGGGCTGGCAGTCACCGATCCGAGAGTTCCGGTTCTGGATCTGATTGAAACGATCCTTTCCGGCGGGGCGGGCCGTCTGTTCACCGAGGTTCGGGAACGGCGCGGATTGGCCTACACCGTCGGCGCCTTCGCGATCGACGGAGTGGATCCGGGCGCCTTTGTCCTGTATGCCCTCACCGATCCGGCAAACATCCAGACGGTTCGTCAGGCGCTTCTGGAGGAGATCGGCCAGTTAAGGTCCGCGCCGGTTCCCGAAGAAGAGTTCCGCCGGGCACAGCAGGGACTGCTCGGGGCCCACCGGATCGCCCGGCAGGCCCAGGGAGCCCTCGCGGCCCAGATGGGGCTGGATGAGCTGTTGGGCCTGGGCTTCGATTTCTTCAGGCGGTACGACGCCCAAGTGCAGACGGTGAAGCCGTCGCAGGTTCAGGAACTGGCAAAAACCCTTTTGGATCCCCAACGGTGTGTCGTGGTGATCGGCGAGCCGGGGGGGGAGGAGAAGAATCCGTCATTGCGAGCGAACGAAGTGATCGAAGCAATCTCGCATTGACCCCGCCCCTCCGTGGACAGGTTGTCTTACAGCCCTGCCGACCGACGGTCGGCAGACGATTCGCCCAAAGGCGAATCGTTCCACGGAGGGGCGGGGTGAGATTGCTTCATCGTCCGCCAAGGCGGACTCCTCGCGATGACAAACGAGATCCCAAGGCCATCCGTCGGCCGGTCGTGGCTGGGATTTTCTATCCGGAGGAAAAGAAGTCGCTGGCCGAGCTGATCGACCAGGTCGTTGGCCGGCCCCAGAGAAGGGAACGGGCCTTCGCTCTGTTGGTTCCTCACGGAGGGTACTTGAGTTCTGCGGAGGTGGCCGGCTCGGTTTATTCCCGGGTGATCTGGCCCGGGCGGGTGGTGGTCATGGGGCCCAGTCATACCGGGGTTGGGAAGCCGTTCAGCCTGATGAAAAAGGGGGCATGGGAAACACCTCTGGGGAATCTGCCGGTGGATGAGCCGCTCGCCCGGGCGATTTTGAAACAGGCGCCGGAGCTTGAAGAGGATCCGAAGGCCCATGAGTTGGAGCATGCCATTGAAGTCCAGATTCCTTTTCTCCAGCGGGTCGGCGGGGTGAAATCTTTTGTCCCGGTTCTGTTTCAAGGCGGGGATGCCGCCGCGGCCCAGCGGATCGGAGAGGGGATCGCTCGGGCGGTTGCCCAGATCAAGGAGGAGGTCCTCTTGATCTGCACCACCGATCTGACCCGGTATGAGCCGAAACAGATCGCGCAGGAGAACGATCGCCGCGCGATCGAGCCGATTCTCGCGCTGGACGGGCCCGGTTTGTTTAAGGCCGTTGGCGATCATTCGATTTCGATGTGCGGAGCGATGCCGGCCGCCGCGACCATCGCGGCCGCCAAGAGTTTGGGGGCCTCCAGAGCGGAGTTGGTGAAGTATCAGCCCTATGAGGGACCCGGCGGCGAGGCCATTTTTGTAGTAGGGTTTTCTGGAATTATCTTTCGATGACCCCGCCCCTCCTTTGGGCTCTCTGGCACAGTTGGGTTGTGGTCAATCGGGAGGGGTTGGCGAGTCACCTATGCCAGAGAGAGAAATCTTACGAAAGATTTCTGGGACGCCTGAAAGGCGTCCCACCCAAAGGAGGGCGGCCGGAGCAAGGAAACTCCGCGGCCGGCCGATCTTGGTTTCTTTCTCTCAACCCTCTCGATGCAGGCGATGATGGCTTTGGGAGAGGTTCCCCATCCGGTGACCAACGCCCGTCAGGAGGATCTGGAGCAGGCCCGGTACCTCATTGACGTTCTGGGAATGCTCCAGGAAAAGACAAAAGGGAATTTGACTCCCGAAGAAGCGGATCTTCTGGAGGGGCTACTGTACGAACTGCGGATGAAATACGTCGCGAAAACGAAACAGGCAGGGGTTTAGATGAACTTCGCGGCCCTTTTCGGTATTGCCGCCCTGGGACTGATGGGGGGGATCCTCTGGTTTGTCTGGCGGCTGGTCCGGTCTCCTCTGCCGTTGGAGATGCAGCAGGCCCTCGAGAAGAAAGAGGAAGCGAAGATGGAAGCCCTGGAGCAGAAGATCTCCAGCCGGGTGACCGACACGATTCGGCTTGCGTTGGTTCAGTTCCAGGGGCAGATTCAGACGACGGATAAATCGGTCGGTCAGAAGATGGAGGAGGTTAACCGCACTCTTTCGAGGGTGAACGAGCAGTTCGGCGAGCTTAAACAGGCGACCGCGCAGATTGAAGCGGTGGGGCGCACCGCGGCGTCGCTGCAGGATTTACTGCGGGCCCCTAAAATGCGGGGCGGATTCGGCGAGTTTTTCCTGGCCGACTTGATCGCCCAAATCATGCCGAGCGATTTTTACACGCTCCAGTACGAATTCTTGGATGGAGAAAAAGTCGACGCTGCGATTCGCCTGCAGGGGAAACTGGTTCCGGTCGACTCCAAGTTTCCGCTTGATCAATTCCGGCGAATGGGTCAGGCAGTGACCGAGGAGGAAAGGGCCCAGTGGCGCAAGCTTTTGGTGCGGGACGTCAAGCAGCACATCGACTCGATCGCCGAGAAATACATCCGTCCTTCCGAGGGAACGTTCGAGTTCGCCCTGATGTACATCCCGGCGGAGAACGTTTATTACGAGGCGATCATCAAAGAGGATGGGGCGAGCGACAGCCAGGGGCTTTTTCAGCACGCGATCAAGAAACAAGTGATTCCTGTTTCTCCGAACAGCTTCTATGCCTATCTGCAGGTGATCCTTTTGGGGCTGAAAGGGTTGGCAGTGGAGCGGCGGGCTCAAGAGATCCTTTCAAGTCTGTCCCGACTGCAGAAAGAATTGGGCGGTGTCCGGGAAGATTTTGACCTGACTGGAAAACAACTGCGCTACGCCCTCACGAATTTTGAGAAGGCCGAGCGGCATCTGGGCCGTTTTGAGGACCGATTGGGTTCGGCGGTCGATGGACCGGAGTCGAAGGCGGCATTGCCGGCTCCGAGTGAGGAGTCAATGAAGGAGGCATGAGTCAACCGATGATCGACAAAGAGCTGCTGGAGATTCTCGCTTGTCCCTCCTGCAAATCGACCGTGAAATTGGAGGGGGAGCGGATTATCTGCACTTCTCCCGCCTGCGGCCTCCGTTTTCCCATCCGGGACGGGATCCCGGTGATGCTGATCGACGAAGCGGAGAAGCCGGCGCCTTGAAAAAGATCCTGGTCATTCACGGACCTAACCTCCAGCTTCTCGGACACCGGAATCCGAGCGTCTACGGCCGGATGAGCTTGAGCGCCATCAACGAAAGGCTTAAAGTCCAGGCAAGGCGGTTCAAGGCGGCGCTCACCGTCATCCAGTCCAATCATGAGGGAGAGATTGTTGAGGCGATCGGGAAGGCCCGGGGCCGCTGCGACGGAATCCTGATCAACCCGGCGGCCTACACGCACACCTCGGTGGCGATCCGGGACGCCCTAGAGGCGGTCGGCCTGCCAGCGGTGGAGGTTCACTTAAGTAACATCTACGCCCGGGAATCGTTCCGGCGGAAATCCCTGATGTCTCCGGTCGTGACCGGCCAGATCACCGGCTTTGGCCCCGAGAGCTATACCTTGGGGTTGAACGCCTTGATCGGCTTGTTGACGAGCCGTCGCCCGAAACGTTAGAATAGGGATTCTCGATGACCATTTCCACCAACCAATTCAAGAGCGGCATGGCGGTTGTCCTGGATGGAGAGCTGTACATCATCGTGGAGTTTCAGCATGTGAAGCCGGGAAAAGGGGCCGCGTTTGTCCGGACGAAGCTCAAGAACGTGAAAACCGGCGCCGTCCTCAATAAGACCTTTGACGCGGGGGAGAAGTTCCAGGATGCCTTCATCCAGAAACGGGCTCTCCAGTTTCAATACCGGGCGGCAGACACTTACCACTTCATGGATCTGGCCAGTTATGAGGAGCAGGTGTTCCGGGCCGAGGAGTTGGGAGACTCGGTCAACTATCTCTTGGAGAACTCCGAGGTCAAGGGAGAGTTTTTTGAGAATCGGCTGATCGGCCTGGAGTTTCCGACGTCGGTGGAGTTGAAGGTAGTCGAATCGGACCCGGGTCTTCGAGGGGACACCTCCAAGTCGGCGATGAAGCTGGCGGTTCTTGAGACCGGTTTAAAGATTCAAGTGCCTCTGTTCATTGAGCAGGGAGAACGGATCAAGGTGGATACCCGGACGGGAGAATACATCGGCCGTGCTTAATCTGAAGGAGCTGAAGGAGCTGATCGCCCTGATGAATGAGCATCAGCTCGTGGAACTGGAGTTGGAGCGGGAGGGGATGAAGGTCCGCCTTCGCAAGGGAGGGCCCGGGACCGAAGAGGGGACGATCGTTGTGGAGCGGGTTCCCTCGGTTCGGGGATCGGCTTCCGGGACGGCTGGCGCTCCGGCGGTTGAGGCTCCCGCGAGGCCGGCCGGTCTGGAGATTAAGTCTCCGATGGTGGGCACTTTTTATCGGGCCCCCGCGCCGGACGCCCCGCCGTTCGTCGAGACCGGACAAGAGATTGAACCGGGGCAGGTCCTCTGCATCATTGAAGCGATGAAGCTGATGAATGAGATCAAGTCGGAGGTCAAAGGCCGAATTCTCCAGATCCCGGTGGAGAACGGGCAGCCCGTGGAGTTCGGTCAGATTCTGTTCCTCGTCGAGCCCGCGTAAACGCTCAAGCCCATGTTCTCTAAGATCCTCATTGCGAATCGGGGAGAGATCGCGGTCCGCGTGATCCGGGCCTGCAAGGAAATGGGGATCCGGACCGTGGCGGTCTATTCCGAGGCCGACGCCGAATCCCTCCATGTCCGGTTTGCGGATGAGGCGGTCTGCATCGGGCCCGCTCCTTCGGCCTCCAGCTACCGGAACATCCCGGCCCTTATCTCCGCCGCGGAGATCACCGATGTGGAGGCGATTCACCCGGGGTACGGATTCCTGGCGGAGAACGCCCATTTCGCCGAGATCTGTGACTCCTGCAAGATCACCTTTATCGGCCCCAGCCCCGAGGCGATCCGCCTGATGGGGGACAAGATTGAGGCCAAGAAGGTGATGGGCAAGGCCGGTGTTCCTTTAATCCCGGGATCCTCCGGGACGGTGGCCACGAAGGAAGCGGCCTTGAAGGTTGCCAAGCAAATCCGCTATCCGGTGATCATCAAGGCGACCGCGGGCGGCGGGGGCAAGGGAATGCGGGTGGCCCATAACGACGTGCGGCTGATCTCCGCTTTCATGACGGCCCAGGCGGAGGCCGAGGCGGCTTTCGGAGTGCCGGATGTCTACATCGAGAAATTCGTCGAGAAACCCCGACATGTGGAGATTCAGGTCATCGCCGATTCTTACGGGCATCTGGTGAGTCTTGGAGAGCGGGATTGTTCGATCCAGCGCCGGCATCAGAAGCTGATCGAAGAGACCCCTTCTCCCGCGGTCGACGCAAAGCTGCGCAAGCGGATGGGAGAGATGGCGGTGCGCGGGGCCAGGGCGGTGAATTACACCTCTCTGGGGACGGTGGAGTGCCTGGTGGATGGGGGAGGGAATTTCTATTTTATGGAGATGAACACCCGGGTTCAGGTGGAGCATCCGGTCACGGAGGCGGTGACGGGGATTGATCTCATTAAGGAGCAGATCCGGATCGCCGCGGGGGAGCGCCTTTCCTTTTCTCAGGAGGATGTCCGCTGGTCCGGCCATGCCATTGAGTGCCGGGTGAACGCCGAAGATCCGGACCAAGACTTCCTGCCGTGCCCGGGCCAGGTGACGATGTATCACGCCCCCGGCGGCCCAAACGTCCGGGTGGACAGCCATCTTTATACCGGCTACCGGGTTCCGCCCCACTACGATTCGCTCCTGGCGAAGGTGATCACCCACGGGCGCAACCGGAAGGAAGCCATCCAGATCATGCTCAGGGCCTTGGAGGAGATGGTGGTGGAGCCGATCAAGACGACGATCCCGTTCCACCGGAAGGTGCTCAACGATCCCGCTTTCTTGGAGGGGGCATACTACACCGATTTTGTGGAGCGGATCATGGGAACCCAGAAACAGCCCGCAGAAATGACAGGGACATAGGAAATGGCGCAGCAGACCGACTTGGGAACTGTTCAGATCCGCAATGAAGTGGTGGGGACGATCGCCGCCTTGGCCGCCCAGGAGGTCCAAGGGGTCGTCGGGATCTGGCGGGGAATCTTCCCATTCTCCTTCTGGGGTGGGAAGTCCGGGGTTTACGTCCAGATTCAGGATCAGGAGGTCCGCGTCGCTTTAAGCTTGATTGTCGAGTACGGGGTTTCCCTTCCTCACGTGGCGATGCAGGTCCAGGACCGAGTCCGGGAGATGATCGAGCGGATGACGCATTTATCCGCGGCCGAGGTCCACGTGAGTATCCATCATGTCAAACCGAAACGGAGTGATCACCGATGAAGCTGTTCACATGGGTCGTCATGGGGATTTATATCGCCTTGTTTATTCTGATGGGGATCGGACTGGCGGCTTTCTCTCTGCATGGGATTCCCCTGGAGGGGACGGTCCTCTGGCTGCAGATGGCCTACAACGAACAGCGGCTCCGGCTCGCCATCTTTCTGACGGGAGCGGGATTGATCGTGTTGAACTGGGTGATCATCCAGTTGTCGATCGCCAAGCTGCAGCGGCAGAAGACCATCGCCTTTGAGAACCCGGATGGGCAGGTAACCATCTCTCTCACAGCCATTGAGGATTTCATCCGCCGGTCCACCCGGGAGCTGCCGGAGGTCAAGGAATTGAGATCGGATGTGATCGCGGGTAAGGGGCGGATCCTGGTTCGGGCCCGGGTCACCCTTTGGTCGGAGGCCCATATTCCTGAGGTGACGGAAAGGGTCCAGTCGTTGATCCGGTCCCGGGTCCAGGAGATGCTTTCCGGCATCGAGGAGCCGGTCCATGTCCGGGTGCATGTGGCAAAGATCGCCCACCGGGAGGAGGAGGCCCAAGCCAAACATTCCCCCGGCCGCCGTGAAGAAAAGTTTTCCAGCCCCTTTCATGGATTCTAAGGCGTTCCATGGCGAATCCCATTAAACGGATCGGCGTCTTGACGGGGGGTGGGGACTGCCCGGGATTGAACCCGGTGATTCGGGCGATTGTTCGGAAGTCGTACAGCGCCGGCTTGGAGGTGATCGGGATCAAGAATGGATGGAAGGGGTTGATCCAAAGGGATACCATGACCCTGGACCTTCAGTCGGTCTCCGGGATCCTTCCCAAGGGGGGGACGATCCTGGGAACTTCCCGGACCAATCCGTACAAGGATCCCCAGTCGCTGGCGTCGCTCAAGGCCAATCTGAAGGACCTTCAATTGGACGCGGTCATTGCCATCGGCGGTGAGGATACCTTGGGGGCCAGTTTGAAGCTGTATAAGGAAGGCGTAAGGGTGGTCGGAATCCCCAAGACGATTGACAACGATTTGTCGGAGACCGATTACACCTTCGGGTTCGACACCGCCGTCAACACGGCGATGGAAGCGATCGACCGGCTCCACACGACGGCGGAGAGCCACCATCGGATCATGGTGGTGGAGGTGATGGGGCGGCACGCCGGCTGGATCGCGGTCCATGCGGGGATCGCCGGCGGGGCCGATGTGATCCTGATCCCGGAAATCCCAATCAAGGTGGAAGAAGTCTGCAGCATCCTGCGAAAGAGGCATGAAAGAGGGAAAACCTTTTCCATCGTGGTCGTCGCCGAGGGAGCGGAGTTTGAGAAGGGGCAGACCCTAACCCAGGATCAGAAGGTGGACGAGTTCGGCCACGTTCGGCTGGGGGGAATCGGGCAGGCCCTGGCGGAGCTCATTGAAAAGAAGACCGGTTTTGAGACCCGGGTCACCGTGTTGGGCCATATTCAGCGGGGTGGATCTCCGACGGCGTTCGATCGTGTTTTGGGAACCCGCTTCGGGGTCAAGGCGGTGGAGCTGGTGTTAAACGGGGAGTTTGGGAAAATGGTGAGCCTAAAAGGGAATGCGATCGTGCCCGTTCCGATCGAGTCGGCCGTCAAGCAGTTGAAGACCGTTGACAGGGATCTGTATGACATCGCCAAAATCTTCTTCGGCTAAAGCCGATTCTTCGGTTAAAACCGATTTCGGCCGGGTCATCGAGATGGGCCTGGCGGAAAGCATCCAGACCAAGGAACGGGTCTTGAAGTCCCTGGTTCCCGCCATCGAGCGGGCCGCCCACCTGTTGATTCAGGTCTTGGACTCGGGCCGCAAGGTTCTCCTTTTTGGAAACGGCGGGTCGGCGGCCGACAGCCAGCACATCGCGGCGGAACTGGTGGGCCGGCTCATGGTGAAGCGCCGGGCCCTGCCGGCGATTGCCCTGACAACCGATACGTCGAACCTGACCGCCCTGGGCAACGACTTCGGCTATGAAGCGGTTTTCGAGCGGCAGGTGGAGGCGTTGGGGCAGACGGGAGATCTGGCGATCGGGATTTCCACTACCGGGAATTCACCCAACGTCCTATCGGCGATCCGGCTGGCCCGAAAGATCGGATTAAAAACAGTCGCCCTGACGGGCCGGGATGGGGGGCTGTTGGCCGGGCTGGTGGATCTGGCGATTATCGTTCCTTCCGATTCCACTCAGAGGATTCAGGAGGCCCACATCACCATCGGCCATATCCTCTGCGAGCTGGTCGAGTCTCACTTCGCTATGCCTCACTAGAAAATTTCCATGTTCCACCTACGGGTGGCCGTTGTTCCGGAATACCAGGATTATTTCCTGTTCTTCAGGCGGTGGTGGAGGGGCTCAGGATGGCTTTGGCGTAATACGTAACCTGTCCCCTTGGTACCCTGTCCGTTAACTGAATTGGGGGGCGCTGTGAACCTCTGGGGAACAGTTGCCGATTGGTTTGTGGTTTTAGGTACGCTTATCCTTGCTGCAACGGCCGTCTTCCAAGAAACGATTCGTGGCTGGTTCTATCACCCGAGGTTTCAAGTGTCGATCAAGACCGAGCCGCCGGATTGCGTTGCGGTGCCGGTTACCTTAACAGACGGCACGTTCGTTGCGGATTCAGTTTACCTGCGGCTCTGGGTTGAGAATATCGGGAACGCAACGGCAAAGAATGCCGAGGTCTATGCCAAGGAGCTACGTCGGAAACGCGCGGACGACACGTGGGAGCGTATTGATGTGTTCCCTCCAATGAACCTCAAATGGGCAAATATCGGCATAATCTACTTCCCGAATATTCCACCTGGCATGGGCAAGCATTGTGACGTGGGACACATCGTTGACCCAGCACGCCGGGACCGTCTGCGTGAAAACGCACCAAGACTCGCTCTTATCAATCAGCAAACTTCATTGGCGTTTGATCTGATGGTTGCGCCCAACCATAGGGGGCACATCATTGGTCCCGGTGAGTACCAGCTCGATATTCTCGTCGCAGCTGAGAACGCTCGTCCGATCAAGGAGACTATCGCAATCGATCTGCCCGGTGCATGGTACGCGGATGAAGCGATAATGTTGCGCGACGGTGTGGGCGTGACCATAGTGTAGGGTTGGGGAAAAGGGTCCTTTCATAAAGGGCCACCCATTTGGCAGGGCAGCAGTGCATGATGGAATCCGTACCGGGTATTGAGGAGACACGTTGAAAAAACTCTTCGTTCAAACCTGCGGGTGGCCGATGGACGTTCGGGATTTGGAAGTGATCGGCCCGTCCTCGTTTCGGGAGTGGTATAATTAAAAATCGTGAGGGATAATCGGGGAAGGCAGAAATTAATTCGGCAGATCGCCGACATTTTGAAAAATAACTACCATCCCGAACGGATCGTTCTGTTTGGTTCGTGGGCTCGTGGTCAGGCAGGGAAGGACAGCGACATCGATCTGCTGATCGTGAAGCAGACTCCGCTGCCTTTTTATCGAAGGCTTGCGGAGGTGCGTAAGCTGGTTTCATCTGTTCGTCAGGGCGTCCCTTTCGATCCGATTGTCATGACGCCGGAAGAGTTGGGCCGGCGCCTGCGGTTCGGGGATAGATTCTTGAAGAATATTCTTCAGTCAGGCCAAGTCCTCTATGCCGGCTCGTAAGCCCGCGGGATATCCCGCGGAGTGGTTGCAGAAAGCCCGGCAAGATCTTCGGCGAGTCAGCCGGCGCTTGGCTGAAAATGATGTAGAGGACGCAGCCTTCCATCTCCAGCAGGCCATCGAAAAATTCCTCAAAGGGTACCTTTTGTCGCACGGCTGGAGCCTCAAAAAGATCCACGATCTTGAAGCCCTGTTGGACGACGCCATCCGGGTTTCCCCTGATCTGGAAGCTTATCGAGAGTTATGTCAGCAGGTGACCGGTTACTATTTCATTGAGCGTTACCCTGCTCTGGGCGTCCCGCCAACCGCCGAAGAGGTTCGTTCGGATTATCGCTTGGCGCAACGACTGGCGCGTTGGGTTCGTGAGCGGATAAAGTAGTTTGTCGTTCATATGGTCCTTCCTTTAGGTCGCCTTGTTCCGGTGGCGCGCCGTTTGAAGGCGGAGGGCAAAAGGATCGCCTTCACGAACGGATGCTTTGATCTGCTTCATGCCGGTCATCTGGATTATCTGAAGCGGATCAAGGCAAAGGCCGACTGCCTGATTGTCGCAGTCAACAGCGACGCCTCGGTGAGAAAACTCAAAGGCCCCGGCCGCCCCATCATTCCCGCTAAAGAACGGGCCGCTCTCGTGGCCGCTTTAAAACCGGTCGACTACGTGACGATCTTCCCGGAATCCACCCCCTTGAGGATGATCCGATCGCTCAAGCCGGATATTCTCGCCAAAGGAGGAGACTGGAAGCCGGACCGGATTGTGGGCCGTGAGGAGGTGGAGTCGAGAGGGGGCCGGGTCCTTACGATTCCTTTTCTAAAGGGGCATTCCACGAGCCGGCTGATCCGGCGCATCCGAAGATGACACTTCGTGTCAGATTTCTCGGCCTGATGGCCTCGAAATGACGCGGCCGAGGATCTATCTCCGGGTGCTGGACGCCAATTTGAACCGGGCCCGGGAAGGATTGAGGGTTTGCGAGGAGGTAGCCCGCTTGGTCCTGGAGGAACGCCGCTTGACCCGCCGCTGCCAACAGATCCGGTACGACTTGGGCCGTCTTTCCCAGCAGATGTCCCGCGCCCACCCTCTGAACGGTTCTGCCCTTCTAAAGGCGCGGGACGCGCGGAAGGATGTGGGGCGTCCCGCGATCCGGGGGACGCCCGCCGCTCATCGCGGGATTCGGGATCTGGTCACGGCCAATTCCCAACGGGTTCAGGAAGCGCTCCGGGTGCTCGAGGAGTTTACCCGCCTGCGTTCTTCCCCTATTATAGCCAAGGCGTTCAGCGCGCTGCGCTTTCGGGTCTATTCGGTTGAACAAGATCTCCTTTCAAGATTATAAGCTTTACTGCATCGTGGATCGGGCGGTCCTGGAGGGGAGAGAGCCGGTTCGGGTGGCGGAGTCCGCGATTCGGGGCGGGGCGGAGGTGATCCAGTGGCGGGACAAGAGGGCCGGCGACCAGGAGTTTCTTGAAGTGGCCCGGCGGCTGCGGGATCTGACTCGCCGTTTGAAGGCCGCCTTTGTGGTGAACGACCGGGTGGCGGCGGCTCTGTTTTCTCAGGCGGATGGGATCCATCTCGGCCATCAGGATCTTCCGGTGAAAGAGGTCCGGTCCCTCGTGGGCAGGGGGATGCTGATCGGCCGCTCGACCCATTCCCTGGCCGAGGCGAAGGAGGCCCAGGCCGCCGGGGCCGATTACATCGGGGTCGGGCCCGTTTTCCCCACTCCCACCAAACCGGATTACCCGGCGGTGGGGCTGGAGCTGATTGGCCAGGTCCGCCAAGCGGTCCGGATTCCATCGGTGGCCATCGGAGGGATTGACCTTGAAACGCTGCCTCTGGTATTATCGGCGGGTGCCCGATGCGTGGCGGTGGTCCGGGCGGTGGCCGGCGCCCCCAATCCTGAAAAGGCGGCCCGTTCTTTGAGACAGTTGATGGGATCGGCGGGGTGAGGCTCCTCATCGTAGGTTCCATCGCGATCGATTCGATTCAGACTCCCTGGGGAGAGGCGAACCAGATTTTGGGGGGATCGGCGACCTACGCTGCTTTGGCGGCCCGTCTCTGGAGTCCCGTCGATCTGGTGGGGGTGGTCGGGTCCGATTTCCCGCCCCGGTTCCTCAAGCTCTTTGACAAGTATCGGATGAATGGACAGGGGATTCAGAAGCTGAAAGGGCGGACCTTCCGTTGGAAGGGACGGTACAACGCCGATCTGCAGCCGAAGACTTTATTTCTCGATCTTGGTGTTTTCAGCGGATTCCAGCCCAAGTTGACGCCCCGCTTAAAGAAGGCGAAGGTTGCTTTCCTAGGCAACATTCATCCGACCCTCCAATGGCAGGTCTTAAAACAGCTGTCGGCTCCTCGGATCACCGCCTGTGATTCCCGGGACGATTGGATCCTGACCCAGCGCAGGGGATTTCTCAAACTGCTCAAGCGGGTGGACATTGTTTTTCTCAATGACAGCGAGGCCCGGCTTCTCACCGGAATTCATGGATTGGTCCAGGCGACCCGTGTTTTGGCCCGGCTGGGTCCGAAGGTGGCGGTCGTTAAAAAGGGAGAGCACGGGGTGCTGGCCGCTTCCCGGGAGGCCTTCTTCTCCTTGCCGAGCTTTCCCGTCTCCCGGGTGGTGGATCCGACCGGCGCGGGGGATGCCTTTGCGGGGGCCTGCCTGGGATATCTGAACACCCAGCGGAAGGTCACCTGGGCGGCCCTCTGCCAGGGGATCCAATACGCGTCGGCGGCCGCTTCGATGACCATTGAGGCGTTCGGCCCGGCTCGATTATTGAAAGCCACGCGGGGGGACGTGCTTCGGCGGGCCCGATCGTTCCGGAACCTGGCCCGCTCCGCCGTCTTGTAAGGAGGCAGATACCAACCTTTCCTCTTGGGGAAGGGGGCATGTTGGGGATTCCTCTGGAAGAGGGGGATGTCGGGGGAAGGGCGGTGGTTTTTGCTTTTAAGGGAAAAAGGAATAGTAAGGGAAAAACCGTAGGTTTGTCCCTTACAAAAAGTTCGACCAACTTGCATCACAATCATAGAATGGAAGAATTTTGTGTGACCTGCATAGAAGGTATACAATTTCTGAGTTGGTCGAACTTTTTGCGGGTGTAGTTCAATGGTAGAACGGGAGCTTCCCAAGCTCTTAATGGCGGTTCGATTCCGCTCACCCGCTTTGCACGCGCTGGGAGGTCTCTCATTGTTTTTAGCGTCCGCTGTTAATCTGATTGGTTGCACGCAGTACGTGGAGCCGCCGGGACAGGGGATCCGGATTCCTGGAGAGCGGGTTCAGACAGAGGCGGGTCCTCTCCTGGAATCGGGGCGGTCCCGGTTTGTTTGGCCGGTGAAGGGGAAGGTGATTTCAATCTTCGGGATGCGGCAAGGGACCTTTCTCAACAAGGGGATTGATATCCAGGCCCCGACCGGGACGGAGGTTCGGGCCGCCCGGCCCGGGTTGGTGAGTTTTATCCATGAGGAGTTGCCCGGATTTGGGAAAACCATCATCCTGGATCATGAGGACGGCTTTGCGACGGTGTACGCCTACGTCGGACAGATTCTGGTCCGGCAGGGGGAGAGGGTTGCCCAGCGCCAGGTGATCGCCCGTGTTGGGAAATCGGGCCGAGCAGAGGTGTCCGCCCTTCATTTTGAAGTTCGGCGGAACCAGCGGCCACAGAATCCGTTCCATTATTTACCTTGATGAACACGCCTTGGTTTGACCGGGAGGAGATTCTGACCCTACTGAAGAAGCGGGTCGAAGGATTTCTCGTCGGTTATCGCCAGAACATCGCTCTTTTGGGCCGGGAGGGAGTCGGGAAATCCACCCTGCTCAAACGCCTGATCCAGCAGGAACTTTCGGCAGTTCCCGCCCTGATCCCTCTTTACGTGGAAGTACAAGAGGAAGAAAGTTTTTCTGAATGGACGGCCCGGTTCGTCCAAACGGTCCTTCTCCATTTCTCCGATGCGCCTGGAACCGCCGCCGCGACTCAGAGATTACAAGTGGTGCGGCCTCCTCTAGCCGCAGCCGCGGCCGAGCGCCTATTGGTGCTGGCGGAATCCGGTAGGGCCGAAGAGGTGTACGATCAGCTCTGGGATCTTCCCCACTTGATCACTCAGGAGAAGGGGCTCCCTTGTCTTCTAGTGCTGGATGAGTTTCATCGGTTGAGTTCTCTGGGGGTGAAGGATCCTTTCGGGCGGTTAGGGCGAAAGATCATGGTCCAAAGCATGACCATGTACCTCGTTGCCTCCTCCCGGCCCGAGGCGGCTCGTTCTATCTTAAGAGAAGGATTGAATCTTTTGTTTGGGCAGTTCGAGACCCTGCTTGTGGATCCGATGGATCCCTCCGCCTGCGTCCGAACCATCCGGGCTGCCCTGTTCAATGAAAAAGAAGACCCATTCCTGGAACATCTGCTGGTGGAATTGGCGCAGGGATATCCGGGTTACCTGGATCTTCTGCTTCAGGGACTGCTGGATCGGCGGGTTCTTGAAGAAGCTTCAGTGAATAGAGAACGCTCCCTGCTGGATTTGCTGGAGGAGCTTCTCATCGAACCCCGGGGGGCGCTGCGGATCCGATTTGAGGCGCAGATCCGTTTCTTGCCGGCGCATCAAAATCGTCGGTCCTGGGTGCAGGTTCTGATGGCCGTTGCCGCGGGAAACCACCGGATTCCTCAGATCGCCGAAGCGACCGGCCGGTCCTTCTCCCAGGTGGCCGGAGCCTTGAAGGCCTTGGGCGGAGTGGGATTGGTTCAAAAACAGGGAGTTTTCTATCGGATGCCGGACCGGTTATTTCAACTCTGGATGCTGGCTGCTTATCCGGTCCTGCGGGGGATCGACCTGACCGATCCGGCTCATGCCAGGGTCCGTTTCCGAGATGGGGCCTGGATCTGGATGGCGAAGATCCACGAAGCGATGGTCCGGCCTCTGGAGGAACATGGGGCGGACCTCTTAAGACAGTGGGGCGGAGAACTTGTTGAGGCGGAGGGACGGCGGGTTCATCTTCCGAGATTCAGCCGCGTGGAGCTGCGTAAGAATTCCATCGGCCGGGTGGTGATTCTCGCCCACCGAAGCCGCGACTCAGAGGTTACAAGTGGTGCGGCCTCCTCTAGCCGCAGCCATGGGCCCGACTGGCTGGTGGTTCCCTGGAACGGGTCACTGGACGAGAGCCAGGCCAGGTCTCTGGTTAAAGAACTGCTGGAGCCGCCCTTCAAGGATTATCGGAAGCTGGTGCTGGGAGCCTGTCCGGTTGAAGTGAACGCCCGTTTGGTGTTCCAGCAGGCCCGGATCCGTTTCTGGGATCTGGCTGTCTTCAATGATCTGTTGGATCTGTACGGGCTGGCCAGGATCGGTTCTCCGGAAGCAGGCCGCAGATCCCCCTTTGAGACAATCCGGCTCGATCCCAACCCCCTCCCTCCTTCCCGTCATGACCTAGAGCTTAGAAATGGTTTGGCTTCCTCTAGCCAAAGCCAGGAAAATCTTGCAAACTCCTAAGAGCCCTAAACGCCTCTGGGCTCCCTGGCGGATCGGCTATCTCGTCGGGACAAAAAACTCTTCGGCTCGGGGTTGCTTTTTCTGCCGGATCCAACACTCTGCGCTTGACGCCAAGAATCATCTGCTGACTCGCGGGCGGCGCGGATTTTCCGTCCTCAACCGGTTTCCCTACAACAACGGGCATCTCCTCATCGCTCCCTATCGGCATGTCGGCCGCCTGGGATCCCTCACAGCGGAGGAGTGGCTGGACCTCTTGGAGTTGTCGAAGGATGGGCTCCAGCGGCTGAAGCGGGTGATGAGTCCGCATGGGTACAATCTGGGGATCAATCTGGGTCGCTCCGCCGGGGCCGGCATTCCGGGCCACCTGCACCTGCACATCGTTCCCCGCTGGGTCGGGGACACGAATTTCATGCCGATCATCGCCGAGATGAAGGTGATTTCCCAGTCGCTCGATTCCGCCTATTCCTCGCTCAAGTGGTCAAGGAAAGGTCATGCCAAGAAGGTCCGCCGAAAACCTCGTCACTAGGAAACAACTCGAGGAGCAGGAACGGCGGACGTTGGCCTCCTTCGCCGTCTGTTCTCGCGACTCCCGGGGGCGGGCGCATCCGGAACCGGAGCATCCCTACCGGACATGCTTCCAGCGGGACCGGGATCGGATCATTCACTCGACCGCCTTCCGGCGTTTGGAATACAAGACTCAGGTTTTTGTGATTCACGAGGGGGACTATTACAGGACCCGCCTGACGCATACCTTGGAGGTGTCTCAGATCGCGGGCACGATCGCCCGGGCGCTTCGGCTCAATGCGGATTTGGTCGAGGGGGTCGCCCTGGCCCACGATCTCGGGCACGGACCTTTCGGCCACTCCGGAGAGGATGCGCTGACGTCGCTCATGCAGGGGCACGGAGGGTTTGACCACAACCTCCAGGCCCTGCGGATTGTCGATCAATTGGAGGAACGGTATCCGAAATTCCCGGGGCTGAATCTGACCTGGGAGGTCCGGGAGAGTCTCAATAAACACCGGGTCCCCCTGGCTTCCTCGCCGGTTCCCCTACGGCCGAATCTGAATTGTGAGGCGCAGGTCGTCAACATCTCGGATGAGATTGCCTACGATAATCATGATCTGGACGACGGGATTACCTCGGGATTGATCCGGGAGGAGGCCTTAAGGCAGATTCCTCTTTGGCGGCAGGTCTGGAAAGAGGTGGCGGCAGCTTCTCCGGGGATCAGCCCGGAGCGGCGGAAGTACCAGATCATTCGACGGCTGATCGATCTTCAGGTGACGGATCTGCTTCGGGAGTCGGACCGGCGGATCCGCTCTTTGAAGATCGTGAAGCCCGCGGATGCCCAGGATTCTCCGGAATCCTGCATCGCCTTCAGCCCTTCGATGAGCCGCCTCCGGGCTCCGTTAAAAGAGTTTCTCAACGAAGAGCTGTACCATCATCACAGGGTGGTCCGGATGGCGGAGAAAGCCAAGCGGTTCCTGGCGGGTCTCTTCGAGACTTATTTGCGCAATCCCAAGCAGCTGCCCGACACCACCCGCCGCCGCTTGAAGAATGAGGATCCCTATCGGGTGATCTGTGACTACCTTGCCGGGATGACCGACCGGTACGCGATGGATGAGTACAAAAAGCTGTTCCATCCGGAGGTATAATTACTCATGGAGCTTCTTTAAATGGAACAGACCTTCGAAAAGTTAAGCCAGCATCCCAGTCTCCGGCGGCTTCACGAGGTGATCACCGCCCCGGTTTCCCGTCCGATTTGGTGGGTGATTCCCGGCGATGCCCCAAAGACCCTCAATTATTCCCAAGCCTGCCGGACCTGCCGGTTTGTCCAGAAGCCGGCCAACCGGAGAATCTGCCAGCGCCAGTTTCTTTCCGCTTTGGAGGAGGCCCGCAAGGCCAAGGGGCCGGTCCAGTTTGTCTGTCCCATTGAGCGGCACGCCGTCTGCCTGCCGGTCATGCAGCAGGACCAGGTGCGGGGGTACCTGGCGATGTGCCACAGCGAACAGCCGGTTCCATCCGCCGAGCTGAAGCTGGCCGGCCTGACGGTGGCGACCGCGGCGCAGGAGATGGAGCGGACTCAGGAGCTCAAGAACCTCTCCGATGCAATTCAGCCCAGGTGCGTCGCCCTTTCGACGATCCATACCATTCACCGGCTGATCAGTTCCACCTTGAACTTGAAGGAGCTGCTCCCCCGGGTGGCCCGGCTCTGCTGTCAGGTTCTGCGGGCCCAATCCTGCGCGATCTGGCTTGTGGACCGGCAAAAGAGGCTCCTGATTCCACGGGCGGTGGTTGAGCTTCGAAAGGGAAAGAGCTGGACCCTGCGTCCCTGCCGGGTTGGATCCGGTTTTCCGGGGCAGGTGGCTTCCACCTGTCAGGCCCGGTTGTCGAAGCGGATGATGGTGGTTCCTTTGGTGGAGGAAGATTGCGTTGGCGTGATCATGGTTCGCCGATACCGGCCAAGCCAGCCCTTCAGCACGCTGGATCAAGAGATCCTGACCACTCTCGCCGAGCAGGCCGTGGTGGCTATCGGCAACGCCCAGATGTACGAGACCCAAGAACGGGTGACCTGGGGAACCATTAAGAGCTTAAGCGAAATTCTAAACAGCATGGAGCCTTATTCTTCCGGGCGTTCTTTGGGCCATCGGATCCTGGCGGAGGCGGCGGTGGCGATCGCTCAGAAGATGAAGCTCCCTCTCTCCGCGCAGCGGCCGCTTCAGTATGCGGCCTTGCTCCATGACGCCGGTCGTCTGGGAATTCCACAGGAGATCCTGCGGAAACCCACGAAGCTGGAGCCGGCGGAATTCGCCAAGGTCAAGGAACACACCATCAAAGGGGCCCGGCTGCTCCAACCCTTCGAGATCCTTGAGCCGGCCCTGCCCATCATCCTCTATCATCATGAACGATACGATGGAACCGGCTACCCCAAGGGGTTAAAGAAGGATGCGATTCCACTGGGTGCCCGGATCCTGGCGGTGGCCAATGCCTTCGAAGCGATGGTGTGTGAGAGGCCTTATCGGGGGGCCTTTTCCGTCACCCAGGCGGCGCACGAAATCGCCTCCCATTCCGGGACCCAGTTTGATCCGGCTGTGGTGGAGGCCTTCCTGAGTCTGGTCCAGTCCGGGAAATTGCAGGAGCTGGTGGATTCTGCCGGTTCCAAGGAAATCCGTTGAGCGGATTCTCTCTGACACCGGTCCAGCGGCAGATCTTAAAATTCTTTCAGCAGCATCCTCAGGCGGTGGAAACAGTCCGGGGAATCGCCAGTTGGTTGGGACACGAAGCGAAGGTTGTCGAGGAGGCTTTGAAGGAGCTGGTCGGCCGCAGGTGGTTGGCCACGGATGAAACCAGCGCGGTCCGTGGCTACGCCTTGACAGGGGATCGGCGGATGCTGACGCAAATTCAGGAGGCCTTGGAAGGTTCTTAACGCAATGCGCAGAAGATGTTTCCGGATCGTTCTGATTCTGCTGGTGTTCGCGGCCTTAAGCATGGTATCGTGGCCGGTAACTTATTCCGTCAATGGACTGTGCCGCCGTCTGGATGAACGGTCCGGGTGGCGTTTCTCGGTTGCCAGAGCGGCCTGGATTTTCTGGAAAGGTTTTGAGTTGAACGACCTGAAGGTTCAAGTTCCCGGGGGAGGGAAGATGCATTTCGTGAAGGTGTGGATCGCTCCTAAGCCCCTCTCCCTTCTTCAGGGGCGGGTGTATGCTCAATGCCGGCTCCAGGAAGGGAGGATCGACCCGGGATCTTGGGGCATCCGAAACCCCCTTCTGGTGGAGATACTTTCTGCCGGCCCGGTCGTGAATGAAGGGTCCGCTCTCCTTCAAATCCAGTTAAACCAGATTCTGTTTCAGGAGCTCACACTGCAGGGTTCCATGCTCCGGCTGGAGAGGGGAGGAGGGTTGGTTGGGACGGATCAGGCCCATCTGGAGTTGAAGGGGGCGCTGGCGAGGAACCTTTTGGCTGAAATGAATTTGTTGAGCCGGGAGAGTCCGGGTGCTCCTTCCTGGGAGCCGTTTCAGTTCAGCCTTCGTGGTGGGTTTAGAAGTCCAGAGATCTCTTTCTCGTCCAGTTTTCGTTCCATTTCCTTGAAAAGCCGTGGAGAGCATAAACCATGAATCGAGGTCTGGTCCTTATCCCTGTTTTGTCCATGTTGGCGCTGAGCAGTGCGGCCGGCTGCCGCGGAGGTTTTTCTACGCTTGAGCGGCCCAAGGGCCAGATTGAACTCCAGCAGCCGGAGCAGAAGGAAAAGGAGATCAAGCCGGTCATCATGGATCCGATGACGGCCGCCCTGTCCAAATCGGGAATCGATGTGACCATCCGGTACGCCACTCCGGATGAACTGGATCATTTCTTCGAGAAGAAAGAGGTGTTCGGAGTTCTCGCGGGGAAAAACCCTTACCCTCCTGGGACCCTCGTTTTCTACGTGAAGATCGCCAATTTCAGCGGCAAGAAGATCAGGGTCAATCCCGAAGATTTTGTTCTTATCGACAATCTGAACATCCAGTATTCGGAGCTTTCGCCGGACAACATCTCGGCCATTTACGAGTCCAAGGCCAGTATGTTGAACTTTGCCAAGACCACTGGGGATTTGGCCCCAGGTCCCTACGGTCTGCCGCTCAAGGTGGCGGGGACATTTGGCGGCGGAGGAGCCCGCAAGATGCATTACTTGATCAAGCAGGTCCGCTTGGCCGGGGGGGTCGTCCATCCGGGCATTGCGTACGATGGGTACGTGGCTTTTCCGCGCCCGCATCCCAACGCTGTCTCGGTCCGGCTCCTGATCGAGAATCTGAAGACAGACTTCAACGCGGCCGATCTCCCAGCCAGCGCGGTCGACTTTGAATTCCCATTCGGCATTAAAGAGCCCAAACAGTAAGATCCTTCCCCCGGTGAAGTCCCGGGTTCTTCAGTCACTCAACTCCGAACAGCAGGAAGCCGTGCAGGCGACGGAAGGGCCGGTATTGATCCTGGCGGGGGCAGGGACCGGAAAGACCCGGGTCATCGCTCACCGGATCGCCTACCTGTTGGAGACACATCCGGACCTGACCCCCGCGAATATCCTGGCCTTGACGTTTTCCCGAAAGGCCTCTCAGGAAATGCTGGAGCGGGTAGAGGATCTCTTGGGCGGCACCGCGGATGAGTTGGAGGTCTTCACCTTCCATGGTTTTTGCCATCGCTTCATCCAGGATCACCCCCTTGAGGCGGGGATTCCTTCCCGGTTCCAGCTTCTTGACCGGATTGAATCATGGATCTTCTTCCGGAAGCTCCTTCCCGAATTAAAGCTCGCCCTCTTCTGGAATTACGCCGACCCGACCGACTGCATCGACGGGTTCCTGCGGTTCATCAGCCGGGCCAAGGATGAGAGGGTCTCTCCCGAGGAGTTTTCGGCTTACGCGGAGAAGGTCGAGGATCCCCACGAGCGGGCCCGCTGCCGGGAAGTGGAGCGGGTCTACCGGACGGTCCAGGAAAGGATGCGAGCTTTGGGGGCGCTCGATTTTGGAGACCTGATCGTTCGGACCCTCGGGGCGCTTGAGCAGCGGCCTGTTCTTCTCGCGCAGCTTCAATCCAAGTATCGCTATATCCTGGTGGATGAATTCCAGGATACCAATGTGGCGCAGATCGCGCTCCTGGGAATGCTCGCCGGCAAGGCGGGCAATCTTTGTGTGGTGGGGGACGACGACCAGGCGATCTATCGTTTCCGGGGCGCTTCTTTCGCAAGCTTCCTGTTGATGAAACAAATGTTCCCCGGCTTGAAGACCATCCGGCTTACCCAGAACTACCGCTCCACCCCGCAGATCCTGGCCTCGGCTGACCGGCTGATCCGCCATAATGAACCGGATCGATACGACCCCGAGAAGAGTTTATGCGCGCAGGCGCAAGGCGGGCTGCCCGTGGAGGCCGTGGTTTGCCGGGATGAGATGGATGAAACTCAGAAGGTGATCGAGACGATCCGGACCCTCGCGGGGAAGGAACCAGCCACGACTCAGAGCTTACAAGTGGTGCGGCCTCCTCCAGCCGCAGCCACGCGCCGGTGGGACCGGATTGCCGTCCTCTATCGGGCTCACAGCCACAGGGATCGGCTGGTGCAGGAATTGGACAAGGCGGGGGTTCCTTTTGTTGTTCATGGAGGAGCTGCCCTTTTTGATCAGATCGAGATCAAGGATCTGATCGCCTTCCTGCGGGTTCTGCTGGATCCTTCCGATTCGGTCCATCTGTTTCGGATTCTTTCGCATCCGATCTGGGGGATTCCCCCTGCCGATCTGATGGCGATCCCCCGGGCGGCGAAGGAACGTCGGATCTCCTTGATCGAGATGTTAAGGTCTGTCGGGGATCTGCCCGTCCAGCCGGCGACGCAAGGGGCGGCCTTGGAACTCTTGAGGGAGTTGGACGGCCTCCATCCCCGGGTGATCCGGGAGGGGGTTGGAACGTTGGTTCCGCGGGTTGTCGAGGAGACTTCCTTGCGGACGGTGTTCCGTCCAACCTCCGGATTTCCCGCAGCGGGGAGATCGGGAAATCCACTGATTTCTCTGGGGCGATTCCTTCGATTTGTCTACCGGTACAGTCAGACCCACCCGGGATCCGAGGAGTTAAGTTCCTTCCTCTGGTACCTGGATTCCTACCGGCAGGCGGGAGGGGACGGCCAGGAGGAAGAAGAAGAGATCGCCGGGAATCAGGTCCGTTTAATGACCATTCATCAGGCCAAGGGATTGGAGTTTGAATGGGTGATCCTCCTGGGGCTGGTTCAAGGGCGGTTCCCCGGGCGGGGCCGGCCGGAAGCGATTCCGTTTCCGGTGGAATTGATGAAGGAGCCGCTCCCTCAAGGGGATTACCATTTGCAGGAGGAACGCCGCCTCTGCTACGTCGCCTGCACTCGGGCGAGGCAGGGATTGTTTCTGATGACGCAGGAGCGTCTCTACCATCGGCCTTCCCTCTTTATCCGCCAGATGAGCGACCAGGCTCCGGCTGAGGAGTTTCAGTGGCGCCGGAGCGAGGGCCCGGCCGGAGCCGCCCCTCCCGCCGAATCCTCGGGGAGCGATTCCTTGGCGGCGGAACGGCATCTCCTGCAGATCCTCAAGGAGATCCGGGCGTTGGATCCAAAGGATGAGGCAGGGTTCTCGGAGCGGGCGCGCCGGATGACGGATCTGACGGCGGGTTTATGGAAGGAGCGGGGATCCCAGCTTGAGGAGAAAGGCCCGAGCCCTTTTCCACTCCCGGCGAAATTCAGCTACACACAGCTGCAGACCTACCGGTACTGTCCCATGAAGTATCAATACAGCTACCTGTACCAGATCCCGGTGCGGCCGACTCCCCAGATGTTCTTTGGAATCGATCTTCACGGGTGTCTCGAAGGATTCTTCCGGAAGGTGATGGAAGGGCAGGTCCCTTCCCTGGAAGAACTGCTGGAATCTTTCCGGGGGGCCTTCGCCCCCGGCCGGTACGGGGAGCCGGTTCAGGAACAGGAATATCGCCGTCTGGGGATTGATCTGTTAACCTCCTTCTACAAAAAGAACGAGGGGGCCTTCGGGGTGCCGCTCTTCGTCGAGAAATCCTTCTCTCTTGCCATGGGGGATGCCTCGGTTCAAGGGGTGATCGACCGGGTGGATCCCCTGGGCGAAGGGGGGATTGAGATCATCGATTACAAGACCGGGAAGCCGAAATCGGATCTGGGACCGGACGATCAACTACAGCTCCAGCTGTACGCGTTGGCGTGCCGGGAGGTTCTTGGGCTTGTCCCCAAACGGTTAAGCCTCTATTTCCTCCGCAGCGGCGAAAAGCTTTCTTTCGAGCAGACGCCGGAAACATTGGAGTCCACCAGGAGCCAGGTCCAGGAGATTGTGCGCGAGATCCGCTCCGGAGATTTTTCCCCCACCCCATCCCTGATGAAATGCCGTCGCTGCGACTTCCGGAATCTGTGCCCGGCCAGCATGGCATAGCGCTGGTATTTTCGAGGGGAGGATGGTATAGTAAATGGCCATGCAACCGGAGTTATTTCGAGATTTAGAAGGGGAGGCCCAACTTAAAAGGGGACATCCGCCCCTCTTTCCACACCAATATTTGCGGGTTCGGGTGGCCTATGAAGATTTGATCTTCTCGGGTTTAAGCCTGGTCTTGATTCTGTTGGCTGGGTTCTGCATGGGGGTCGAGCGGGGGAAGCGGTTATCGGGGAATCCTGTTCAGGAGATTCCCGCGGCTTCCGCGCAGATGAAACCGGTGAATCTTCCGGTCGGCCCGATCGCTCAGGTTTCCGTGGAACCGCAGCGTCCCCTTAGGGCGGTTGTCGCCGGGAGTGGGAAGGAGTTGGGCGGCGGCTCCTACGTCATTCAGTTGGCCAGCTATTTCGACGCTCGGGCCGCGGAGGAAGAGTCGCAGCGCCTGCGCCGGCAGAGGTTCGACGCCCGGGTGGTAAAACAGGGGAAATATTTTGAGCTGCGCGTGGTAGGGTATCGGGCCCGGGCGGAGGCGCTGAACGCCTTGCCGGCCTTGAAGAGGACCTATCAGGACGGGTTTATCAAGCGGGTTTCTTCCGGATAAAAACCGAACATGTCCATCCATTCGAGTCTTAAGTCTGCAGCGACCATGAAGCGGCACCGCTCCGTCCTTTCCCGGTTGGAGCGCGTGAGGCTGCTGCAGGAAGAGGGTGATTGGGACCTTGAGAAGAGTTCCATCTTGGGTTTGCCCAAGGTCAAGCATTTGAAGATTCGGGTGAGGAAAGAAAAGGCAGCGGCTCCTGCGGCGGGGACGGCCGCTCCAGGGACCGCCGCGGGTGCAGCGGCTCCCGCGGCTCCTGCTTCCGGGAAAGCGGCCGCAAAGGCCCCTTCCTCCCCGAAGGCTCCCGCCTCTGCGAAAGCTGCCGGCGCTCAAGCCAAGCCGGAAGCCGGGGCTCCTGCAAAAAAGAAGGAGTGAAGTTTCTCCCCTGGCAACAATAGAGGAATTTCGGCTCCTTCAACTGAAGGTAGCCACCATCTTGGAAGCCAAGGCGCATCCCAACGCCGACAAGCTGCTGGTCTTGAAGGTGGATACCGGAGAATCTCAGAAGGAAATCGTCGCTGGCATTGCCCGTCACTACAATCCCGAGGATCTGCTCAACAAACGGATCGTCATTGTCGACAATCTCGAGCCGGCCACGATCCGTGGCGTGATCTCAAACGGGATGCTGCTGGCCGCCCAGGACGGAGAGAAGCTGTCCCTGATTGTTCCTGAGCGCCCCGTCGCGTCTGGGTCCAAGGTTCAGTGACCCCGCCCCTCCGGAGTATGCCCTCGGCAGAGAAGGGGGGATCTTCACAATTTGAGTGGGAGATAGCCGAGGGCATCCGTGCCTTCGGCACAGCGCTTCCATCCCTGCAGGGATGGAAGCGAAACTCCGGAGGGGCGGGGTGACGATGGAATCCGTCGTCGGTTTTCTCCTGCTGTTCCCGATCTTCATGGCGGCGGTGGTTGTCCACGAGGTCAGCCATGGCTGGGTGGCGTTGGCCTTGGGAGACCGGACCGCCCTGGCGGCCGGCCGCCTGACCCTGAATCCTTTCAAGCATATGGACCCGATCGGGACGGTGGCTCTTCCGCTCATGCTTACGCTGATCCGTTCCCCATTTGTTTTTGGCTGGGCCAAACCGGTGCCCGTGAATTTCATGAACCTGCGCCGCCCGAAGAGAGACATGCTCTGGGTCGGGGCCGCGGGTCCGGCGGCAAATTTCACTCTGGCGGCAGCGGTCGCTTTTCTTCTAAGAGGGCTCGGATCCGCTCTGCCTCTTTGGGCGATTGGGGCCGCCAAGTATCTGATCCTGATCAATCTGATTTTGGGGGTGTTTAATCTGATCCCCATTCCTCCTCTGGATGGTTCCCGGATTCTCACGGGCCTGCTCCCCTCCCGTTTTGCGAGGGAGGTTCTCCTTCTGGAGCGGTGGGGAACGGTTCTGGTGGTGATCCTGCTTCTCATGGGTCTTCTCGATCGGGTTCTTCTGCCGGCGGTCTCCTTTCTCGCTCGGCTGCTGGGGATCTCATGAGTGCGCGTCGGCTCTATTTCCCAAGCCGGGTTCCGGTCCGCCTGGGGTCCCGCCGTTATGATGTCCTGATTGGGAGCGGGCAGGTGGATCGTTTTCTCCCCGAGGTCCGTCGTCTGCGGTGCGGGACCCATCCGGTTGTCTTAAGCAACCCCCCCATTTTGGAGAAACACGGCCGCTCCATCGTCAAGGCCCTGTCGCGCGGCGGCTTTCCGGTTCGCACCCTGACCGTTGCCGACACGGAGCGAAGCAAAAGTTTAGAGACCCTGGGCCGCCTCTTGCAGGGGTTGGCCGATCTGGATGGGCCGGGGAAGCGTCTCTTCTTGGTTCTCGTCGGAGGAGGAGTGGTGGGAGATGTCGGGGGGCTGGTTGCCGGTCTCTACCGGAGGGGCATTCCGTACCTGCAGGTTCCGACGACCCTGCTGGCTCAAGTGGATTCTTCGATCGGTGGAAAGACGGCGGTGGATCTTCCCCAGGGAAAGAACTTAGCCGGCCTTTTTTATCAGCCCCGCCTGGTCTTTATTGAGTTGGAATTTTTGCGCACCCTTCCCGCCCGGATCTTTTGTTCCGGCCTGGCGGAAGCGGCAAAATGCGGGGTGATTCGAGACCCGGCCCTTTTCGCTTTTCTGGAGGAGACCTCGGTTTTGGAACTCCGTGAGTCCCAGGAAAAGTTGGGGTGGCTGGTCTCGCGGGCCGTGCAGGTCAAGGCGTCGGTCGTTGAGGCGGACGAACGGGAGACCCTCGGCATCCGGACTGCTTTAAATTTCGGCCACACGTTCGGCCACGCCCTTGAAGCGGCAACCCACTACGCGGGGACCGTCACGCATGGAGAGGCCGTCGCGGTGGGGATGCGGGTGGCGGCGGAGATCGCCCGTCGTTTAAGGATGATCGGATCTTCCGATGCCGACCGGATCCGGCGGCTTCTCGAACATTTAGGACTGCCCACGACCGTTCATGGAGTTCCTCTCTCTCGGATCCTTCAGGCGATGTCTCACGATAAGAAATGGAGCGCCGGCCGCAGCTGGGTCCTTCCGACGAGGATCGGCCGGGTGGCGGTCGTCAGGGGAGTGGCGCAGCGGCTGGTTCGGGCTGCCGTTCAAACGGTTTTGGAGGAATAGAAATCTTCTTTCATTCGGGGGTCTCTCCGGAGCGGGCAAAGCAGCTTCATCGGCTTGAGAGGGTCTTGGGTCTGCGCTTTCGCCGCCTGAGTCTCCTTAACCAGGCGCTGGTTCACCGTTCCTACATGCAGACGGCCAAACCCGGTTCGGTCAAGGGAGATAATGAGACGATGGAGTTTCTCGGCGATGCGATATTGGGCCTGGTAATTTCAGAGGAGTTGTACCGGCTTTATCCGGTTTCCGAAGTGGGGGAGCTGGCGAAGGTCAAGGCACAGGTTGTTTCCCGGGCCACCTTGGGCGAGATCGCCAGCGGGATGGGACTCGACCAATGGATTCTTTTGGGGCCCGGAGAGACCGCGCACGGGGAGGGCCGGAGGACATCGGTGATCGGATCCACCCTTGAGGCGGTTTTAGGGGCCCTTTATCTGGATCGGGGATTGGTTCCTACCGCCCGGCTGATCCGGCGCCTGTTTCAACACCAGATTAAAGCGGTGGAGGCCGGGGACCTGGCGGCGGACTATAAGTCTCTCCTTCAGGAGTACGTTCTTCGCTATTTCAAGGCGGCCCCGGAGTACCGGGTGATTGAAGAGAGCGGCCCCGGCCACCGACGGCGTTTCCAGGTGGCCGTCGGCTGGCGGGGGAAATCGTACGGGCAGGGAGTGGGCCCAAGCAAGAAGATGGCGAGCCAAGAAGCGGCCCGGGTTGCGCTGGAACATCTCCTGGCTCCCTTGTCTTGACAGAGCCAATTTCTTTAAGTACCATAGTTTAATTTCTCTGGGAGGGCTAGGTATGCCAGAAACAACTCCGCTGGGTGAGGAAATGGGTTTCGTGGTCAGCTTCTTTTCCGTTCCGAGTGCCGCCCTCATTGAAATCACCAAGGGCTCTTTGAAATTGGGCGATACGATCTGGATTCGGGGTCATACGACCGATCTCAAAGAGACCATTCGCTCCATGCAGATTGAGCGTGAGGTCATTACAGAGGGGAAGGTTGGGCAGCAAGTGGGGGTGAAGGTTTCCGCCAGGGTAAGAAGACACGACAAGGTATACAAGATTTCTTCTTAAGTGATTCGGCCTGCTCGAACGGGGGATTCCCCTGCAATCATGAAGTTGGTGACGGCGATTCTTGCGAAGGAATTTCCTGCGGATCAGGTTGCCTATGCGGCTGACGACCTAAGGAAGTTGGAGAAGACCTACCAAGGACCGGGCTGCACCTTCTTTGTGGCCGAGGAACAGCATGAGATTGTCGGTACCTGCGGCGTCAAGGCGGAAAATAAACAGACGGCCATCCTGCGGCGCTTGTTTGTGAATCCCCGTTATCGAGGTCGAGGCATTGGTGCCGGTCTTCTTGAAGAAGCGCTCGCCTTCTGCCGAACCGCGGGGTTCCGGGAAGTAGTCATACGCACCTCGAACCGGATGGAGCAGGCGATTCGGCTCTGCGGGCATGTCGGGTTTAAGGAAGATGGATCCTGGACTTTGGGACAGGTGACGCTCGTTCGATTTCGCTTGAGGTTAACATGACCCGCCACTCGAAAGATTCCCCTCCGGGAAATGTCCGAGCCCTGACAGAGAGAGAAATCCAGGAACGGTTGTACGGGGAATATCTGGGCCGTCGGAAAACATCGGAGCGACCGGTCCCCGACCCCCCGAACGACCTAACCAGCGGCTATTCCTCTTGGGATTCGGAGTGGACGGGAGCCGAGATTCTGACCTCGGAATTAAAGAAACTGAGGAACGATCTGATCGCCCTGCGGCAGGAGAGGGAACGGCTTGCCGGCCAGTTGGAACAGCACATTCACTCCTGCCAAACCGCTCCTGGAGGAGCAGAGACAGGGGTTCAGGTCAATCCTAAGAAATCGGCCTGGGGTCTCTTAAGAAAAGGGACGGTCGCTCTCATACTGGCGGCGTGCGTTGGGATGCCGGTGGGATTCCAGTTTCTCCATGCTTCTCCGACCGGCAGCGAGCCTTCCCCTTACACCATCCAGGTAGCCGTCTATGATGTTAAGGCGGCGGCGGATCGGGCTCTCGTCCGTTTGCAGGAACTGGGATATCCCGCTTTTTTCGTGGAATACCCTCGTTATAACGGAAAGCCTCGATACCGGATCTATGTGGGCCGCTTCATTACAAAGGTGGAAGCCCAACTGGAGCAGGAACGTTTGATGATGGACCCCCGCTTCTCGGACGCCTTCGTCCGTCTCCAGTAAAGGCTGTTACCGAAGTTTCAGCGTTTTAATCTTCCCGTCCGTTTCCAAATCCACTTCGTTCGATGCCACGCGGACTACTTTAGCCCCCTGAATCGGCTGGCCTTCTGCGACGACCTGACCGTTGATGAGGGCCAGAGGTTTCCCGTCACCTCCTCGGACAATCCCATTGAGACGCCACTGGCTCTCGGCGGCTCTGAGGAGGTTTAAGCCGATCGGTTGAAAGGCAGAGGGGGCAGCCGATGTCTGGGACGAGGCGGAAGCCGGCGGCAGGGCGGGAAACCGTATTAAGGAATGGGCCAACAGGATAAGGCCAAGCCCGAATAGGCCGGCCAACAGATAAGTCCAAACGGGCTTGGGGGGCCGGGGGGATGGGGAGGAGACAGGGAAGGAAATGTTCGCTTTCCGCAAGGCATCCGCGATTAAACTCATTTTCTCTCCCCAGCTAATTTAATGGTATTTCCTCACGCCTTCTTTTCTCATTCGTGAGAGTGGATAAGGCCTGCTCTACCATGGATTCATCAATGGTCCGGGATTCCCGAACAAATCCAGCCAGCAGGGCTTGGTCGCAAATCCGATTAATCCGACGCGGAATGCCCTGGGAAATTTCTGCGATTTTAGCCATTGCGCCCGGGGTGAACAGAGGAATCCCTTTTTCTCCGGCGATCTGGATCCGGTGGTCGATGTAAGAGGCCACCTCTTCTTCAGCGAGGGGCTGGATTTGATAGCGGACAGCGATTCGCTGGTGAAGGGCTCTTAATCTGGGGTCCTTATCCAGCCGCTCGGTCAATTCCGGCTGTCCGATCAGGACAATCTGGAGAAGTTTTCTCTTCGGGGTCTCGACGTTGGAGAGCAGCCGTACCTGTTCAAGGGTGGAACTGCTCAGGGCCTGGGCCTCATCAACAACCAGCACCGCTTCACCTCCAGAGGCGGCCTGCTCCAGAAGGAAGATCTCGATGGCTTGAAGGAGCTGGGCTCGTGAGGAGCCGGATGGAGGAACCCCGAAATCCTTCAGCACCGCTCTTAAGAGCTGCGCGCTGCTTAAGGTCGGATGAAGGATGAGGGCGGTCTTGGCGGAGGAGGGAAGTTTCTCGATCAGTGTTTTGGCCAGTGTCGTTTTTCCGGTTCCCACCTCGCCGGTGATCATCAAGAAACCGAGCCTTTCTCGGATCCCGTACGTCAAGTGATTGAGCGCTTCCTGGTGCTGGCGGGAAAGATAGAGGAAGGTAGGGTCTGCAGTGACGTGGAATGGTTTTTCTCTGAATCGATAGAAGACTTTGTACATCCCCTCCCCCTTCGGAAAGCAGGGTACCATGATAGGGAAGATCTTGCAATTTGTTTAACTTTCTTCTATAAAGGGAGTATTCCCAAGGAGGACTTGTAATCCATGTGGCAAGGAATGAATCAACGGCGTTTCCCCCGAACGAAATGTCAGTGCAAGGTCCGGATGAAGCAGCAGGGGCACACCTTCACAATCTCCACCGTTACGGAGAATGTCGGCCTCGGGGGTGTCTGTGTCTACTTGGAGAAGGGACTGGATATCTTCTCTCCGGTTGATCTGGAGCTTATCCTGGGGGATGGAAAGCCTCCGGTCAAGATCCAAGGGACCATTGTTTGGGTGGTTCGACGGCGCGAGTTCAAGAAGGGGTACTGTTTTGACACGGGGGTGGAGTTTGCCGAGTTGTCGCCGGAGGACAAGGCTCGTCTTGATTCCGTCATCGATAAAGTCAGCCCCCCTTCGTTCCCTTGACCCCGCCCCTCCATGGGTTTCTCTGGGGCAAGGTGGGATGGAATACGTAGGCTTCAGAATGCCAGGTAGGATATTATCCCGTGGGTTCATTTCCGATTTGCCCCAGAGAATAAAAGCTCATGGAGCTTTTCGGGCCGCCCCCGATGCTCCTCAACTAAGTTTAGGCGTCCCGACCCATGGAGGGGCGGGGTGACCGACACAAATATTGAGCCCGCTCTTCTGTATTCCGTCCTCTGCGATGACGTCCGTCGGGAAGACAACGGCAAGTTCATCCTGCTGGGATTATTTGAGACGATCGGGGCCCGGGAATTTCCCGCCGCCCACCCGGCCCTGTTTATCGTGAACGGCTGGATTGGAGGAGTCGGATCCTTTCGCCAGTACAGCCGGATCTTGGATCCCGGCGGTCAGGAGATTGCCAGGGATCAGGAGACAACCTTCCAGCTCGCCACCCTCAAGGCCCGCCACTCCGTCATTGCCCGGTTCAACAATCTGGAGCTTCCCCAGCTGGGGGAGTATGCGGTTGAGGTCCTGTTAAACGGGGACTTAAAGGTTCGCTATCCGCTGGTGGTAGAGCAGGCCTAGTACACCCGGCAGGGAATTCGCAGCGGGTGTACAGGCCCTTCTTACAGAGAGGGGGGGGCGGTAATGCTCAAGATCAGAGCAGGATGGGAGCCGATGTTCTTTAAGGAATGGGCCAGGGAGGCCTGAAGGTAGAGGCTGTCTCCCGTGTCCATGCGGATCTGCTCCTTGCCGGCTGTGACCTCCACCTTTCCTCTCAAGAGATAGAGGAATTTCTCGATTCCCGGGGAGGCCTGTGCTCGCTCGCTGCTCTTCCCAGCCTGCAGATGAAGGACGACCGGGAGCATCTTCTTTTGGAGCCCTTCCTTGGTGAGGATCGTGAAGCCGGCCCCGTTGCCGGAAGAGAAGCGGTTGGGGGGAATTCCCTTCCGGTGTTCGACCGGAGCGCCGACAGGGTCCAGATCGGCATACAACTCTGACAGCCGAATTCCAAAGGCCCGGGCGATCTTGATGTGAGACTCCAGGGTCCCGGTCATCCTACCGGTCTCGATACGGCTCAGGCTTGAAAGGGCCATACTGGACTGCTTGGCCAGATTCGATAAGGTCCAGTGCTTGGCGAGCCGCAGGTCCCTCATCTTCTTTCCGACCGTCAACATGGCTCCACGATACCATCCGCCGGCCGAGGACGTCAAGAGGCAACTGTTGCAGGGTCTGCAATCCTTTGGAGAAAATAATCATTGACAATAATGCAAAATAATATTATTTTCTATAATCATCATGAAGATAAACCGAATTCCGATCTGGGTGATTCTCCTTGGGGCAGGGGGTTTCTTCTTCGGGTGGCTTTGGATGCCCAGGGGTTTGGAGGGCAGCCGGCTCTCCGGGGACCTCTCTGAGTCGTCTCATCGGGCCGGCCTCCGGGGCCCCATCTTGGCCGTGGTTCCAACGGCCGATGTTCTGTACGTGGGAACCCGCCGCGGCCTGTACCGCTCCGCGGATCAGGGAGCCAACTGGAGCCGGATTTTTAATTCCAGCCCTTTCAACAGCCGGATCTCCGATGTCGCATGGGATCCATCGAATCCCCGGTCTCTCATTGTTGCCGCCGGATCCGGTCTCTTCGCCTCATCGGATGGGGGCCGCCGGTGGCGCCGGCTTCTGCCTGCAAACGAGGCGGTTTCCTGCGTTGTCCAGGATATCCACCGCCCGAAACGAATTTTTGTCGGGACGAAGGAAGGGGTTCAGGTCAGCCAGGACTGGGGGGCCTCTTGGACTCGGCTGCGTGAGAGCTTTCCGGCCGGGCCGGTGCGAGCAATCGTGATGCATCCGACTTTGGCAGATCACTGCTATGTGTTAACGAGCGCCGGTCTATTCCGTTCGAACGACGGAGGAGTTACTTGGGAGCGGATCTGGGTCAAGGTACGAGGCGAGTCCGAGGAGGGCGGAGCGGAGGAGACCGAGGAATCGGAGGGAGAACCGGGTTCGGATTTTGGGGATCTGGTGATTGATCGGGTTGAAGGGGTCCTTTATTTAGGAACCGGCAGAGGAGTTTTCTTAAGTCGGGATGAGGGGGAGACCTGGAGCTCCCTCCCTACCGTCGGTTTTAGAACACCGAAGATTGTGCATCTCTTGCTCGGATCTTCCCGGCCCGGATTTCTCTACGCCGTCACCCCGGATGGACTGTTTCGATTCCAAGAGGAAGGTGTTTGGGCACCCCTCCGGGAGGGGAGTCCGCCGGGAGGACAGATCCGGACCGCCGCCCTCAGCCCGGAAGGGAGGCAGATCTGGGTGGGTACCGATTCCGGTCTTTTTCAGGTCCCCCTGTCTGAAGAACCTTCTCTCCAGTCTTTGGCGGCCGATCTTCACGCCCCCGCCTCTTACGAGCCATCGATCCAGGAAGTTCACCGGGCGGCCATACGGTATGCGGAGGTGATGCCAGGGAAGATTCATGGCTGGCGCAAAGGAGCCGTCTGGAGGAATTGGCTTCCGAAGTTTACGTTGAATCTTAATCGGAACAGGGACCGAACCATCGCCTCTTCTACATCGGCAGGCAAGACAACCTTCTCGGTTGGACCTGAAGACGAGTCGGTCAGTGTGGGGTTCGGCTTCACCTGGGATCTGGCCAACTTCATTTATAACCCCGACCAAACCAGCATCGACGTCCGCTCCCGGCTCATGGTGCAGTTGAGGCAGGATATCTTGGAAGAGGTGACGCGTCTCTACTTCGAGCGGCAGCGCCTTCTCAATGAATTTCGGAACAACGGCACAGAGGATAATCTCCTTCGGTCTGAACGTTCCTTAAGGATCGAGGAACTGACCGCCCAGTTGGATGCTTTGACGGGATCCTGGTTTTCCGAGAATTGCAGGTAAGGGATCTCCCAAGTGAAAAAGGGTTGCGAACAGAAGGGTAGCTACTACAGGGAAAAGAGCGATACAATGATAGAAAATGAAGGGTTATCTATGCCGAGTTTGAAAGAGAAACGACGGAAATCGCAGTCACGATATACAGGGAATCATCGCCCCACCTACGCTGTTGTCCGTGATGGAACTATTCTCGCATCGGCCCCATCAGCCACCCATTGCGATGCTGCAGCTAGCGGGCTGATCGACATTGGTTCTCAGAGAGTCTGCCAATGTGGTCCTACTCACATCAATTGCCTCACCGCGAAGGAATGGATGAAGAACCAGCTCGGCGTGTGGCAGTTCTTCTACGAGAGAAGAGACATCCGGGACAAATCTCTTCATCCTGCAACGTATCCGATTGCGCTCGCCAAGAAATGCATCGAGTTGTTTACCCACAAAGGAGAACTTGCTCTGGATCCTTTCGTTGGATCAGGGACGACTCTGGTGGCGGCGGCGGATTGCGATCGCAATGCGGTGGGTTTCGATCTCCAAGAGGGATATGTTACCCTCTGCAAGAAGAGGCTCAGTCAGAACCAGTTATTTAACACTTCCAAGCAGGTTGCCGTTCGGGATGACGCTAGGAACATTTCCGATTATCTTAAACCGGAAACAGTCAGCCTTATCGTCACATCACCCCCGTATGCGAATCTGCTCAATCGAAAGCGCCTCAACAAGAGCCGCAGGGGCGACCAGCGCAAGAACGACCAGTACCTGAAAATCGAGCAGTACAGCCAAGATAAACGGGACCTCGGAACCCTGGCTGTCGAGGACTATGCTCGAGAAATGGCGGAGATTTATCGAAAGTTGCTCCCGCTGCTCAGACCAAAAGCCCACTGCGTCATTAACGTGCCCGACATGTGGTGGGAGAATAAGCGGATTACCATTCACGTGTTTCTTATCCAAGCGTTGCGGGAGGTCGGTTACGAGTTGCGCAACGTCATCATCTGGGACCGGACGAACATTGTGAACCAGATCGGCATATTTGGCTGGCCGTCCAACTACATCACGATGGGTGTGACTTTTGAGTATCTCCTCGATTTCTGGCGGCCGCCTGCTGGAGCAAGCCCGAATGGGACCTCGGCGCATTGAAGATTCTGACCAAAGATGCGCTTATAGAAAAGCTAAAAGAGATCCGATCCAGCGGATGGATCCCGAATGCTCGTCCTGGAAACTCGGGTGGGGTTGGAAATACCATTGAAGACCTGCTGGGAATTAAAGAAAACAACCTCCCGATTCCCAATGCTGCTGAATGGGAACTGAAATGCCAGCGGGTAGGCACCTCGCTGACCACCCTATTTCACCTCGAACCCTCGCCGCGTGCCCTCAAGATTGTCGGTGAAATTCTTTTGCCAAAGTATGGGTGGAAGCATGCCTCTATCTCCAGCGAGATGAGTTTTCGCCAGACGATCAGCGGACATTCACGGAGTGATCGCGGCTTCATGGTCGTTGTCGACAGATCCGCAAAGAAAGTCCTTATCTCGTTCTCGGCGGGCGCTGTTGATAAAGAGCGGCATGCAAAGTGGCTGTCTTCAGTGCAGAAAAGGGGTGGGCTTGGTGAACTCAACCCGCAACCGTATTGGGGTTTCGACGACCTCGGTCACAAGGCGGGAACAAAACTACTGAATTGTTTCTATGTACAGGCACAGGTGAGGCGAGAGAAGGGGAAGGAATTTTTTATGTATGACAAGATCCTTATCCTTCAGAGGTTCAGCATTGAAAAGTTCCTGAAAGGAATTGGGGAAGGGTTTGTGTATGTGGATTTCGATGCCAGAACACACCATAACCACGGAACGAAATTTCGGCTTCGACAGGACAGCCTACCCGACCTCTATGAAACAGCTCAAACTGTGACATGATCGAAGCGGCCGCCTTCTCAAAAAGAATTGGGTCGGCCTACCTAATGGTGGGTACCAGAGGTGGCTTATTCCCGGAGGGGTGTTGCGGAAGATAAACTGGAATAAATGGCAATTCTGGGCCGCTATTATAGTTGGGGTTCCGAGCCTCCTAATCACTCTTTGGAAGCTGGAGCAGCGAGATGCCAACAAAATTATCGCCGACTCGATTAGCCATTCTGAAATAAACCAGATTAGCGGAAGCGGCCATACGATCATTCATGTTGAAAAGTGGGAGGGCAATCTCAGCATCAACGGACCGAATCAGTTTTTGTCAGGTCTTGCGATAGCAGAAACCCCTCCTCCTCTTCTTCTTTTACCCAATGGTTTCGACATCGCATATACGGATACTGAGAACCCGCGCAACCCCCATGCCTTAATTAAGGTAACCGGCGTGAATCTTGGAAGCAGCGGTTGGATAAATGACATTCGTCTTAAATGGGACATACATGATGGCTATGATCGCATAACGCCACCCGACGAGTGGCGCCTTTCTCAAGGCGAAAAACCTGTTTCGATACCTCCCGTTGAACCAGGACGTGGCTTCATTTACTTCTACGGGCCGGAAATCGGCGGCAATACCCCCAAAGAGTATCCAGAGAATGAGAAGCACCTGGCTCTAAAAGTACACGCAACCTACAGGGTTCGGGATACGGGGAGAAAATTCGAGTCCTCCTGGGAAGGATATGTGTTTTTTGATAAGAAGCTCGGGCGTTACGCTTTTAAGACTGAGAAATCGAATCCTGGCGTTGACTATAGGCTGGCAGAATTGGTCTCGAACCAGATTGAACAACGATTCACCGTAGAACCAGGTACCGCAGGGGAATGAAGTCCCCCTATCCCCTGGATCAGAACCTGCTGACGAGAAAACATCAACTGAAAAACTGGTTGACACGATGCGGTCTCATCAGTATACTCCCGTACTGTCGTACCCTGATTTAACTTAGGTGAAAGTGGCTGTTTCGTTGCCATCATCCTTCGTAAGAAGGGGAAGGAGGCCATCCCATGAAAAGGATCGGCCGATTCAGAGGGTACGGCAAAGGATCTCGTAGGCCACGCTTAGCTACTCCCCGAGCGAGCCGGAATTTTGACGTTTGCGGTCTTTCCGCAGACGTTTTTATTTTTATGGGGCCTTTAAATGGATAAGAAACGGGTTCTCGTGGTGGATGATGAACCGGAGGTCACCTTTGCCCTCCAGGCCTATTTCCTTGGGAAGGGATATGAGATGCTCACTGCCCTGGATGGAATCCAGGCGATGCGGTACCTGCGTCAGCACGTCATCGATTTGGTTCTTCTGGACATGAAGATGCCGGGCGTCAACGGGATCGAGGTGCTGAAATTCATTCATACCCAGACCCGTGAGACCAAGGTGATCGTGGTAACTGCCTACGATGTTCAATTTCAGGAGATGGTGGAACGGCTCGGGGTGGACGGTTTCCTGATCAAGCCGTTCGGCATCGAGGCGCTGACCTCCACCGTGGAACAAGTCCTCTCGGGGCAGAGGGGAAGAGTCCCCAGTGTTCCAGAAGAACCTCTGCCCGTTCCCGGGGCCCCAAATCCGAAGGCGCGGCTCCTTTTCGTTGAGCCGTCGGAATACACCTACAAATTGAAGGAGGTTTTCTTCTCCAGTCCCGAGAAATGCTTAGGGCTCTACGAGGTCGCCTCGGCCTACTCGGTGGAGGAGGCCCTTGAGCGGCTGAAAACATTTCAACCCGACATTCTTCTGGTGGAGCTCACGATGCTCGGCCCCTCAGCGGATCTGCCGGTCAAGCTCATGGCATCGCCCGGCAGGCCGAAGGAGCTGATCATCCATGGGTCCGGGTCCGCCCTGCCTTTGAATCAGAATGCGAAGATGGAAGACTTGAGCAGGCATGGAGTGAAGGTCGTATACAACGAGAGTTTCACCCGGTCGGGGCTCCTCCGTCTGTCGGAGGTGATTCGGAAGATAGCGATCTCCCATGGACTTGTGGGAGCGGCGCGATGACAAGTTTCGGGACATGGGGATTCTTCGTCACCGCGTTCATCAGTCTGGGGATGGGTCTGTTTGTTTACGCCAAGAACCGGCAGGGGAATATTCACCAGGCTTGGCTGCGGCTTTCCCTGGCCACCTTTCTCTGGTCACTGAGCACCGGCCTGATGGTCCGGGCCTCCAGTTCCCTTTGGGCCTTTGGATGGGCCCGCATCGCTCAAGCGGCCTTCAGCTTTATTCCGGCCTTCTTCCTTCAGTTCAATCTGGCCCTCTTAAATGTCAACGGCCGATACGAAAAGGCCGGTCGCTGGATTCTGCGCCTGGCTTGCGTCTTTGCGGTTCTGGGGATGACTCCCTTGGTGGTCAGCGACCTTCAGACGGAACTGCCGTTCCAATTTTATCCGGTCGCCGGCCCTTTCTATGGAGTCTTTGCCTCTTGGTTCGTCGGCTCCTTCCTGGTATCCTTCTGGGTTCTGTTAAAGGCCTACCGGGCCAAGATGGGGGCAAAGCGGAATCAGCTCAAGTACCTGATCCTGGCTTCCATCGTGGGTCTGGGTTCTTTCCTGACCATGTTCCCCTTGGCGTTCCATATCTCGATTCCTCCGATCGGGCAGGGACTGTTGATTTTCTATGCGTTGGTCAGCTACACGATCGTTCGCTGGCGTCTGATGGATGTCTCCATTGTGGTGAAGAACACCCTGATTTATGCCAGCCTCTACTCGATCCTGGTCGGCTTCTTCGTGGTGGTGGTTGTCTTCTTCGGCCAGTGGTTCTTTTACGGGCCTCAGGCTCTGGACAAGCGGGTTCTTTGGATGTGCCTGGTTGCTTTAAGCATTGTGACCGGATTGGTTCGTCCTTTGGACGCGTGGCTGACGTGGCTCACCGACCGGATCCTCTTTCAGCAGAAATTTGAGTGGCAGCAGACTCTGAAACAGGCCTCCAAGGGGATGACCAAGGTCACCTCCGCGGATCGCCTCTTGAAGCTGATGGCCCATTTCATCGGGATGCGGGTCCGGGTCACCCACGTGGGGCTACTCCACCGCTCCAGCGACTATTTCACCCTCAAGGTCAGCCGGGGCCGGGACCGGCGTCCCGTTGGAATCGCCGTTTCGCGTGAGAATCCCCTGGTCTCTTGGCTGGAGGAGAAGAAGGAAGTCTTGACGGCGGATGAGGTCCAGTACTGGCTTCGGAGCGAGAAATTATTTCCCCACAGGACGGTTTTAAAGCGGACATTGGCGGAGATCAAAATCGAGATGGAGCATCTGGGGGCGGTGGTTTGTATTCCCGCTTTCAGCAAATCCCAGATGCTGGGTATTCTGGTCCTGGGGGAAAAGCTTTCCGGGGACCCGTACTCCAGAGAGGATCTGGACGTCTTGTCCACCTTGGCGAACGAAGGGGCCATCGCTTTGGAGAATGCCAATTTGTATGGAGAGCTCTACCAGCGGATGCATCAGATCGAGGATCTGTACCAGCGGGAGCACAGCCTGTTTATTCACACCGCCATCGCGTTGGCCGCCGCCGTCGATGCCCGGGATCCGTACACGCACGGCCACACGGAGCGGTGCACCCAGTACGCGATGACGATCTCGGATGAGATGGAGTCCCAGCCGGAGATGTCCCGGATTCCCCGCTTTAAAGAGATGCTCAAGATCGCCGCTCTTCTTCATGACATTGGAAAGATAGGGGTTCCGGATGAGATCCTCCGGAAGAAAGGGGGATTGACTCCTAAAGAGTCGAAGAAGATGCAGGAGCATCCTTTGGTTGGGGCGATCATCCTGCAGCCGATCAAGGGAATGGAGGAGGTGGCCAAGGCCGTCAAGGCGCACCAGGAGCAGTACGATGGGAAAGGATATCCGGACAATCTTCGGGGGACGGAGATTCCTCTCATGGCCAGGATCATCGCCGTGGCCGATACCTTCGACGCGATGACCACCGATCGGCCTTATCGGAAACATTTCCCGGAATCGGTCGCGGTGAAGGAGATTGAAACCTGCTCGGGGACTCAGTTCGATCCCGTGGTTGTGCAGGCTTTCCTGCGGGCCTACCAGAAGGGGCGCATCACCCTCCGCCCCGTTGAGGCCGAGAGTATGTTAGGATAGAGTGAAGGCGAAAGGAGTAACGATGTCAATCAAAGAGCGACGGAAATTTATGCGGTTTGTCACAATCCTGCAGGCGGAATACTGGGCGAAGGGTCCTTCCATGGAAAAGGGTCAGGCGCAGGTGCGTGACTTTTCCCGGGAAGGGATCGGGGTCTTGTTGCCCAATTCAGTCGAGCAGGGCGAGCATGTGGATCTTACCCTCAAGGTGCCGGGGGATAACGTTCCGATTTTTGCCACGGGAGAGGTGGCATGGGCAAGAGCCACCCAGGATCAAGCCCAGGTTGGAGCCGGTCTGCGGCTGCTTTCGATTAAACCACTCGACTTAGCCCGTTTACTGGATTTTGTCTATTCCCGCTGGCTGGGAGGCGTCCGAGAGAGTTTCTAGGGGCCCCTCCCTTTCAACTCTTTCTGTTTATCCTCGCGGTCCTTTTCTTCTGGGGAGCGCTGGGTTCGGCGCAGGTTGTCCATCAAGTCCGCTATCTTCCTCCCACAACTCCCTCCGATTACGGCCTTTCCTGGGAACCGATTGAACTAACCACCCGAGACCAGGTTGCGATTGCTGGGTGGCTCATCCGGCATCCGAACCCAAGGGGGCTTCTCATCCTCCTGCATGGTTTTGGAACCTGCAAGGCGGATCTTCTGGACATTGTCCAGGCCTTTGCCCGTCACGGATCTTATTCTCTTCTGCTGATTGATTTCCGTGGACATGGGGCTTCCGGAGGGAGGACCGTCTCGTTTGGCCATCGGGAAATCTGGGACATCGAAGCGGCCTTGGGCTTTGCCTCAAGCGATCCGACTTTGAAAGGGATTCCAGTTGTCTGTTTTGGGATCTCCATGGGGGGGTCGATCGGGTTGTTGGCCGCCACCCGGTTCCCCCGGATCAAGGCGGTGATCAGCGACTGCGCCTATGCCGATTTGGGCAAGGCCATTGCCAGGGCCGTCTGGATGTCCTATCATATTCCTCGGATTCCGTTGGGTCAGATCGTGATCTGGGGAACGCAGGTCCGCCTCCGGTGCCGGGCGCGGTCCCTGAGTCCCTCTCAATCGGTTGGGAAGATAGCGCCGCGTGGGGTGTTGATCATTCACGGCATGGAAGATAAATCCGTCCCTCCAGAATCCGCGCAGGCCCTTTTTGAAGCTGCCGGTCAGCCGAAAGATCTCTGGCTGGTTCCTGAAGCGGAGCACGTGGCCTGTTTCTATCGGGACAGGGAACAGTATCTGAAAAGGGTTTTCGGGTTTCTCGACGATGTCCTCTCTTGATCGGCGCAAATACCCCCGCATCTCCGAGTCTATTCCTTGCCAGATCGCCGTCGGCTCCTCCTCTTTTGTCGCTGAAACGAAGAATCTAAGCTGCGGCGGGGCATCGTGCCAGCTTCCTCAGCCGTTGCCTCTGATGACGAAATTGGAAGTTATCTTGAACCTCCCTCCCTCCGAGAGTTCTTCGAGCCGCCCCATTCGTATCCTGGGGGTTGTTGTTCGCCAGGAACCGGCGTCTGTATCGGGAGGGTCGGCCTCTTACCTGACAGCGATCTACTTTTCAGAAATCCAGTTGGAGGATCGGCGGCGGATCGCCGAGTTTGTTCTGCAGAGCATGCTCTCCCATGATCGTCGGCGTTCCTAAGGAAATAAAGGAAGACGAGTACCGGGTGGCGCTGGTTCCCTCCGGGACGGCCGCGCTGCGCCGGGACGGGCATACGGTGTTGGTCCAGTCCGGGGCGGGGATCGGTTCCAATATCTCGGATCGGGAGTACGCCCAGGCGGGCGCCGAAATCGTTGAGTCGACGAAGGAGGTTTACCGGCGCTCGCAGCTGATCCTCAAGGTCAAAGAGCCGCTTGCCCAGGAGTACGCTCTGCTCAAACCCCATCAGATGGTTTTTACCTTTTTCCATTTCGCCGCGAACAAAAAACTGGCCCAGGCGATGCTGAAGCAAAAAGCGACCTGCATCGCCTACGAGACGGTGGAGGATGCCAAAGGTCATCTCCCGATTCTGATCCCGATGAGTGAGGTGGCGGGCCGGATGGCGGTCCAAGAGGGAGCGAAATATCTGGAGAGGCCGATGAAAGGGAAGGGGATCCTGTTGGGAGGAATCCCCGGTGTCGCTCCCGCCAACATCCTTGTTCTGGGGGGCGGGATCGTCGGTTCCAACGCGGCCAAGGTCGCGGCCGGGTTTGGGGGGGAGGTGACCGTCATGGATGTGGACTTAAATCGCCTCCGGTACTTGGAAGACATCATGCCCAGGAACGTTTCGTTCCTGATGTCCAACGAACACAACATCGCGGAACGGATCCTGCAGGCGGATCTGGTTTTTTGCTGCGCCCTGCTCCGGGGGGCCCGGTCACCGATCTTGATTCCCCGTTGGATGCTCAAGAAAATGAAACCCCGGTCCGTCATCGTCGATGTGGCGATCGACCAGGGGGGCTGCGCCGAAACCTCGCGGCCCACCACCCATGCCGCGCCGGTCTTCCTGGAGGAGTCAATCGTTCATTACTGCGTCACTAACATTCCGGGGGCGGTGCCGATCACCTCCACGCATGGGCTGACCAACGCAACCCTCCCGTTCGCGCTGGAGATCGCCAACCGGGGACTGGCCCGGGCCTTAAAAGAGGATCCGGCCCTGGCGTTGGGGGTCAATATCATGAATGGAAAGGTGATCTACCCCTCTCTGGCTCAAGCGCTCAACCAGCCCCACACCCCGCTTCGCCGCGTCCTCTGATAGGTTTTCGATGTTCGTCACTCTCCTAACGGATTTCGGTCTTGAGGACGAATACGTCGGAGTGATGAAGGGGGTGATTTTGGGAATCAATCCTTCCGCCACCCTCGTCGATCTCTCTCATCAGGTCCCGCCGGGGGATGTCCGGAAAGCCGGCTGGCTGTTGGCCTGGAGCTGGCCCTATTTCCCGAAGGGAACGGTTCACCTGGTCGTTGTGGATCCTGGAGTTGGATCCTCCCGGCGGATCCTTTGCCTGGGCCACAGAGGGCACACCTTCCTTGCTCCGGACAACGGGGTGCTCACTCCTTTACTGGCGGCAATCCGACGGCCCGCGATTTATTCGGTGGAGAACCGGCGTTACGCCCTGGGGAAGATCAGCGATACCTTTCACGGGCGGGACATCTTCGCTCCTGCCGCCGGATATTTGTCCAAGGGCTTGTCGGCCTCCCGCCTGGGCCCGAGGGTGAAGGCCTTCAAGGTGATTCCGATGAGAGGGATCAAGCAGGGCTCCGGTTTTCTGGAGGGGCGGGTGATCGGTTTCGACCGGTTTGGAAACGCGGTGACGAATTTGCCCGCGGATAAGATTCAGCGCTTGTTGGCCCGAGGGAAGATCAAGATCCGTATCGGGAGGCATCTCTTGAAAAATATTCATCGCTCCTACGAGGCGGTCGCCCCCGGGACTGCCCTTGCGGTGATCGGGAGTCACGACCTGTTGGAGATCGCGGTCTATCGAGGGTCGGCAAAGCGGCGACTCCATTTGACGGAGGGGGAGTCGGTGAGGGTTGCCGGATGAAGTTTAAGCGGCAGTTCTCGTCCGGAGGAATTGTTTTTCGGAAAACCGGCGCGGGGCTCCGGGTGGCTTTGATCTCCCGCGAGGGAGGAAAGATCTGGTGTTTGCCCAAAGGGTTGATTGAGAAAGGGGAATCGGTTCAGGAGACGGCGCTGAGAGAGGTCCGGGAGGAGACCGGTTTGATCGGGAAGATCGTCCGAAAGCTGGGGGATGTGAGCTACTGGTATGTCTCCGATGAGGAAGGAACGAAGTTCTTCAAGAAGGTCTCTTTTTTCCTCCTTAAGCATCAGGGAGGGAATACCCGTCACCATGATTTTGAGGTGGATGAAGTGGCCTGGATGCCGGTGGAGAAGGCCCTCCGGAAACTGACCTATGAGAGTGAGCGGAGATTGATGTTGCGGGCCAAGAGGTTGGTTGGAGGGGCGGGGTGAAGCAGATTGAAGCGGCCGATGCCTTCGATCAAATCGCGGATTTTCTGGAGTTAAAAGGAGATAACCCTTTCCGGATCCGGGCCTACCGCCGGGCCGCCCTGAATTTGCGGAATCTGACGGAGGATCTGGAGGGGCTGATAAAGAGCGGCTCCTTGGAAACAATCCCCGGTGTAGGGAAGGATCTGGCCGCCAAGATTCAGGAGATCGTTTCAACGGGCCGTCTGAAGTTTCTGGAGAATCTCAAGAAGGAGATCCCGGAAAGTCTCTCGAGTTTGATGACAATTCCTGGGATCGGCCCAAAGACTGCCAAGCGAGTGTACGACCGGTTCAAGGTGAAGTCGATTCAGCACCTGGAGGATCTGGTCAAGGCGGGGAAGTTGCGCTCCCTGCCCGGCTTCCAGGAGAAGAAAGAGCAGAATATTCTCCGGGGCATCCAACTGTTGAAGGCCGGGCAGGAGCGGATGCTTCTGGGGGTCGCGATGGCCTTGGCGGGTCAGTTCATTAAGCCGCTCAAGGGGATGCCGGAAGTCCAGCGGGTTTCCGTGGCGGGATCTCTACGCCGTTGCTGTGAAACGATCGGGGACCTGGATATTCTGGTTACCTCCAAGAAGCCCGCGAAGGTGATGGACCGGTTCGTCTCCCTTCCTCTCGTTGCCCAGGTGCAGGCACATGGGGAGACCAAGTCCAGCATCCGGACGGCGCAGGGGGTGCAGGTGGATCTGCGGGTTGTGGAACCGGATGCTTTTGGAGCGGCGCTGGTTTATTTCACCGGTTCTAAAGCGCACAACATTCGAATCCGATCTCTGGCCAATCGGCTGGGACTGACGATCAATGAATACGGGGTCTTCAAGCTGAAGGGCGGACGGAAGGTCGCCGGCAGGGAAGAGGAGGATGTTTATAAGACCTTGGGACTTCCTTGGATTCCTCCCGAATTGCGGGAGGACCTCGGTGAACTGGAGGCGGCTGCGAAGGGCCGGCTGCCCCGTTTGGTAGAGATGAAGGATCTTAAAGGGGATTTTCATATCCATTCCGATTGGTCGGACGGGCACCACCCGATCGAGGATCTGGCCCGGGCCGCCAAGGCGAAGGGATACCGGTACATGCTTCTGTCCGATCATTCCAAATCCCTTCGGGTGGCCGGGGGCCTGACCGAGTCGGAGCTGTTGGAACAGATGCGGGAGGTTCAGAAACTGAACCGGCGTTTTCAGTCCTTTCGGATCCTGATGGGGGCGGAGGTGGATATCCTTCCGGACGGCCGGATGGATTATTCAGATTCTCTTTTAGCGAAGCTGGATTTGGTGATTGCCGCGGTCCATTCGGCCTTTAAACAGCCGAAGGAGGCGATGACCCGCCGTGTGATCCAGGCGTTGACCAATCGATACGTGACGATCCTGGCGCACCCCACGGCCCGCCTGATTGGTGAGCGGGAGCCAATCCAACTGGATATGGAGGAGGTCTGCAAGGTTGCTTCCCGGACTGGAACGGCTCTTGAAATCAACTGCTACACCCAGCGGCTGGACCTCAACGATGCCCATGCCAGGCAGGCAAAGGAATTGGGCGCCAAGCTGGTTCTCTCTACGGATACCCATTCGTTGGATCAACTCAACGCAATCGGGTTGGGCCTTGCCATGGCAAGGCGGGCTTGGGTTGAACCGAAGGGCCTTTTGAACACTCTGGGGCTGGACGATCTTCTGGCCTGGGTTTCAAAAAAACGGAATAAATAAAGGAAAGGAATCTCGTTGAAACCCTCCGCACCCTATCTCCGAAGGACGTTGACAAGGATCTATGAAAAGCTCCTTGTCCGATTCGGCCGCCAGCATTGGTGGCCGGGGGAGACCCCTTTTGAGGTGATGGTTGGGGCGATCCTCACCCAAAATACCGCTTGGAGAAACGCCTCCATCGCCATTGAACGATTGAAGAAGGCCGATCTTCTGAATTCGGCTCGGCTGGACCGGGTGCCAAAAAGTCGGCTGGCTAAGCTGATCCGTTCATCCGGATATTTCAATCAGAAAGCCAAACGGCTGAAATCCTTTGTCCGGTATTTCCAGAAGAGATATGGAGGATCTGTTCCTCAAATGAGGCGGATTCCGTTGGATCCCCTTCGGAAAGAACTGTTGAGTTTACCGGGAATCGGCCCCGAAACAGCCGACAGCATTCTCCTCTACTCTCTGGGAAAGCCGATCTTCGTTGTGGATGCCTATACCCGCCGAATCCTTGCCCGTCACAGCCTGATTTCCTGGGAGGCTTCCTACGAGGAGATTCAGGCTCTTTTTCAGCGGAATCTGCTCACCTGGTCCCCTCTTTTCAATGAATACCATGCCCTCTTGGTGGCGTTAGGGAAAGAGCTGTGCCGGACTCACCCGGAATGTCATCTTTGTCCCCTCCGCTCCATCGGAAAACTCCGCCTGGAAACCAGTCCGGCCCCTATAGCGTAACCCATTTTTACACAATGGGTTATTGATATTATTGTAACCCAATATAGATAAATAGGTTAACTCTAGACGGGATAGGGCAGGGGGCTGTTCTGTGTCCGGGAGATTAAATTTAAATTTGTTACCCCTATTTCTACATAGAGTTACAGCTACTTCCCTTGAATTATGGGCTAAGGGAAGGTATACTTGGATTAGAAGGAAGGAAAAGAGAACCCTCATTCTACTTTGGCAGTTTTAGGTGGATTGAGGGTTTTCGGGTGTTTAGAAGGACAGTGGCCGGCCAAAAGTCACTGCTCTGGAAAGGAGGTGAATGACAATGAAAGGGGAGCATGCTGATTTACTGACTGGGATCCTGATTGGTGCCGTCATCGGTGGAATGTACGCGACGCAGCTAGCGACGTATGTTCCGCTATTGGTGGTGATCCTAGGAGTCGTATTTGGGTTGAAATTCCTAGGACTCCGGTAAGAGTTACCGGTTCCTATCAGAGAACCCACCAGCCCTCCGTCATTTGTGGATGACGGGGGGCTGTTTTTTTGTTACAATGTTTCACAGCCATGGATTCATCCAATAATCCTAATCGGTTTAAAGTTGCAGGGATCGGGTTGCTTTTGTTGTTCGTCTGTTTCGCCGGGCGTGCCGAGGCATCTTCCCATTTTCAGGAGAAACGATGGGAACTGCGCGCAGGGTACGGCTATCAGTACACCAACGAATCCCGGCCGAACAATTTTCAGATTCTCTCTTTGCTGCTTTCTTTATCGGTTCCCTTGACCGATCCGATCGGTTCCTCTTTCTATCGAGGCCGGTGGGAATGGATGCCGGAGCTTCATTTGGGTTTGTTCACCCACCCTTATGTCCGGCCGTTATTCGGGATCACGCCTCTTCAGTTCAGCTACAGTTTGGAGCCCTGGGGGCGTTTTTCACCCTACGTGTTTGTGGGGGCGGGGGTTCTGCGGGCGTACATCAACCGTCGGGAAACTGGCAGCCGCATCAACTTCAACCCGCAAGGCGGAGTGGGGACCCGTTTCCGGTTGACGGATAAGATGTCTCTGATCTTGGAATACCGCCACGTCCACATGTCCAACGCCGGTATCGATGATGATAATTCGGGTATAGACACCCATAACTTTCTGGCTGGAATCTCGCTGAAAGAGTAAAACGATGATGGTTCCGTGGTTTAACTTCGACCTCAACCGACCGATGGCTTATGGGATTGCCATCGGTTTGGTCTTGGCAGCTTTTCTCCGAACAGTCGTCCTTCACGGTTAATTATAACGGGCAGGAACGTCCCACCTCTTTTCGCGCCCAGTTTCTAAAGGCATATATATTAACATAAGATACATTATCGGACATTACTTGGGAGAAAGCTTATCGGACATTACTAAGGATTTGCATTGCCTCTGCGGTTCCTATCCTTTCAAGCGCCCAGGCAGCATGCTGTCTGACAAGGGGCGAGCTGTCTTTCAAGAGGGTCTCGCCAAGAATGGGGATCCATTGTGGATCCCGGCTGTTTCCTGCAGCGACCGCCGCATTCCGGACAAGACCGACCCGCTTGGCCCGCATCAGGGGAGTCCCGGCGAAACGTTTGAGGAAATCCTCATCGGAGCGGCATTCCAGCAGCTCTTTTAAAGGAATTTGGTCCCCTGCCCCCGATTCCGGTCCGAACTCTTCCCAATCGGTTTTCAGACCTTTCCGGTTGTAAGGGCAGACTTCCTGACAGATATCACAGCCGAAAATCCAGTCCTGCATGAGAGGCCTTAACTCCGGGTCGACGGCCTCTTTGAGCTCAATGGTTAAATAAGAGATACAGCGCCGGGCATCCAGTTCGTAGGGGCGCGTCAAGGCCTGTGTTGGACAGGCTTCCAGACAAAGGGTGCAGGCCCCGCAGTCCCACCGGATCGGCTCATCCGGTACCAACTCCAGGTTCGTTAAAAGGGCTCCCAAGAAAAAGAAAGAGCCGCCGTTTGGGCGGATCAGACAGGTGTTCTTCCCGAAAAAACCCAAGCCCGATAACTCCGCGAGCACCCGTTCTTGGAGGGGACTGGTATCAACGGAGCGGAGAATCCGGGGCGGTGGATCCGGCACCTGGGCCCGGATGAAAGACTCTAATTTCTTGAGGCGCTTATCCATCGCCCGGTGGTAGTCGCGGCCCCAGGCATATCGGGCAATCCGGCCGGTGCTGGGGGGCCTGGGTGGATTGACACCGGGGGATGAATCATAGGGGACGGCAACGACGATGACGCTCTTGATGTCCGGGAAACCTTTTTGTAGGCGGGACTGTCTCTCGAAGAAGGCTTCCATGTATTGGAGGCGGCCCGCGAGCCCGGAGCTGATCCATTGGGTAAGCTCCGGTTGTCTTGCTTGGAGAGCCGAGGCCGCGGCGATTCCTACGGCCTGGAACCCTAAGGCCAGAGCCCGTTTCTTAATAACTTGAGTGAGCAGATTGCTCCCCGACTCGCCACAGTTCACAGAGATCCTCAGGCAACTCCTGCAGGAAGACGGAGGGGCGCAGCATGATCTCGCCCCGCTGGTAACTGTACCGGGTCATTGGGTAGGTCAGATACAGCTCCCGCTTGGTCCGGGTGATGGCCACGTAAAAGAGCCGCCTCTCTTCCTCCAGGGCGTCCGGATCCTGGATCGACTTGGGATGAGGGAGTTGTCCCTCCACCAATCCGATCAAGAAGAGGGCGCGCCATTCCAATCCCTTGGCTTGATGAATGGTGGAGAGAACCAAAAGCTCGTCGGGCTCCTCCCACCCCCGGATCGATTCTCCCTTGAAAGGTTCCCGCAGAGTGATATCTTCAATGAACCGGTCGACCCGCCGATAATTGGCGGCTAAGTTGACCAACTGCTCCAAGTCCTCCCGGCGGTCACGCGAATCTTCAAAGTGGGTCTGAAGGCGGGCTTCATATCCGGAGTGCAGAATCGCCAGGATCATCTCCGCCGGGCGATTGGCGATGGACCGGCCGGTGAGCTCCCGGAGGGTCTGGCAGAACCGCTTCCAAGCCGGTTTTGCCCGGGAGGGGAGCGAGTCCCCTGCACTGCCTTGGATCGCTTCCTCAACTGGGTTGGCCGCCGTGCTCAGGGCGGTCCAGATTCGGTGAGCGTAAGCGGGTCCGATCCCTTCTTGAAGCCGAAGGGCTCTCTCCCAAGCCAATTCGTCTTGTGGATTTGCCAGGATCCGAAGGTAGGCCAAGACATCCTTGATGTGGGCCTGTTCAAAGAAACGGACTCCCCCTCGGACAATGTAGGGGATATTCCGTTTGGCCAGCTCCAGTTCCAACTCGGCGGCCTGAAACCGGGCTCGGAAAAGCACCGCGATCTCTTCAAGGGGAATCCCCTCCTCCCGTAGTTCCAGCGCCCGTTGGGCCACAAAGGCCGCCTGTTGTTTCGACGACACCAGCGGCACGACCGCTGGAAGGGGTCCCGTCTCCCGCACGCTTTTGAGCTCCTTGGGAAATTGATGGGTATTAAATCGGATCGAGGCGTTGGCCAGCCGCAGGATCTCCGGCGTGGACCGGTAATTGGTCTCTAGGCGGTAGATGGTGGTGCCGGAGAAAACCTCAGGGAACTCCAAGAGATTTTTAACCTCCGCGCCCCGGAAGGCATAGATGGCCTGGGCATCATCTCCGACGGCCAGGATATTGCCGTTGGGTTGCCCCATCTGCCGGATCAGTTCAAACTGGAGGCGGTTGGTGTCCTGGTACTCATCCACGAGGAGGTAGCGGAACTGCTCGCTGTACCGTTGGCGGATCTCTTTGTCTTCACGAAGAAGGGTCAGCCAGAGGAAAAGCAGATCGTCGTAGTCCATCAGGTTCCCCTTCTGTTTCCTGGCCTGGTATGCCTTGGAGACCCGCTCGATGAAGGGGAGAAATTCGGAGAACTGGGAGTACCGCTCTGTCACGACCTGTTCGAGGGATCGGCAGGTGTTGATGGAGAGACTGAGGATCGATTCCAGGACGTTTGTCTGGGGGTACCGGGTTTCCGCGGAGGGGATTTTAAAATCGCTGACGCAGGACTGGATCAAATCCTTGGCATCCTCTTCGTCGAGAATTCCGAAGGAGGGGGTCCGGTGGACCTTCTCCGCATGCTGGCGAAGGAGAAGATTACCGATGTGGTGGAAGGTTCCTCCCCAGAGAGCCTCCGGATGGTATTTTAGGAGCCGTTCCACCCTCCCGAGCATCTCCCGGGCCGCCTTGACGGTGAAGGTCACCAGCAGAATTTGATTCGGATCGACCCCCTGTTCGATGAGGTAAGCGACCCGATAAGTCAGAGTCCTGGTTTTTCCGGAGCCCGGGCCGGCCAATACGAGGATCGGCCCATCGGGCGCGGTGACAACCTGGAGCTGTTCGGAGTTCAGTTCCTTTTCATAGGGGATGGAAGACTTCTGGACTGCTGGTTTCTGAAGGAGGTACCGCTTAGGCATGGCTGCGGCTAGAGGAAGCCGCACCACTTGTAAGCTCCGAGTCGTGCCTGCGCAAAATTTTCAGGAGGATTTCTTCTTGGCCCGTCGCTTCGATTTCTTTTTTGCCAGGCGCTTTGCGGCGAGCCGCTTTTTTTCCCGGGCCAGCCGTTGACGCCGTCGGCGAAGCCGGGCCAACCGCCGTCTGCGTTTCCGCAGGGCCTCTAACTGCTTGCGGCGTTTACGGGCCGCCAGCTTCTGTTTCAGAGCTTGATAGCCGGCTTTTAGGGCGGACTCTTCTTTGTGCGAGATTTGTTCAAGGAATTTAGCGAGAGTTGACTCCCCTGGTTCTTGGAATTCTTTGAAGAAGACCCCGACCTCATGAGATCCTTCCGGCAAAGGCTGCGTTAGGGCTTCACAATGAATGATGGTCCCTGTGGCGATGATCGGCTTCGATTCGGAAGGGAGCTCTAGGATGCACTGAACAGGTTCCGCCTGCGGCAAAGGACCTTTGGCGTAAGCCGAAACCCCCAAGAGAGAGACGTTGCGGGTGGTCCCTTCTACTTCTTGACTGGCTCCTTTCAATAGAAGAGGAAGGTGTGCCCGAAACCGCGCCCGAAGCCGACGGTCAACGCCTCGCCGGCGATCCATCCCTCCGGGCACCGTTACCTTCCTGCCTTGGCGCGATGCGCCTTGCCTGATTTCCGCTTTCGTCGACGACGAGCCCGCAAACTCCGTGGAACGCCCATAGGGTGTCTCCTAAGTATGCTACACTATAACACAGGATAAAAAGAGTGTAAACCCCGTGCAAGAAATCAGATCGTTCATTCAAGATGTGCCTCAAATCGTTCCGGAGAGCTGGTGTCTGAAGTGCAAGATCTGCTGCCGTTTTCCGGACACAAAAGAGGTGCAGACTCCGACCTGGTCTCCTCTGGAAGCGGATTGGGCAGTGAAGGCAGGCGGCCAGCCCTCCTGGTTCGAGAAAAGTCCGGATTCGGTTTCCTTAAACCCCACCCTTCATTCGTGTGGGGAGAGCGGGTATCGTTGCCCGGCTTTCCAAATGGAGGGGAACATCTGTTCTATTTATTCCGTCCGGCCGCTGGACTGCAGGTTGTATCCTTTCGTTCTAACGAGAAACCCGGGGAAGACAGAAGTCCTGCTGGCCATGGATACCAAGTGCCCCTACATCCAGGCCCATGGGATGGATCCGGAGGTGGTCCGTTATACCGCGACACTGACCCGCACCCTGGAATCTCCGGCGGCGCTGGATTATTTGAGAACGAACCCGAAGATTATCGGTGATTTCTGGCCGGAGTTTCTCTCCGTCGGGGCGCTTGGGGGGATGACAGCGGACCTTCAGGGACAGAACACGGCCCCCCACCCTGCCCTTCAGCCCCTCGGGTGGTCTCAGCGGTCCCTGCTCGAAGAATCCTTATCCTTTTTGAAGCACACCTACTCCGGCTACACAGCGGCCGGCATCTTGGGATGGTCGGATCTGATCCGTTACTGGTGGGCCTCTTTAGAGGGGGCCTTCTGTCTCTTCGCGCAGCAGGGGGGAGGAGTTTTTATGCCCCTGCCCCCTCTGGGTCGGTCGGTTCGGCCGGAAGCTTTTGACGCGGCCTGGAAGATTCTTTTCGAGAGCAATCAGGGAAGCGAGGTGTCAAGGATTGAAGGAGTTGAGCCGGCGATGATGACCCAGGAGGTTCTGAACCGGTTCCGATGGAGAGAGGGGGAGGCGGAATATCTGTATAGGAGAGAAGATCTGGCCGCCCTTCGGGGAGATCGATACCGGTCCCAGAGAGGAGCGATCAATCGCTTCCAGAGGTGGTTCCCTTCCTTTCGTTCTCGCCCTTTTCAAGATCAGGACATAGTCCCCTGCCTTCAGCTCTATACGTTATGGGCGATTCGGCGCCAGCAGGCGGATCCGGGATCCTTCTCGAAGGCGCTGGTTCGGGACGGGCTCTTTTTCCATCGGCGGCTGATGATGAGCCATCGGGAACTGGGCCTGACGGGACGGGTCTTAGAGGTGGAAGGGCAGATCCGGGGCTACACCTTCGGCGCCCCGGTCTCTTCCGATGTTTTTTGCGTTTTTCTGGAGATTGCCGACCGGTCGTTTCCTGGGACAAACCAACTGCTGTTCTTGGAATTTTGTAAGGAGCTTGGGGATTATCCTCTCATCAACGCGATGGGAGACAGCGGACTTCCCGGATTGCGCCGGGCGAAGCAGGCCTACCGGCCGGTTGGGATGGCGCGGGTGGTGGAGCTGGCGGGAGTTGAACCCGCGGCCTCTGCAGTGCGATTGCAGCGCTCTCCCAACTGAGCTACAGCCCCTTTAGATCAATCGTGCAGTGGATGATCGCCGAAGAACGTTTTCCCTTGGTAAGGTCCCCCTGCCCCGGTGTCATTGATCGGATTCCCTGTCCAGTTTTGGTCTAACTTCACCGTTTGGCCGGCCCCCGCTTGGCGGGTTGCAGTGGCAGTGAAGCCCACCGAAAAGTCCGCGCTGCTGGTTGAGTAGCTCCACTGGGCCGAGTTTGGATTGGGGTCCAGGTACGTTCCACTGACGAGCTGATTAAAGGTGCCGTACGACTGATTGGCCAGCTTATACATCTGCTCCGCCCGAAAGAGGATGGCCAAGGATCCCTGGGCCTCCTTGACCCGGGTTTTCTCAATCGTTCTTTGGTAATTTGGAACGATCAGGGTCGCCAGGGCCCCAACGATCACGATGACGATCAATAGCTCAAGAAGAGAGAGTCCCTTGCTACGGTCGTGTGAAACTGATCGTTCGTGTGCCGTCCGTATTAATGACACCAGTCACCTTGTGGCTTCCAGCCGTCGCGTGTCCGTGGGTTCCGTTATCTTTTAAAACAACGGTAACTGTGTTCGGCGTAACAGATGTATCAATAGTGATGGAATCTCTATCCCAATATTTCATGGTAGGTAAAGCGAATGTCAGGTTACTCTCATTCGTTGTGAAGGTGCTGTTTCCTCCGTTTGGATCCTGGTACCAGGCGTATTCCGAGGTCAAGACAGAGCCCAATATATTCAAGGCCTCCGTCTCTCGTGACCGATCGATGACCTTACCGAATTGCGGGACCACGACGGTGACCAGGATTCCAATGATAATCACCACCACGAGCAGTTCCAACAGTGTGAATCCAGATTTCTTCATCCGTTTCATGGCTTTAGTTCCCTCCCTTAAAAACGCCTGGTTATTTTACCATCACCTTGTCACTGTTTGAGAGATTTGGAAGATCGGCAGGTACATGCCGACCACCAAGGTTCCAATCACCAGCCCCATCCCAACAAGCATCGCCGGTTCAAGAAGCGTGGTCATCCGTTGGATCGCGGTGCTGACCTGCTCCTCGTAGTACCTCTCCAGTTCATCCAGCATCGTGGACAGTTTTCCGGTCTGTTCTCCGACGGCGATCATCTGGGTGACCATGGTGGGAAAGACATCGGTGTGGCTTAAAGGCTCGGTTAAGGGGTGCCCCTCCCGGACCGAGGAACGGACCTCTTGAAGCACCGAGACGACCACGGAATTCCTGCAGGTGGAAATAAGGATCTCCAGAGACTGAAGGATTGGCACTCCGGCTTTCAAAAGCGTGCCCAGGTTCGAGGCGAACTCCTCCGCGGCGATGCCTTGGGTGACTGCTCCGAAAACAGGCATCTTTAACAAAAACTTATCGAATTGCCACCGGCCCCGTTTCGTGTGGATGTAGGAAGAAAAGAGAAGCCACGCCGCGACGCCCACGGCCAGGAGAAGGAGGAAATAGGTCTGCAGGAATTTCGACAAATGGATGACCATCTCCGTCAAGGGCGGCAGCTTCGTCCCGATGCTGTAAAACAGATCCGCGAAGGTCGGAACGATTTTCAGGGTAAAGACCAGCAGAGCCGCTACCGCGACAACCATCAGGACTGCGGGATACAGGAGAGCGGAGAGAACCTTTCGTTGGATCGCCCCTCTCTTTTCCAGATAAACGGCAATCTGTTCCAGGGAGTTCGTCAGCTGTCCGGAGATTTCCCCACTTTCAACGAGGCCTGCCCAGAAGGGAGAGAAGACCCTGGGATGTTTAAGAATAGCATCTCGAAAAGTGGAGCCGCCCCGGATCTCCCGCACCATTTCCTTAATCACCGTGTTCATCTGCCGGGATCGGGTTTGCTCTCGGGTGATTTCGAGAGACCGCAGGAGAGGCATCCCGGCCTCTGTCATCGCGGCCAAGGAACGGACGAAGACGACCAGATCCGGCTCTCGGACGGAAGAGTGATCCCTTCTCCCTAAGCCGAGTGAAGTGGGTAAGCGGAAGCTGCCCCCCTCGTTGATGGAAACGACGACCAGATTCCTAGCCTGAAGAATCGAGACGGCCTCGTCCGGGTTGGGGGCTTCCACAGATCCCTTCTCCGGCTCACCCTGTCGGCTTCTTGCGATGTACGAATAGACCGGCATCGTTAGAGCCGCCCCACCGTTGCGCCAAAGGCCTCCTCGAGAGAAGTGACTCCGGCCGCGGCCTTTGTTATCCCGCTCTCCAACAGTGTTTGCATTCCCTGTTCCCTTGCCGCTTCTTTAATGATCTCCGAGCGGACCCCCTGAGCAATGAGATCGTGGATCTTATTTCGCACCCTCATGACTTCGAAGATTCCAATGCGCCCTCGATACCCTGTGTGTCGGCATGCGGCGCAGCCCTTGGGGCGATAATATTGGCCCGCCGGCAGCTTGGCCTTCTCCTGAATCGAGGAGAGTGGTTCGTACCGTTCCTTGCATTCCTCGCACAACCTCCGGACCAGCCGTTGCGCTGCCACTAAAACAAGAGAAGGGGAAAGGAGGAACGGTTCGATTCCCAGGTCAAGAAGCCGGGTCACCGCCGAGGCGGCGTCATTGGTATGGAGGGTGGAGAGAACCAGGTGGCCTGTGAGAGCTGCTCGAAGGCAGATTTCCGCTGTTTCCAGGTCGCGCACCTCCCCCACCATGAGGATATCCGGGTCTTGTCTTAAAAAGGCCCGCAGTCCGGCGGCAAAGGTGAGGCCGATCTGGGGTTTCGCCTGGACCTGGTTGATCCCGTCAATCTTATATTCCACGGGATCTTCAATGCTCACGATGTTCTTAGACGGGTTCCTCAGGCGATTTAAGGCGGCGTAGAGGGTCGTCGATTTCCCGCTGCCGGTAGGCCCGGTGAGAAAGATCAGCCCATAAGCCGCGGAGATTGCTTCTTCTATATCCAGGAGGCCTTGCCCTTCCATGCCAATTTCCTTGAAGTCAAGGATCAGGTTGCTTTTGTCCAGCAGACGGACGACCACCTTTTCTCCGTAAACTACAGGAATCGTGGAGACCCGCAGGTCGATTTTCCGCTCGCCCAGCTTTACCGAGAAACCTCCATCCTGAGGGAGGCGCTTCTCGGCGATGTCCATCTTGGCCAGGATCTTGATCCGGGAAATGATCGCCCGCATCAGATGAGGAGAGGGAGGATCCACAGGCTGCAGAAGGCCGTCGATCCGGAAGCGGATCGAGACCTGGTTGGGGTACGGCTCAATGTGGATGTCGCTGGCCCGGGAATTGATCGCTTCGATCAGGAATAGATCAACAAGGCGGACGACCTGAGCTTCCCGGGCCTGCTGCTCGATTTCCTCCGTAGGAGGTTCGGTTTCTTGGGAAGTCAATATCTCGACCTGCTCGATGAGGGCCTCTTTTCCGCGGCTGGGAACGTCATAAGTTCCGGCCACGGCCTCTTTCAGGAGATTCTCTTTTCCGTAGACGGCCTCAATGGCCTGGAGGAGGTCCGTCTCGGTGGCGATGACCGGGTTAATGGAGCAGCCGGTCATCCGTTTCAAGTTGTCCATCAGGATCAGATCCAGAGGATCCGTGAGAGCGACGGTCAGGGATTTCTGGCTCCTCGACAAGGGGAGAACCCGTTGGCTGCGGACCGTTTTCTCCGGAACCAATTTTTTTAAGGAAGGGTCGTCTGCGGGATTCAATTCTCCCTTGGAAAGTCTCCGGAAGGGGAACCCGAGCTGGTGGCCCAGCGCTTCGGCGAGCTGGACCTCGGTAAGGAATTGGAGATTAAGAAGGGTTTCCCCCAGCCGTTTCCCCGTCGTCTTCTGGAGCTGGATCGCCTTCTCGAGCTGGACCTCGGTAATCAGCCCTTCTTTTCGAAGGACGTCTCCAAGTTTTAAATGGGTCTTAACCTCCATGCTACCTCATGATATTTTCAATCGTGTCCACAACCGCCCGTTCCTTCAAAATCCGCTGGTGATGGATTCCCAGAACGCGCTGTTCCTGCTTGGAAAGAGGGGACTGCTCTCTTTCCTCGGCTTGGATGATTTGCGGTTCATCTTTTAGAACATGGGGAGTGATGAACAGAATGATCTCGGTGTTCGACCGCTCCGTAGCGGTCCGTTTGAACGGCAAGCCGAGCAATGGGATATCCCCCAACCCCGGGATTCGCCGGGACGATTGGGTGTTCTCACTCGAGATCAAGCCGGCGATCATCACGGTCCCCCCGTCCTTTACCATAACGGTGGTTCGTGCGGCCCGACGGTTCGGATCGAGAAACTTTGTGAAGGCGGAGGATTGGACGACCCGAGAGACCTCCGGCTCAATCACCATGGTGACGTATCCATCCTCGTTGACCAGAGGGGTTACCCGAAGGATGGTTCCGACGGTATTGCGTTCCACGGTCTCTGTGATGCTCCCTGTGGTTGCCTGCGAGGTAGAGGTAACCCCCGTGACCGCGTCCGCCACGATCCGTATCTCAGCCACTTCATTGCTTAACGTCAGCAAACGGGGTCTGGCTAAAAATTTGACATCTTTCTCTGTGGCCAGCAGCTTGAAGAGAATATTGGCCTCAGAGAAAGAGAGAGTTCCCAAGGTGTTCGAAACGGTCGCTCCATCCAGAAGTCCTTTGGCAAGGGGGAAGGTGCTGGCGTGCTTTGGGCCGACGTAGCTCCCGATGGTTCCAGTGGAGTCGCCGTATTCAAGGCCCAGCCGGCGCAGGGTATCCAGGGTGACCTCAAGGACTTCCGCTTCGATGAATATCTGCATCTGTTTGACATCCAATTTCCCAATCGTTTCCTCAACGACCTCCATCCGCTGAGGGATGTCGGTGACAATCAATGAATTGGTCCGCGGGTCCGAGATCACCGATCCCTGGGGCGTCAGCAAGGACCGAACGATCGGAACAATTCCTCCTTCGATGCCCTGCCCTTCCCCGGATCCGGCAGAGGCGGCGGGAGCGAAGGCAGCGGCGCTCGCTCCCGTGGGCGCAGTCCCGGTGGCACCGGTGAATCCGGAGGTGATAATGGATCCACCCAGGCCGAAGGTTTTAGCAATGTCACCCTTGGTGGGCACGACCCGGGCGTATTTTAACCGGAATACCTTTGTGACGGTGGATACCTTGGGAATGCCGGAGTCCGTGACGACATACAGGTTCTCCCCCGCCACCGACCTCAAGGTCAACCGATTTGCTTCGAGGATGGTTTTTAAGGCGGCCCGTAAAGGAACCCGGTCCAGATACATGGTGACTCTTTTGCCTTGGGTTTCCTCGGAGGAGACAAAATTCAGACCCGACTGTTTGGAGAAAAGTTTCAAGACGTCTTCCAAATATGCCTCCGTGACATCAATAGAAATCGTCGGCTCTTCTTTTTCTGTCCCCTCCGCTCTTAATCGAGATGGGGCGGCAAGTATAAGCCCAATAAGAACTGCAATCCAAAGAATCTTCCGCATCAAGGGCGTACCCTCCCTAATGGTTTCATCAGCGACTCTTTCCCGACGAATGTTTGCCCGATTCCTTCAGGGTAAGTTGGTGTTCTTGGCCGTTGAAGGACAGAGTAACTCCTTCCGGGGTGATGGAGATGACCTCAGCTTGTTCAATCGTATCCCCAGTGGACAGGATTTTTCGGTTAATGATTGCCTGTGGTTTCTCTCCCCAAATGATTCCCTGGAGTTCAAGAGGCGACAAGGAAGGTGTGGAATTCTTAGGCACCCCCTCCGATGCAAACGGCCTCATCTCCCTCACCTCTTTCTTTGTCATTTCTTTCCGGCGGATCGCTTCTTTTAACAGCGAGGGGGGCTGAAAGAAATCTCGAGTCAGGGTCGGCGCCTTCTCCTGAGGGAGCTGCCTTGAAGCGGGTGTAGTTTCTAGAGAAGACTCCATCCTTGGCATCTCGCTCCGCAGGGGATTTCCAGCCGCTGTGGTTTCCTGCCCCAATGGAAATTTTCGCCTCAGAGACCGAACGGAAACAAAGACCATGAACAACAAGGAGAGGAGTATGATCTGTTGAATCAGCGTCCTGTTCATAAGGATCCCCCCTGTTTGGAGAAGGCGCTGATCACCAGGGTGGCTTTCTGGTATTCCCCGGAGGGGACAAGAAGCATCTCTCCCTCAGAACGGGATGACTCCCCAGCGGGGATCTCGCCAATTTCCAGTCGGTCTACTTTCAATAAGGGTTCATGTTGTTCCAGGGTGCCGAGAAAATTTAAGAGGTTTAGAAGATTGGAGGTCGCCTCCACCTCTATCTGGAATCTTGTGAAGGATCCCAGGTTCAGCTCCGTTCTGGGAGCCACGGATTCGATCTGCAAGCCCGCCTTGGATGCCAAGCGGGACACCTCACTGATGAGGTTCGGGGTGCCCCCCTGAAGAAGCACTGCTTTCTTGAGCCTCTCAAGTTCAGCGGTTTGTCGGTGAAGAGTAGAGGCCAAGGTCAGGCGTTCCTCTGCCTGTTTTTCCTGCTCCAACAGAAGGAGACGGCGTTCAACCCAGGGAGCGTGAATGAATACAAGCCCGGCGGTTCCCGTTGCGACGATCATTCCGATCGTCAGAAGAAGCAGCTTCTGGGACCGGGGGATCTGTTCCCCCATGGAGGAGAGATGGCTCTTCAGGAGGCCGCGGGCCTTTGACGGACTCATGGGCTGGCCCCTTTCCGTTCTTTTCCGGATGCGCAGGTGAGTCGAAACTGAGTGATCTCTTCTTCCCGGAAACGGCTTCGTCGGACGTTGTCTAAATACAGTTCGCCGAACGTCGATTGGAAAAGAGGATTTGATCTCAAGGAAGCCAGGAAACGGTTAATTCCTTCCAGTTCTTTTTCTCGGTTGTTGTCATAAGCCGCTCCGACGAGCTTGAGGGTCCGGATCTGCGGGCCATCCTCCATCAGGGCGTGTTGAACCCATGTTTCCTCCGGGAGGAGCCGGCCAAGTTCGCTGAACAGTTCTGCGGAATTCGTCTTGGTCTTTGAAAGGGAGCGGAGAAATTGAAGTTCCTTTTGTTGGTTTTCTGAGAGGGTTTTTAAGTTTAAAAGTTCCTGATTCGGCGCAAAACTCACCGACGCTGTTTTTCCTAACCGGATGAGCTCGGCCTTCTGCTCTAATCCGTGAAGATCCACCATGCTGAAGATAGTCCAAACTCCCAGCAGGATCATCCCCACCGCCCCTTGAAAGACAGCCATCTTAAAGAGGCTTTGGAGATTGCGCCGGATCTCTAGGGGCAGCAAGTTCGGTTCCCCCGTCCGCTTCTCCATGCCCCGGAGGGCCAGACCTGCAGCGACGGCTAATCCCGGAGCGGCCTCTTTATGGTTCAGCGTGATCTTTCGGAAGGGGTGGCCTATTTCGACCGGAACATCCAGCGCCAAGTTAAACTCTTTCGCTCGTTTGGAATCAATGTTCTTTCCGAACAGAAGCACCCTGCTGACGCTGGGTTCGCCGGGGAAGCGCCTGCGATAGTAATCCATGGAGACGCGCGTCTCTGTCGTCAAAGTCTCCAGCGGCTCCGCAGGATTTTGGCCAGCTTCTACGGATCCCAAGGTCGTTACATTCCTGCTCAGGTAGAGAAGATCTTGGCGGGCGATTGAGATGGTTGCCGTGTCCTGTTCTATGCTGAGGAACAGAGCCACCTCACCGGGGAGCAATTGGCCGTTTTGCCGCAATAATCGCATCAGGCTAAGAGGGGTTGTTTCCAGGCAGAGCGGAGTTAAATCCGCCGAGCTGAGCAGGGACATCACCGCCGCGACCAGGTTTTTCTTGACGCCCAGAAACATTACCCTCATCAGGGAAGGCGCTTTTCTCTGAATGACAACCTTGAAATCGAAGTCCAGTTCCTCCAGTTTGAATGGGAGATATTTCTTTGCCTCGAACGCGATCGCCTGTTTTCGTTCCCTGGTAGGAAGGATTGGCATTTGAAAATATCGGATGATGCAGGCCTCTGAGGCGATGGCCGTATAGACTCTCGATGAAGAGGGCTCTGTCTTTTGCAGGAGGGTCCGTATGGCTTGAACGGCTTCTTGGGGAATTTCGGTCTCCCCCGATTGGGTTTGGCTTCGCCATATTTCTTCTGAAGGCAGGGGAATACTCCCAAAGCTGAGCAGGCGGGGATGCTGGAATGACCCGGTTAAGCAGACGATGTCCGCGGTTTCTGTTCCCAGATAAAGACCGATCGAAGGAGATCCCATGGCACTCTATCGCCCCATAATCTTCCGAAGCGTTTGAATATCGTTTTCCGTATATTCCCGCCACCGATTCAGTTGGTTTCGGGTTGCTTTAGGGAACAGACCTCGAGCCTCATACCTTAGGAGAGTCTGTTTCGAGATTCCCAAGGTCGCCGCAACCTGTGTGGCAGTAAAGTATTTCTTCCCTTTGATTGTTAGCCGCATCTCTTTTTTCTGTATATACTTATCTCTTTAATCTGATAGTACCTGATGCTATTTAAAGGTATCTTAGGTTATTTGATACTATTTGTCAAGGGGAAGCTATTATTGCCTCTTTATAAAAGTATACAATATTAACTAACTAAAGTAAAGGTCTAGACTTGAATATTCTGCTCCAGCCAGTTCAGATAGTTCCGATCCCCCCACTCAATGGGAACGGCGATCAATTCTGGAACTTGGTAGGAATGATGTTTCTTCAACAGTTTAGCCAGTTTCGGCAGACAGTCCCGGGAGGTCTTGACCAGAAGAAGCACTTCTCTTGAATGGTCCAATTTTCCCTGCCACCAGTACCAGGAATTGATTCCTTGAATAAGATTCACGCACCCAGCCAGCCGGCTTTGAAGAAGAGTTTTAGCCAACTGTTGGGCTTCGGAGAGGGAGCCGGTCGTGGAAAGAAGGAGAAATGGTTTTTTGATCAGCTTTTTCGTAGCCAGACCCGGTAATCCTTGCCTTCTTTGTTTACAATGACATGGCCTTCCCGGGCCAACCATCCCACGCTCATGAGGGACAGATCATGCGGCTGACCGATTCCGGTCACCAGCTCAGAGAAGAGAACTTCTCCGTGCTTGTCGAGGTAATGCCAGATTTCTCCGGCAACGATTCCGATTTCAGTAATCCCGATCATGATGGGTGAACCTCCTTCAAGATACGGCGTTGACTATACCAGATTGAGGAGAACGGTTCAACACCGTTCGCAGGAATTGACCCGTATAGGACCGTTCCACCGAGGCGACCTCCTCCGGCGTGCCGGTGGCCACGACTCGGCCCCCTTCCTCTCCCCCTTCAGGGCCCAAGTCGATGAGGTAATCGGCGGTCTTGATGACATCCAGGTGGTGTTCGATCACCAGGACGGTATTGCCCTGATCGACCAGCGCGTGGAGAACCTTGAGGAGTTTGTCGATGTCGGCCAGGTGCAGTCCGGTGGTCGGTTCATCCAGGATGTAGAGGGTTTTGCCGGTGGCCCGGTGGGAAAGTTCCGTTGCCAGCTTCACTCGCTGGGCTTCACCGCCCGAGAGGGTGGTGGCTGGCTGGCCGACCTCGATGTACCCGAGGCCGACTTCCGCTAAGGTTTGCAGCCGGGTACGAATCCTGGGAATGGAACGGAACAGACCCAGGGCCTCCTCGACGTTCATCCGGAGGACCTCGGCGATGGAGTATCCTTTGTAGCGGACCTCAAGGGTCGGTTCGTTGAAACGATTCCCCTTGCAGAGATCACAGGTGACGTAGACAGGAGGAAGGAAGTGCATCTCCACCTTGATGACACCCTCTCCCTGGCAGGCCTCGCACCGGCCCCCCTTGACGTTGAAGCTGAATCGGCCCAGCCGGTATCCCCGGGCTCGGGCCTCTGGTGTTTTGGAAAACAGTTCCCGGATCTCGGTGAAAACTCCGGTGTAGGTCGCGGGATTAGAACGGGGGGTCCGCCCGATGGGGGACTGATCGATGACGATCACCTTATCGATCTGCTCAATCCCGGAAATCCGGTCGTGGGCTCCCGGTTTCTCCTTAGACCGGTACAGCCGCTGAGCCAGGGCCCGGTACAAGATTTCGTCCACCAGGGTCGATTTCCCGGATCCGGAGACCCCGGTGACGCAGGTGAATGTCCCTAACGGGATCCGGACAGAGATTCGCTTGAGATTATGTTCTCGGGCTCCAGCTATCTCTAGGAAGGGGCGTTTTCGCCAAGGCCGTCGTGAAAAAGGAAGAGGGATGGAGATTTCTCCTCGGAGGTATTTTCCTGTAAGAGAGTGCTCCGTTCGGAGGATCTTCTCGATGGGTCCTGCGGCGACCAGATCCCCGCCGTGTTTCCCCGCCCCGGGGCCTAAGTCGACGATAAAATCAGCCGCCCGGATGGTCTCTTCATCGTGTTCGACGACAATCACCGTATTCCCTAAGTCCCGGAGGGCCTTCAGGGTGTTTAAGAGCCGCCGATTGTCCCGCTGATGAAGTCCGATGGAAGGTTCATCCAGAATGTACAGAACCCCGACCAGGCCGGCTCCGATCTGAGTGGCCAAACGAATCCGCTGAGCTTCCCCGCCGGAGAGTGTTGCGCTGGGGCGGTCCAAACTGAGGTAATCCAACCCCACATCCATCATGAAGCGCAGGCGCAGCCGGATCTCTTTGAGAACCTGGGCGGCGATGGTGTTTTCCCTCGCCGAGAGTTGGAGGTGCTCAAAGAATTTAAGGGCCTCACCCACGGTCAGCCGGGCCAGATCCACGATCGACTTGCCGTGAATCTTGACCGCGACGGCTTCCGGTTTTAACCGGGTTCCCCTGCAGAGGGGGCACGGCAGAACCGACAAGTACTTGGAGATCTCTTCCTTCACGAAATCCGAATCGCTTTCCTGAAAGAGCCGCTCGAGATTGGAGATGACCCCCTCGAAGGGCCGGCCCCAGATCTCGACTTCCTTCGAGCCGTACAGGATGGCCCGCCGAACATTTTCCGGGAGTTTCCGGAATGGGGTGGAAAGGTTGACGCTGACCCGATCGGCGAATTCCCGGACGAGGGCCCGGTGATAAAGGATGTAACCCCGTCCGCCCCGCCGCCAGGGTTCGATGGCTCCTTCCTGGATCGATTTGGAGGTGTCGGGAATCACCAGATCCCGGTCCACCTCCAGCTTGGTTCCCAGCCCGTGGCAGGAGGGACAGGCCCCGTAAGGGCTGTTGAAAGAGAAGAGGCGGGGTTGAAGTTCCGCCAGGCTGATTCCGCAGGAGGGGCAGCCGTACTGTTCGCTGAACAGCGACTCGGAAGCGTTGGACTTGATGAGGACGGTTCCCTTGCCCGCTTTCAGGGCCGTTTCGATGGAATCGGTGAGGCGCTCTTTGACGCCTGAGTCAATCTGCAGCCGATCCACCACCACCTCAATGGTGTGGGTCTTCTTTTTGTCGAGAGGGATCGGTTCCGCAAGCTCTTTTAGAACCCCATCCACCCGGACCCGGATGAACCCTTCCTTTTGGATCTGCCGGAACAGCTCCTGGTATTGGCCCTTGCGGCCTCGGACCAGAGGGGCCAGCACCAGGACCGGTTTTCCTTTGGGCAGGCGCAGGACTTGCTCCACGATCTCCTGAGCCGACTGCCGCTGGATGACTCGGCCGCACCGGTAGCAGTAGGGAGTCCCGATTCGGGCAAAAAGAAGCCGCAGGTAATCGTAAACCTCTGTTTGGGTTGCGACGGTGGAACGGGGGTTCCCGCCGGCGGTCCGCTGTTCGATGGCGATGGCCGGGGATAATCCCTCAATCTGTTCCACGTTCGGTTTTTGAAGCTTTTCGAGGAATTGCCGGGCGTAGGCGGAGAGACTTTCGACGTAACGGCGCTGGCCCTCGGCATAGAGGGTGTCAAAGGCCAGAGAGGATTTCCCGGACCCGGAGAGGCCCGTGATGACGACCAGGGCGTTGCGGGGAATCTCCAGGTTGATCCCCTTGAGGTTGTGTTCCCTGGCGCCTCGGATGACAATCGGATTGGGGTTCATGGGATAAACACCTATTTTAACATGAGAGGCAACGGATGAAAAAGCACCCCGTGAGAGTGGTTTATCTTCTCACGGGGTGCGCTACAGCGGAGAACGGATTAACGACGTTTTTTTCGTCCGCCTCGGACCATCTTTGCGCGGGAAACGTCTCCCTGCTTGTCAATGAAATACAGGAAACCTTCCTCCCGCTTGATGCCGACCTTCTTTACCTTCTCCGGTCGGCCCCCTTTGGAACCTCCCCGAGCCATCTTCGCCCTCGAAACGTCTCCCTGCTTATCGAGGTAATACAGATAACCCTTTTGACGCTTAATACCTGCTTTCGCTATTTTCTGCGCCACGGTTGTTGCTCACCCCCTTTCCTTTTTAAATTGAACCTCTGCCTACGTTCCTACCTTCATGGGCTGAAGGATCTGCTTCAAGGTGGCGACCGCCGAGAGAACGGCCAGTTCACTGGTTTTCGGGTTCTCTTTAGAGGGCCGGTTCTCGGTCCGGGTGGTCAAGCGCCCGAAACTCCCCACCACCTCCACCTCATGAATATTTTCTCGGATTGTCGGGTCCGCGAACAGGCGGACCCGGGTCCGCTTCGGTCCCACTCCGGCAAGGGCCAGAGTGGCAGCCACATTAATGTTTTGGGGAAACGCGGAGACTGCCTTTGAAGCTGGGCCTTGGAATAGAAGACGAGGAGATCGGAGATTGGAGAGGCCAAGGGCTCGAGGCGGTTTCCGGGTCGTTAGAGTGACGGACCGCAATGTCCCCAAGGAGCCGGCTTTTATCCCATCCAGCCCGCACACGGCTCCGCTGGGACAGTAGACCGGAATGGAGAGGGCGATTGCCCTGCGAAGAAGTTCTGGATGCTGGAGGAGAGCTCCCGTCGACATGATCAGGACAGACCTACGCCGCCGGATCACTAGAGGGAGAAGTTGCCTGACGGCTTGAATCGAGGCGGCCTCGATGAGGAGTTGGCAGCGAGAGATCAGCTTCTCCGGAGGAAGGATCAGGAGAGAGGGCCGAAACCGCCGAGAGAGCACAGCCGCCGCCTCGGGACGGTGATCGTAGATTCCGATCAAACGGGCGGCTCCCCGAAACCGGGTCTGAATTTCTTCCGCCAGACGGGATCCAATGGTCCCGCATCCCACCAGACCAATGGTAATCACTCACTCTTGGCTCAATGCCACCTTTTCTCGGATCCGGTTCGCCTGGTCCACAAAAACCACCTTCGGGCGGAGGGATCGGGCTTCCCGCTCGTCCATCAGGCCATAGGTGATGACAATGACCTGGTCCCCGACCTGCGCCCATCGGGCGGCCCCCCCGTTCATGCAGACGATGCCGGACCCGGCCTGGCCTTCCAGGCAGTAGGTCTCGATCCGGCTGCCGTTGTTGAGGTTGACCACCTGGACCTTTTCCCCGGGGAGGATGTCCGCGGCCCGGAGCAGCTCCTCATCAATGGTGATCGACCCCTCGTACCGAAGGTTCGCTTCGGTCACGGTGGCCCGGTGGATCTTTGATTTCATGATGGAACGTAGCATTGGATGTTGTCGATCAATCGAACCGGGCCGATCCAGACGGCCAGCAGCACCTGCACCTTTCCCTGGAGCTTCTCGACCGGTTCAAGCGTTTTTGGGTTGACGATCGCCGCATAATCAATTCGGGCCTTTGAGCTTTTATGAATGATCTGGCGCATCCGTCGGACGACGACGGACCCTCGACGTTCGCCCCATTGTATCAGTCGACGGGCCTCCTGTAAAGCCTCAAAGAGGAGTCTCGACGGCCGTCGAGCGCTCGACGAGAGAAGTTGGTTCCGGGAGCTCATGGCGAGGCCTCCCAGCTCCCGGATCGTGGGGAGAATCCGAAGGCGGATGTCGAAATTGAGGTCCCGGATCATCTGCCGGACGATCCGGGCCTGCTGGGCGTCTTTCTGCCCGAAGTAAGCGATGTCCGGCTGGACCAGATGGAACAGCTTGGCGACAACGGTGGCCACTCCCCGGAAATGTCCCGGCCGGGAACGGCCCTCCCACCGTCTGCTCAGCCGCTCCACCTCGACGGAGGTCTGGAAATCCGGCGGATAGATTTCCACCGCGGAGGGGGCGAAGAGCGCGTCGGCCCCTGCCCCGGCCGCTTTCCTGGCGTCCTGCGCCAGAACTCGGGGATAGGAACGGAAATCCGAACGCCGGTTGAACTGGATTGGATTGATGAAGAGGCTGACGATGACCCAATCGGTTTCCCGCCGGGCCTTTCGGATCAGGGACAGGTGCCCTTCGTGAAGGGCCCCCATCGTCGGGACGAATCCGATCGATCGGCCCCGCCTCTTCATCCCGCGGACGGCCTGTCTTAATTCGGCGATCCGTTTAATGATTCGCATGAACCAGGGCTTCCAGCAGTTCTTTTGCGGATTGGTTGAGCACCGGATGGATCCAGTCAGGGGCGATCTCCGCCAATGGAGCCAGAACAAAGGGACGTGTATGCAGATGAGGATGAGGGAGAATCAGGTCCGGCCCCTGAACGATTTTATCATCGTAGGTTAAAAGATCGAGGTCGATGACCCGGGGTCCCCATCGGGCATGCCGTTTCGGGCGGCCCAGGAGTTGCTCGATTTCCTGAAGGCGGAGAAGCAAGGTCTCCGGTTCGAGCGCCGTTTGGATCTCCACGGCCCCATTCAAATACATTCCTTGGGGCGGGCCCCCCATCGGGGCCGTCTCGATCCATCGGGAAAAACGGATCCGTTTTGTCTGGGGAATCCTGCCCAACTGCTCCCGGGCCCGCCCGAGGTGTTCTTTCCGGTTCCCTACGTTGGAACCTAATCCGATGAAGGCCGTGGCCATATGGAGAGCCGCTGAATTCGACGGGCGGCCTCCCGGAGTCGCGGCGTGGGGACGCTCAGGGAGAACCGGACGTACCCTTCCCCGTGCGATCCGAATCCAACTCCTGGGGTGGCGACAATCCCTCCCTCCCGAAGGAGCAGGGCGGCGACTTCTTTGGAGGTTCGCCCCCGTGGAATCGGCGCCCAGAGGTAGAAGGTTGCTTTCGGCGGCTCGAGGGGCCAGCCGGCTCCGCGGAGGGCCTGAACAATCAGATCCCGCCGCGATTGATAGATCCTCAGCATCCGCGTGAGATGACCGCCCGGATGTTGGAGGGCGAGGATCCCCGCCATCTGGGTCGCTTGGAACACTCCTGAATCGATGTTGGATTTCACTTTTGCCAAAGCCCCGATCATCTCTCGATTCCCGCAGACCCAGCCGACCCGCCAGCCGGTCATGTTGAAGGTCTTGGAGAGGGAGTGAAATTCAATTCCCACCTCCTTTGCTCCCGGGACTTGGAGAAAGCTGGGGACTTTGAGCCGATCGAAGGCGATCTCCGAGTAAGCGGCGTCGTGACAGATCGGGACCCGGTTTCTTAAGGCGAACCGGACCAGCTCTCGGAAGAATTTCAAGTCGGCGACGGCGGCGGTCGGGTTATTCGGATAATTGAGAAAGAAGAGTTTCGCTTTCTTGACCCTCTTCCGGCTCAGGGACTCCAGATCCGGCAGGAATTTGTTCCGGGCCAATAAGGGGACGGCTGCCGGAATGCCGCCGGCTAAGATCGTCCCGGTCCGGTACGGCGGATAGCCCGGGTCCGGGATGAGGACCCGATCCCCCGGGTTGACAAAGGCCAGCGGGAGATGGGCGATCCCTTCCTTGGAGCCGATCAGGGGGAGGATTTCCGAGCCGGGATCCAGAGAGACCCCGAACCGGCTCCGAGTCCACCGGGCGATCGCCTCCCGGAAGACAGCCAGTCCTTTGTTCGTCGGATACTGGTGATTCCCGGCATCCTTGAGGGCCTTGACCATCGCCTCGATGATGAAGCGGGGTGTCGGCTCGTCCGGATCACCGACTCCCATGTCGATAACGTCCCTGCCTTCCTTAATCACCTGCTCCTTCAGAGCGTCGATCTGGACGAACAGATACGGGGGAAGCCGAGTCAGCCGTTTGGCGAACTTCATCGGACGAAATCGTCTATCCCGTACCAGCCGGGGTTTTTGTACAGCCGATGGAAATTCTCAGCGACCAGGAGGGCCCCCTGGGCGAAAACGGCCCGGTCCAAGGCTTCATGTTCCACCCGAATCTTCTCCGACCCGAACTGAAAAATCACCGAATGGATTCCGACGACATCCCCTTCCCGTTTCGCCTCGATCTCCTCATCCTTGATGAGCCAACCGGTCGTTTTGAACAGCTCCGCGGCCAGCGCCTTGGCCGTTCCGCTCGGTTTGTCTTTCTTCTGTATGTGGTGGGTCTCGGAGATCTTGACCTGGGTCCGCTCGGCGAGGCCGAAGTTGAGGAGAAGCTGAGAGATGGAGGCGATCGCCTTGCGGACGATCACAATCCCGATCGACATGTTCGGGGACCAGAAAATCGGGATCTTCTTCGACAGGTTCTGGAGCTGTTCGAGTTGCTGGTTGGAGAAGCCGGTGGTTCCGATGATCATGGAAACCTTCTCCTCCGCGGCGGTATGGGCGTGAGCGAGCGAAGCTTCTGGTGTTGTGAATTCAATCAGCAGATCAGCTCCTTGCAGGCCCCTTTTCAGGTCGGAGAGGACCTTGATTTGGGGCTGACAAGCCAGGGGCTGGCCGACCTGAGGATGGCCGTTATGTTCGACGGCTCCGGTCAACCGGAACCGTTGGGGATGTTGGCTGGCCTCCTGGCAGATGAGAGAGCCCATCCGTCCGCAGCAGCCGCTGACCACCAGTTGAAGGGGAGAGGAGGCGGTCATCTTCCCTATCGGATCAGCCGACAGGAGCGAAGGACCTCTTTGAGTCGGCTTAGATTCCCTTCGCCCATGGAACACAGGGGGAGTCTCAACGCGGCCTCATCGATCAGTTTCATCAGACCCATCGCCGTTTTGACGGGGATCGGGTTGGTTTCCAGGAAGAGAGATCGGGTCAGGGGAAGCAGCTCGTAATGGATCCGTCGGGCCTCGGAGAGATTCCCTTTCTGAAAGGCACGGATCATCCGGGCCACTTTTCCCGGGACGATGTTCGCGGTGACCGAGATGACCCCGGTTCCCCCGATGGCGAGGACCGGCAGGGTCAGGGCGTCATCCCCGGAGATCAGGGCGAACCGGTCCCCGCAGGCCCCTTTGATCCTCGACATCTGCTCCAGAGAGCCGCTGGCTTCTTTGACCCCGGCGATGTTCGGAACCTTCGCGAGGCGGCCGAAGGTTTCCGGCTCGATGTTGACCCCGGTGCGGGAGGCGATGTTGTACAGGACGAGAGGGAGGTTCACCGACTCGGCGATCGTCCGGAAATGTTGGTACAGGCCTTCCTGGGTCGGCCGGTTGTAATAGGGGGAGATGAGCAGAGCCGCATCGGCCCCGGCCCGCTCGGCGTGGCGGGTCAGGCGAAGCGCCTCCTCGGTGTTGTTGGATCCTGTCCCGGCGATCACCCGGATTCGACCCCGGGCCGCCTGAATCGTCACCTCGATCACCTGTTCATGTTCGTCGTGGGAGAGGGTGGCCGATTCGCCGGTCGTCCCGCAGGGGACCAGCGCCGAGGTTCCTCCCCGGACATGGAATTCAACCAGCCGCTGAAGGGTTTTTACATCGATTTCCCCATTCCGGAAAGGGGTGACCAGCGCCACCATGGAACCTTTCAGCCAGGCGGCCGGTTTCGGCTGAGTTTTCACCCCGCCCCTCCGGAATGATGAAGCGGCCTTGGCCGCTTCACTGCGCCGAAGGCGCAGGTGCCCTCGGCTAATCTCCAACCGAATCTTAGAAAACAGGTTCCCTCTAAGCCGAGGGCACAATTCCGGAGGGGCGGGGTCATAGAGAGAGAATCCCTTGAAACAAAATCCGGGCCGGCCCTTCCAGGTACAGCCCTTCCCACGGTTTCCGAGTGGGCTCAAACCCGACGGTCAGGCTCTCACCGCTCGCGGTTGCGACCTGAACCGGCGGCCGCAGCCGTCCCAGGGCGGCCCCGATCACGACGGAAGCGACCGCTCCGGTTCCGCAGGCCAGCGTCTCCGCCTCGACACCCCTCTCGTAGGTCCGGATCGCCGCTCGATGAGGGCCGTCGATCCGAAGAAGGTCCACGTTGGTTCCTGCCGGTTGAAAGAGCCGGTGAGACCGGATCGAGGGGCCTAGCCTGGCCAGATCGATCCGCTCCAGGGAGCGGGTCGGCAGGACCGCGTGTGGGACTCCGGTGTTGACGGCGTGAAGCTCGTAACGGACTCCGCGGAGGGTCAGGTGGATCCCCAACCTTAAGTTCCTCGGCATGGACAGGTGGACCCGGACATTTTCCGGTTTGATGACCTGGGCCTGCAGGATCCCCACCCCTGTTTCCAGCCGCAAAGGTCTTTTCCCGTTGCCGTGGTTCTTTAAACCGGCGTACCGGTTTAAATACCAGGCGACGCACCGGAGGCCGTTTCCGCACATCGCCGCTTCGCTTCCGTCCGGATTGAAGACCCGCATCCGGGCGTCCGCTTTCTTGGAGGGAGCGACCCAGAGCAGGCCATCGGCCCCGACTCCCCGTTTCCGGTCGCACCAGGTCTTGGCCAAGGAGGGGATGGAAGCCCGCAGGTTTTTGCCCCGCGCGTCGACGAGAATGAAGTCGTTTCCGCTTCCGACCACTTTGACGAATGGGATCTGTCTGGTTCGGGTCATCTCAAGAAGGCCGGGATCCGTTCGTTCCGGACGAGATCCTGGTAGCTCTCCCGCTTGCGGACAATGGTCCAGATCTTCCCTTTCACCAGAACCTCCGCCGCCCTGGGCCGTGAATTGTAATTGCTCGACATGGTGAATCCGTACGCTCCGGCGCTCATGACGGCCAACAGATCGCCCGGCTTTAAGGGGGGCAGCGCCCGATCCTTCGCCAAGAAATCTCCGCTTTCGCACACCGGACCTACGACATCATACCGCACTCGTCTGCGGGAGCGAGATTGATTTTGAATGACCGGCACGATCTCATGATAGGCCCCGTACAGACTGGGCCGGATCAGGTCGTTCATCCCGGCGTCCACGATGGCGAATTGTTTCCCATGGCTTTCTTTCAGGTACAGGACTTTGGTGAGAAGAATGCCGCTGTTTCCGACGATGAACCGGCCCGGCTCCAGGATGATCCTTAATCCCGTCCCTTTGAGAAGCGGCAGGACCGCCTTGGCGTAGGCGGCCGCAGTCTGCGGAGTCTCCCGCCGATAGACAATCCCAAGGCCTCCCCCGATGTTGAGCCATCGGATACTGACCCCGTACCGGCGGGCCCTGTCCGCCACCTGGAGGGCCTTGGTGATCCCTTCCTTGAACGGTTTCGCTTTGAGGATTTGAGAACCGATGTGGACATGGAGGCCCCCCAGCTCCAGATCCGGAAATTCCGCCGCTCTTCGAAGGATCGACTCCACCGTCCGCACGTCCATGCCGAATTTGTTCGCGCGGCTGCCGGTCGTAATGAAGGCATGGGTGTGGGGGTCGACGTCCGGGTTGAGCCGGAGGATGACCATCTGCCGGCGGCCCAGACGTTGGCAGACTGCCTGAATTCGCTGAACCTCCTGGACCGATTCGGCGTTGAAGCAGAGGATCCCGGCCCGGACGGCCGCTTCGATTTCTCCTTCCGTCTTCCCGACCGAGGCGAAGACGATCTTTTTCGGATCGGCGCCGATTCCCAAGATTTTCCGGAGTTCTCCTCCGGAAACCACGTCGAAGCCGGCCCCCGCTTTGGCCAGGGCCCGGCAGAGGGCGAGGTTGCTGTTGGCCTTCATGGAGAAACAGATGAGGGGCTTGATCGATTTGAAGGCCGCCTGAAGTTTCTTGTAATGGTCGAGGAGCGTGCCGTAGCTGTAAAGGTACAGGGGAGTTCCCACGGCGCCGGCCACTTTAGAAACCGGGACCTGCTCACACCAGAGATGGTCTTTCCGTAACGAGAAGCGATGCATCGGGATTACCGGTTCAACGCGGTTTTCCAGCGGCGAATGGAGAGGGCAACTCTTTGGGGATGGGTGCTTCCCACCGATCTTTTCCGTTGGACGGAGGCGAGCGGATCCAGGAGCCGGTAGACTTTCTGATCGAAAGCGGGTGAAAAACGGTGGAAGGCGGCCAGCGGAAGAGACCGGAGCCGGCTTCCCTGCCCCTCGGCGTAAGAGAGCAGCTTCCCGACCGCCCGGTGGGCCTGGGTGAAGGAGACTCCCTTGGCCACCAGGTATTCGGCCAGATCGGTGGCGTACAGGGATTCGTCCCGCAATTGAGAGTCCAGATTTTTCTTGTTCCAATGGAGACCCTGGAATCCATGAGCCAGCACGGTCAGCATCCCTTCGGTCCGGTCAAGCGCTTCAAAAAGAAACTCCTTGTCGTTCTGAAGATCCCTTTGATAGCCGGTGGGCAGTCCTTTTAGGAGGGTTAAGATTCCCGTTAAATTTCCGATCACCCGGGCCGATCCGCCGCGGACCAGTTCCAGGAAATCGGGATTCTGTTTCTGGGGCATCATGGAGCTGCCCGTCAGCAGGGTCTCATCGAACCAGACGAAGCCGAACTCCGCAGTCGACCAGAGAATCAGATCCTCGGCGATCCGGCTCAGGTGAACGGCGAGCAGGCCTAAGGCTCCGAGGATCTCGACGACGAAGTCCCGGTCGCTCACCCCATCGATGGAATTTTCCATCACCCGGGAGAAGCCCAACTGCCTGGCGACGTAGGCCCGATCAATCGGCAGACCGGTTCCTGCCAGCGCCCCGGAACCCAGCGGAAGCTCGTCACTCCTTTGCAGCGCCTCCTGCAGCCGCTGCCGGTCCCTCTGGAGCATCGAGAGGTAGCTCAAGAGATGATGTCCGATGAGGACCGGTTGGGCGTGGCGCAGATGAGTGCAGCCCGGCAGAATCAATTTTCCCGATTTCTTGGCCTGGGCTAGGATCTGTTTCTGAAGTTGCTGGATCAACCCCTGAATTTCTCGGAGTTTCTCTTTGCAGAAGAGCCGGAGGGAGGTGACCACCTGGTCGTTCCGTGATCGGGCGGTGTGAAGACGCTGGGCCGTCTGTCCCATCTTCCTCTCCAAGGCCAGCTGGATGGCGGTATGGATGTCCTCGGCGGAAGGGTCCGGTCTGAACCGGCCCCGATCCAGATCCTTCAGCAGGGATTGAAGAGCCCGGACCAATTTCTGAGAATCGGCCCGGAGGATAATTCCGGTTTTCCCCAGCATCTTGGCGTGCGCAAGGGATCCCAGCAGATCAACCCGCGCCAGCCGCTGGTCGACCGATAAAGAATGGGTAAATCGCTCAATCGCTTGGGCCGTGGGCCGTTTGAACCGTCCCCCCCACAACTTTTTTCTACTCATGGCTGTTTGACGTAGGGCAGTCCCCACAGGGCGATAAAACCGGTGGCGGAGCGCTGGTCGAACCGATCCTTCCCTCCGTAGGTGGCCAGTGCCGCCTGATAACGAGAATAGGGAGAACGCCGGCCGACCGGGATGCAGCTTCCTCTATACAGCTTCACCCGGACGGTTCCACTGACCCGTTCCTGGCTCTTTTTGACAAAGGCATCGAGCGCTTTCCTCAACGGGGTGAACCAGAGCCCGTCATAGATCATCCGGGCGTACCGCTGGGAAACCCCCTCTTTGAAGATCAGCGTCTCCCGGTCCAGGGTCAACTGTTCCAGTTCTCGGTGAGCCGCGTGGAGAATCGTCGCCGCCGGCGCTTCGTACACCTCTCTGGACTTGATTCCGACCAGCCGATCTTCGATGAGATCAGTCCGGCCCACCCCGTGCTGGGCTCCCCACCGATTCAGTTTCTGAATCAGTGCCGGCAGAGGCAGAGGAGTTCCGTTCAATTTCACCGGGACCCCTTTCTTGAAATCGATCTGAAGGAGCTGTCCTTTCACCGGGGCTTTGGACGGGTCGGTGGTCCACCGGTAGGCCTCTTGAGGCGGCTCGACCCAGGGGTCTTCCAATGGACCGCTCTCGATCGAAACTCCCCAAAGATTCTGGTCGATGGAGAATCGGGATTTCTTCTTTGATTCGATGGGAAGCCGCCTCTTGATGGCGTAAGAGATCTCTTCCTGCCGGGATTTCAGTTCCCACTCCCGGACCGGGGCCAGGATCTTGAGCCCCCGTGCCAGGATCTTTAAGGAGACCTCGATCCGGACCTGGTCGTTCCCTTTCCCGGTGCATCCATGCGCGACGGCGGCAGCTCCTTCTTTCCGGGCGGCCTCGGCCAACGCCTTGGCGATCAGGGGTCGGCTCAAGGCCGTGGCCAGCAGATATTTCCCCTCGTAGACCGCCCCGGCTTTCAGGGCCGGGAGGATGTAGTCCCGGACAAAAGGGACCTTCAGGTCCTGGACGATCACCTTCTCAGCTCCGCACCGAAGGGCCCTCTCCTTCACCGGCCCAAAGTCCGCCTCCTGTCCGACGTCGGCGCAGAAGGCGGTCACCCGCCAGCCGGCCTCCATCAGCCAGCGGATGCAGACGGAGGTGTCCAGCCCACCGGAGTAAGCCAAGATAACCCGTTTTCTTTTCACGTTCTTCTCCCCATCAGCGTCAGAAGAATCGCCTTCTGCATGTGAAGGCGATTTTCCGCCTGATCATAAACGATTGCATACCGGCTGTCCATCACTTCATTGGAAACCTCTTCTCCCCGGTGGGCCGGCAGGCAGTGCATGAAGATAACTTTCTTGTCGGCCTGCTTGAGCAGGGAGGAATCCACCTGAAATCCCCGGAAATCTTTTCTCCGTTGGGCCTGCTCCCTTTCCTGCCCCATGCTGGTCCAGACGTCGGTGTAGACGACCTGAGCTTCTCGGACCGCCTCTTTCGGTTTCATCGATAGGAGAATCCGGCTTCCGGATTTCTTGGCTTGCGCGAGAGCCCATTGGACCACGGATCGGTCAGGCCGGTATCCCGGAGGAGTAGCGACCGCCAACTGGGCTCCCATCAGCGCAGAGGCCTCCAGGAGGGAATGGCAAACGTTATTCCCGTCTCCGATGTAGGCCAAGCGCACTCCTTTGAGCCGGCCGAATTTTTCCTGAATCGTGAACAGGTCGCTCAGGGCCTGGCAAGGATGAGCGAAGTCCGACAGGCCGTTGATGACCGGAATCCTCGACCAGGCGGCCATCTCCTCGGCCTGCTCGTGCGAGAAGGTTCGGGCAACGATTCCATCCAGGTAGCGGGAAAGCACTTGGGCCAGGTCTTTGCTTGATTCCCGCTGTCCCCCCTGCAGTTCCACCGGCCCGATGTAAAGAGAGCGGCCTCCGAGCTGGGCCATGCCGACTTCGAAAGAGACCCGAGTCCGGACCGACGGTTTCTGGAACAACAGGCCCAGGGTCTTGCCGGCCAACGGATCGATTTCTTTTCGGTTCCGCTTAAGATCGGCGGCAGAGTTCAAGAGCCCCTGGATTTGAGACGGTTTTAAATCCCTGACCGTCAGCAGATGTCTGGGTTTCATTTTGCCGCGAGGGCCTTCTCCAGAATCTTCAAGGCCTGATCGCACTGCCGCTTCGTGACCGTGAAGGCCGGATACAGCCGGAGGATCTTTTCCTGCGTGCAGTTGATCAGCAGACCCTTTTGAGCGGCGGCCTTCACAAAAGGGGCTCCGGGGCGATCCAATTCGATGCCGATCATCAGTCCCCTGCCCCGCACCTGACGGATGATCCGATTCCGCCGCCGCTGCTGTTCCAGCTTTGTCAGGAGGTATCGGCCCTGTTTCCGGACATTGGAGAGGAGTTTCTCTTTCCGAATCGCCTCGAGGGCGGCCAGCCCGGCGGCAGTCATCAGGGGATTCCCGCCGAAGGTGGTCGCGTGGGTCGATTTCTCCCAGGTGTCGGAAATGTGCCGCCCGGCGACGAGAACACCCAGGGGGGCGCCCCCCGCGATCCCTTTTCCCAAAAGGAGGATGTCTGGAATCACCCGGTACTGCTGGAAGCAGAACAGAGTTCCCGTGCGGCCCATCCCGGTGGAGATCTCATCAAAGATGAGAAGAAGATTTTTCTCGTCGCAAAGACGGCGCAGCTGCCGGAGATATTGCGGGGAGGCGATGTGAATGCCGCCCTCTCCCTGAATCGGTTCCAGCATGACGGCGACGGTCCGGGGACGGAGGGCTTTCTTCACCGCTGCGATCGAGTTGAACGGAACGTGGCGGAAACCGGGCAGGGCCGGTTCGAACCCCTTCTGGTATTTGGATTGGCCGGTGGCGGCCAGGGCTCCGAGGGTCCGCCCGTGAAAGGAATTCTCCGTGGTGATGATCTCCCATCTTTTAGGACTTCCGAACTTCCGGGCCAGCTTGATCGCCGCTTCCACCGCTTCGGCTCCGCTGTTGGTGAAGAAGACCTTCCCATCGATGCTGGACTCGACCAGCGCCTGGGCGAACCGGGCGTGCGGCTCATGGTAAAAGGTGTTGGGGACATGGATCAGCCGCTCGGCCTGGGTTCGGATGGCCCGGACGACTCTGGGATGGCAGTGCCCCAGGGAATTGGTTCCCCACCCTGGAAAGAAGTCCAGATACCGCCTGCCCTCCTGATCCCAGACCAAGGAGCCGAAGGCCCGGGCGACGGCGATCCCGTTCCGGTTGTAAACAGGGATTGCGTACCGTTCGTACAGATGGGCGATCTCGTGAGTCTTCAAGGAATGCGCCCTCCGGCCGTCCGCTGGACGGCCTTCGGGTCGGCCTCCCGGCCGTGCTGTCGCTCGGGCCGACGCCCTCGCTCTCCCTCGCTCCGCTCGGCGCACGGCTCCCCTGAACCGCCAAAGAGGAAAATAACTGTGGCGGTTCAGCATCGGCCGACAATCTCCGTTCCGACTCCCCGGTCGGTAAAGATTTCCAGCAGAAGCCCGTGAGGGACGGAGATGTCAATCATGTGGGTCTTCCGGGCTCCCCCTTTCAGCGCCTGGATGCAGGCCTTCGTCTTGGGGATCATCCCGCCATGAACAATCCCGTCTTTTATCAACCGTTCTGCTCGGTCTATAGTGAGAGTTGATATCAATTCTCCATTTCCAGCTAAAAGTGGCGCTGTTTTCTGTCGATAATAAAGAATTCCCGGAACGTCGGTGACCAGGACAAACTTCTCCGCTTTCAGAGCTGCGGCCATCGCCGCGCCCGCTTCGTCGGCATTGATGTTATAAACTTGGCCGTTCCATCCGGATCCGATGGGGACGACCACCGGGATTACCCCCAAAACCAGAAGCCGCTGGATCGGGCCGGTGTTGACCCCCGTGACCGTGCCGACGAACCCCAGATTTTCTCCGGGAATCGAATAAGGCTCGGCATGAATCAGCCCCCCCTCGTTGCCGACCAGCCCCTGCGCCCGGGCCCCGAGCGATTTCAGTTCCCGGGTTAACATCCGGTTGACCTTGATCAGGGAGCCGACCACCAATTGAAGGGTGGACTTGTCGGTGACCCGGAGCCCCTGAATAAACCGGGCCGGTTTGCCCCGGCGGCTCATCCGCCGGGAGATCTCCGCCCCTCCGCCGTGCACGAGCACCGGCCGGATTCCCGCGACGGACAGAAAGACGATGTCCTCCAGCAGAGCGCGGCGTTTCTTCGGATCGGCCAGAGCCGACCCTCCGTATTTGATCACAAAGGTTTTTCCCCGGAACGCCTGCAGATAAGGAAGGGCTTCCAGGAGAATGTCGGCCTTCCGGACAACGGCCACAAACTTCCCCCTGTCATTGCGATGCCCCGCAGGGGCCGAAGCAATCCTGTTTTTAAGTGGTGTACTTGGCATTGATCCGGATGTACCCTTCCGTCAGATCGCCGCTTAGAATTTCAGTTCGGGCGCGGCCGGATCCCAGGTCGATTCCGATCTCCACCTGAGGATGATCCACCTGTTCAAGGAGCCTCTCCCGCGGCAGCCGGGTCGGTTCTCCCCGATGAAACACAACGATCTTCCCCAGATGAATCGTCAGGCGGTGGGGAATGACCGGCACCCCCGATGCTCCGACGGCCGCCGCCACCCGTCCCCAGTTGGGATCCCGCCCCGCCACCATCGTCTTGACCAGAACGGAATTAGCGACGGCTCGCGCGACCCGGTCGGCTTCTTGCCGGTTTGCGGCGCCGGTCACCCGCACCGTCATCAATCGAGTCACTCCCTCTCCGTCCCGGACGATCTCATGAGCCAGATATCTGCAGACCTGATCGACCGCGGCCAAAAACGGAGGGAAGAGGGAACTCCCCTTCCGGATCGTCGGAGAACCGGAGGCCCCATTGGCCAGGATCAGGAGCATGTCGTTGGTGGAGGTTTCTCCATCCACTGTGATGGCGTTAAAGGAACCGGCCGCGGCGGACCGGATGGCGCTGGCCAGAGAGGCCGGCTCCACCCGGGCGTCGGTGGTGAGGAATGCAAGCATCGTTGCCATCTGGGGGCAGACCATCCCGGAGCCCTTGGCGATTCCTCCCACCGTGACGGGGGATCCTCTGATCTTGAGCATCACAGCGATTTCCTTTGGGCGGGTGTCGGTGGTCATGATCGCTTCCGCGGCGGCGAGGCTCCCCTTCCGGCTTAAAGTCTGTGAGGCCTTCTCAATTCCTTCCCGCACCCGGTCCATTGGAAGAGGGCGGCCGATCACGCCGGTGGAGGCGACGAAGATCCGGCTCGCCGGAATCCCCAGCCTTTTCCCAAGCCAGTCGGCCGTCTTCTGTGTATCCTGCCGTCCCCGCCGGCCGGTACAGCAGTTGGCATTCCCACTGTTGGCGACGACGGCCTGCGCGGCCGACTTCTTCAACAAGTTCTCGGCCCGGATCACACAGGGGGCCCGGAGGGCGTTTCTTGTTAAGATTCCTGCGGCGGCGGCCGGCCGGTCGGAAAAGATCACGGCCAGATCCTTTCCCCGTTTCTTGATTCCGCAGGAAACGCCGGAGGCCGAAAACCCGGCGGGGGCGGTGATTCCTCCGGGGACCCGGGTCACCCCAGCAGCCCTTCGGTTTCTTCCAGGCCGCAGAGGAGATTCATGTTCTGGACCGCCTGGCCCGCCGCCCCTTTGCCGAGATTATCTATCGCCGTGATGATCAATGCCCTCTGTTCTTGTCGGTCCCTCTGGAGCCCGATCTCGCATCGGTTGGACCCGGCGACCGATTTCACCTGGGGCCATACCCTTTCGGGAAGAAGGCGGACAAACGGTTCCTTCGAGTACCATTTCCGGTAAATGGATCTTAACTGGCGCTCCGTCAAAGGCCGGGACAAGGGAGCATAGATCGTTGCGTAAAGGCCACGGTTGATCGGGACGAAGTGAGGGACAAACGACATCCGGATGGGAGCGCCGGAGAGTTCCTTCATCTGCTGTTCCATCTCCGGGATGTGCTGATGGGCATTGACCCGGTAGGCCCGGAGGTTCTCGTTCACTTCGCAGAAAAGGAGATCCTCTTTCAGTGACCGTCCGGCTCCGGTCGCTCCGGACTTGGCATCCACGGTGAGCCCCTCTCTCTTTAGAAGCCGTTCCTTCGCCAGCGGCGCCAGCCCCAACAGAACCGCGGTTGGATAACAGCCGGGGTTCGCCACAAGGCGGCTCCGGCTAATTTTATCCCGGTTCCATTCCGGAAGCCCATACACGGCTTCGCGCAGAAGCGGGGATGCCTTGTGCTTGAGGCGGTAGGTCTGTTGATATTGACCGGCCGAGCGGAGCCGGAAATCGGCGCTTAAGTCCACGATCCGGGCGGTCCGCTTTCTTAAAATCTGCGGGGCCAATTCCATGGCGATCCCATGAGGCAGGGCCAGAAACAACAGCTCGCAGGCATCCAGGGCTGAGGTTATCCTGAACGGATGGACCTTAAGATCGTTCGTACCCCTGAAAGAGGGCAGAAGCTCTCCGGCGGGGGCCGGTTTCTTTAATTGCCTGGACCCCAGGTATTCGACCGAGACGGCCGGATGCCGCAGGAGGATTCGCAGCAGCTCCTGGCCGACGTAACCGGTGACACCGACAATCCCAACCTTAATTTTCATAAAAAAACCTATCCTTTTTCATCCATCGGGTCCGAAGACCCTTTCAAAGGATAGGTCTTTAGGACCTTGAAATTAACGTTTAGTCCACTGGAACCGCTTACGCGCCCCCTTCTGGCCGTATTTCTTTCTTTCCCTGACCCGAGAGTCCCGGGTCAGGAAGCTGGACTTGCGCAGCAGGACTCGGAGATTCTCGTCCGTCGCCCCTAAGGCCCTGGCCAATCCATGTCGCAGGGCCGAGGCCTGGCCGGCGATTCCCCCTCCGGCCACGTGAGCGATGCAGTCAAATCGGCCCAGGGTTTGCGTCGCTTTGAACGGTTCCTGAATCATGGACTGCAGGGAAGGTCGAGGGAAGTATTCATCCACCTTCCGGCCGTTGACGATGATTTGACCCGTTCCCGGCTTTAACTGTACCCTGGCGACTGCCCTCTTGCGCCGGCCCGTGATCATTTTTTGGCCTTTCCTGATTTCAGTTGGGGGCCGTGGGGGTGTTCGGCGCCCGCGTAGATGTGCAGATGCTTCGCCACCCGATTCCCCAAAGGCCCGTTGGGCAGCATGCCGATCACCGCCCGCCGGATGACCTCCGTGGGCCGGCGGTGCAGGAGGCGCTCGAGCGGCTCTTTCTTCAAGCCGCCGGGATATCCGGAATACCGTTGGTAAATCTTCGTATCCATCTTGGTTCCGGTAACCTGGATCTTGTCGGCATTGACCACCACGACGTTGTCGCCGCAGTCCAAATGAGGGGTGAAGATCGGTTTGTGCTTGCCCCTGATAAGCACAGCGACCCGTGTCGCCAAGCGGCCCAAAATCTGCCCCTCGGCGTCCATCAGGTGCCATTGCCTGGGTATTTCGTTTGGTTTGGGAACCATGGTTTCAGCTCTTATCATCGGAAACGCCTATTTTATCAGTCGTCGGCGATAATGCAAGAAAGAACTCCATCTCCACCCAGTCGCTCCCCTTAAGGATGGATACCCTCACCGGGAGGGGGTTGGTTTGATGGAACCGGGCCGGCAAGGGAGAGAGAAAATAAGCCCCGTCAGGGGATGGGGTGAAGGATCCGGTGACCGGGGTTCGTCCGTCCGGATCCAGCGTCCACCGGCCCTGCAGGGTCCGGACATCCAGCGGGAGATTGTGATGGTCGTTCACGTAAAGAAGGAGCCGGTCCTCCGGCTGCCGGACCAGCTCGTAATGGAAGATGTCGTTGGCGTCTCCGAAGGTGCCGCCGTGGCGCGGCGCATGCTGGGCGGTGACCTCCACCGCCGCTGAGACGGCGAAGTCGGAAGCCATCGCCACGAAGAAACCGATCAACAGGCCGATCTCCACGATCGATTCCCCTTTCAAAACCCGGCCCAGGTGGAGCAGTTCCCCCACAATGTAAAGGATCGTTCCGGCCGCCAGCGCCAGGCAAAAGATCTCCGTCGGCTTGCTCACCCACCAGCTGCCGATCGTCGCTCCGAGAAAGGTCGGACCCCCGGCGATCAATCCCATTAAGCTTAAATAACCCCAGCTCACCCGGTGACCCGATAAGGGGGCCGCGATGCCGAACCCTTCCGTGGCGTTGTGGAGGGCGAAGCCGATCGCCAACAGCCAGGCCAGCTGAATCGCGCCGGCGGCGTACCCTTGCCCGATGGCGAGCCCCTCGCTGAGGTTGTGGAGCCCCAGGCCGATGGCGATCATCAGGGCGATCTGTTTCGCCCGGGTCGCGGGGGCCGTGTCTTCGTCCTTGGCCGATCCGATGAATCGGCTCTCGAAGAAGACAAGCCCGAGAAGCCCGAGGGAGAATCCGGTGATAAACAGACCGCCGTATTGGGAGATTTTGAGCCATCCCCTGCTTCCCTGTGCGGCGGCTTCCACCAATCCCTCAATCTCATCGATCAGATGGCCAGTGATCTCCACCAGCAGGAAGATCAGGATGCCGGTTGAGATCGCATTCAGAAAGGCCTTGGTCCGGGTATTCACGTGGCTTAGGCGGGCGATGGGCAGCCCGAGGAAAATGGTTGCCCCCGCGATGAGGCCCAAAAGCCATGGCTGAAAGTTCACATTCATCGAGTCATCTCCTTGGTGTGCCAGGCAAGCGCCAGCGGGTTATTAGAATTCAATCTCTACGATGCTTTTCAGTTGTAGGTCATTGGCTGCATGCGTGAGCCCGACCGCCGGGCCGAACAAGATCCGGCTGTGCGGCGTGAAACTTGCAGCAATGACCGGCATCAACTGTAGTTCATGTTCCTTGCGATGAATACCAAACTCACCTTGATCTCCCAACGTTTCTTTGAGTTCCAAACCGAGCCGGACCTTTGAATTCAATGGATAGCTGACTCCCAACGTGTACTCCCACTGCAGATCTTCGTGCTCGTTGATTTTTCGCTCGGTGATTAGGTTAGCGGTCACGTTCCAGAGTCCGAAGTCGCGGCTTAAGATGAGCTTACCCTCGATCTCGTCACTGGCCTTATCCTGTCGACCATTGGGATTCTTGTATTCTCCGTAGAGAGCGATGTCGACCGGCAGTTCGCCGCTCTCAAGAAAACGGTATTTCGCCTCGATCTTCAATGCGTCCCGTTGCCAGTCTTTGGCCCTGTTCCATTTGATGACTTCATAGTAGGCCAACTGAAGGTGACTCGTGATGCCGTATTCCAGCTCCACCTGGTGCAAGGAATTAAAAGTGTTGCTCTTCTCGGTGTTCGGCATGTTGAAATCGTTGTAAAGCTCCACCTCAAATTCCCCTTTGCGGGTCGTGTAGTAACTCTGGTTGAAGATGTAATCCCGTTGATGGGCTAAGGCGGTTCCTTGAGCCACTAGAATCGCAAAAAGAAGCGCCAATCCTCCGGTTACACGTCGAAGTTTCATGCTTTCCCCTCTGAGTTTAAAGCTGTCCTCCCCTGTTCGGGGTCGGCGAAGCAACTGGGTGTTTTTTCGCTTCCGGCAGATCCGGTCAGCAGGTTTTCACTCTTATCCAGACGGATGCGCTCGACGCGCTCCATCCGGACTAATTGTCCGTCATGAACAACAAGTTGAATATGCCCGTAGCGCAAATTCTTCAAAGCACGCTCAAGAAGTGAAACTAAAGCGGGGGCATTCATTTATTGGCCTCGATAGCAACGAGAAGAGGCATAACCGCAGTCGCAGGCCGAGCAGGTCGACATCGGATCCGAAGCCACTGGCATGTAACAGTTGCAGTGCCGACAAACAGCCGACTCCTGTGCCAGGCGATTTCCGGAGTAAGACGCATGGGCACAGCCGGCGACTAGCAAGGCCATCAGGCCTATCCAAACAGAATGGAATTTCATACCATGCAACTCACTTCTTCAGTTCGCGAAGGAGCTTTAAGCCCCTCCCCCACCCTGGTTCTCACCAACCAATCTCCGATGACCGGATGGACCGTGATCAGACCTTCTTGATACAGCCATCCCAAAGCCATCAGCACCACATCCCGCGAACAGGAAGGGCGGTGGGCGAATTCCGCAAGGCGCATGGTCCCCTTTGTCCTCTCCAGTGCCGACAGAATTTCCCCAGCGACTGTGCTCATTTCAATAATGCTCATTGGGAAGAAAGGCCCCTCATTTATAAAAATTGCGTAATGAACTGGTCGGTGTCCCGCGAGTCCCTTCTCTGTGAGCCCTTCTTTCAGCCTCCAGTGGCCTGGTCGGCTTGACCAACTCGAAACTTCGTGTCTTCTTCCGAAGAGGGGTGCTTCAAACAGTCCCGGCAGCGGCCGAAGATTTCATGCCGGTGCCAGAGGGCCACGAATCCGTGCCGGCGGATCGCTCCGTCCTGGAACCGTTCCATCATGGGGCTCTGGAATTCAATGATCCGGCTGCACTCGATGCAGATCATGTGGTCGTGATGAGGCCGGTCGGCCTTCAGCTCAAACTTCGAACGGCCGTTGGCCGTCCCCACCTCGGCCACAAGGCCGCATTCCTGGAGGAGCTTGATCGTCCGGAAGATCGTCGCCCTTCCGATGGAAGGGTCCTGTTTCTTCAAGACCAGGTACAGCTCGTCGATTCCCAAATGCCGCTCCGCGGCCATGAGACAGCGCAGGATCTCCTCCCGCTGGCGGGTGAGCTTCAATCCCTGGCGCCCCAGGTGTTCCTGGAACATCTGGAGGATCGCCGACAGCCAGGCCTTAAACTGCTGCGGCCGCCGCGCGTGCTTCGGGAAAAGGATAACTTCCGGTTCGGGCTTCATTGAATTGAGACTCCAGTTCATTCAAATGAGATCGAGTCTCATTATCAGTACGGAGGCCTCCCCTGTCAAGGGGATTCTTAGAGCTGGTTGCAGAACCTCGCGTGAGCCGCGTTGCGAGCGCCGGGCCGCCGGATCCCAGGAGCGACGACGACGGCGTACTCCCTGGAGTACGTCGAGGAGGAGCGACGCCGGAGACAGCATCCTGCCACCGCAACCCGAAGGGCTGGGTGGATTTGCTTCGCCGTGCTGCGTTGCTCGTCGTCGGCGTAGCGCTCCTTCGGCTACGCCTCCTCCTCGCGCCTTGCGCGGCTGGCAAATCCGCCCAGCGCGGCCACGGGAGGTTCTGCAACCAGCTCTTACGGTCGGAGGTGTCGGGGAACTTCCCAGCGGCTGCGGCTGGAGGAGGCCGCACCACGGCCCTCCGGCCAGACGCCGGGCAGATGGAGGGCCAGGAACAGAATAATGGCGGTTGACAAACCGGTCTGGAAGGCGCGAAGGAGAGAGGAACGCATCTTGGGACGGAAGATCACCATCAATAGAACCAGGGTCAATCCCACGGCGTACCCCAGAGGAGGCAGGGGTTCCTGCAGAAAAGGGAGTTCCAGATTTTGGCGGAATTGTTTGAAGCACAGGATCCCCAAGATTCCGGCCAGATAACCGGCCACCTTCAGCCACTCCTGTCCTTTCTTCAGCTTGAACGGATTCCGGCTTCCATAACGGGGGCCTTTAAAAGGCCACCACGGCAATATTGCCGGGACCGCGCAGCGGTAAACCTCGTATTTCCCCCCGTAGAGGCCGGTCAGATGCACCTCTTCCGCTCGCGCAATCAGAAAGTGAAGAGGTAGAAAAAAGAGGCAGTAGAAGATCACCATGGGCCGCCAGCCGGCGATGAGAACGATCCCAAGCCCGATGAGGAAATTGGCCAGGTACAAGGGATGCCGCACCCAGGCATAGGGGCCCGCGGTGATCGGCTCCCGGTTATGGCTGCTGTCATGGTAGCTGGCGGCAACTAACCGCAGCCAGGTTCCGCCGAAGAGAGAGAGCAGTCCAGCCATGTCTTGAAGCAGTTCCATCCGGAGAGAGGGGGCCCGTCGGCTGGAGAGAAGGGCAACCGCGAAAAGCGGTGATAACAAGATTCCGCGCCGTTTCGTGAGCCAGTACCCTGCTTTTACAATCCAAGGATTGGAGTCGGAAGAGGATGTCATTTCGGGTGATAGCAAACGTGTTTAATATTGTGACAAGCCCGTTCACCCTGAGCCTGTCGAAGGGTGAACGGCTGAGACCCGTCCCCGTTCATGCTTCGACAAGCTCAGCACGAACGGGGCGCACACGACTTTCTGCGTTTGTCCTATAGTAAGGATCCCGCTTATTTGCCGGCGGTTGTCGAAGCCGTCGCAGCAGGGACCGTTACGGTGCTGACGGTCTTTGTCTTCTTCGTAGAGGCCTTGGGAGCCTTTGACGTCTTAGCGGGTGTCCAACTCTTCTTGACCGGTCTAGCGGCTGGTTTCATTGCGGGGGATGCCGGTTTAGCCGGTGCAGAAGGTGCCGCAGCATCGGTTGTCGAAGTCGATGTTGTCGTTGTCCCATAGTCGGCAGCCATGGCTGTTGTTGCGTTCATCAACACCACAGCCACGAAGAGCACAAACAGTTTAAAGTTTCGCATCCGATTACCCTCCCTATTCAGTTTGAGAAACGTGAAAAAACTGTTCTAAAGAATACCAGAATCTAGATGGAAATCATCGGGAAGACCAAGGCAGGAGGGGCTCGTGGAAAGGCGGGACGAACAACAAAGACTTCATGATGGGATACGCACGGGTGAAAGATGCAGGGAGCGATGAAAAGAACAGGGTCGGCGATGAGGGGAGAAACAGGAAGAGCGGCGAGGTTCTCTTCTAGTATTTTATAGAGATAGCAGGTTTCCGCCTGGTTGGCTGTTGACTCATCGTGGATATGGAGAAGGCCTGCTCCGATCGCCAACAACAGCACGCTCATACACAAGACAAGAACCAGAACCGCTCGGAATCGCATGGGATTTGTGATGAAGATACCTCAGATTCAGTGATCCGTCAAGATGCTTAGTTTCTTGCCCATCACCCAGACCTCCCGCGGTTCTGTCTCCGGCAAGGGCACCGGGCGGTACTTCATCAGGAGACGGAATGAAGCCCGGGTGAAGAACCGTTTCCCCTGGTCTGTTGCTGTGACAATATGGATGCCGGGGACGTGAAGTGACTGCAGTTGGTTCAGGAAGGCTTTCAGGAGTCCGGAGCCGGTGCCGGCCTGCCGGAATTCCCGGTCCAGATTGAGGTGACAGTGAGCCGGGTATCCCGCGCAGGCGGACCGGCGGGCACCGGACCATCGGCGCTCCGACCTCCAGATCCGCAAGAGCAGATGAAGGGTTCGTCCATGATGCCAGTGGCCGCGGGTCAGGAAGCCGACCAGAAGGAGGGGGAGGATGCGGCACCTGAACAGCCGTTCATACCTTCGGCTGTCTCTGCAGCCGGTGAGGTAGCCGATCACCTGCCCTTGCGCCTCGGCGACCCAGAGGGATTCCGGCTCAAACTGGGTGTAATAGCGGACCAAAAGGTCCGCCACGAGTTCCCGGTCTTCGAACAACGGATCAATGGGGTTCCCATACAGGGCGGTTTCACAGGAGATCCGCCGCACCGCTGCCCGGTCTTTCGGATCATAGGAACGAATCAGGGGAGCGGTCATCGGTTCTGGGTGAGCAGCCGCCACGCCGTCTGCGAAACCGGGATCCCGCCCAGCAGCCCCTGGGTCTGCACGAAGATCGCTTCGGGGGCGCCCAACATCTCCCAGGGAATGATCACAGTGACCTTCAGGTGATCTTTCTCTACCCTGACCCCCTCGTGAGGGATAAGAACTTTCTGATTCCAGGTGAGAAGGTGTTCCATGCTCCATCGAAGGTGGATCTTGGGCATAGCTTCAAACGGCCGATCGCGCCGGTATCCGAAGGCGTAGATCGAGAATCCCGCCTCCTGCTCGATCGATTGGCGCAAAGCCACTTGGATCGCCAGGCCTTTCGGCGACCGTTCGAATGAGACGCCGCCGAGATTCCCGATGGGGCTTTCCTGCTCAGACTCCTCGATTTCGGGAGGGGGAAGCATTCCACTGCTTGGACTCCAAAGATCATCCTCGAGGCGCGTCGGAACCGGCGTCATGAACAGCTCGTTTCGGCGGGCGAAGGAGGTGAGCCAACGGGCGTTGTCCACCATCTGGGTCTTAAAAAGAGAGATCACCTCGTATTTCCGGCGGACCTGCTCCGGGGTCAGCTCAACAGACCGCCAGGGAACGGCTTCATCGGCCAACAATTTTGGGATGGAGAGCCAGTCCTCCGGCCGGAACCCTTTTGGATGAGGCCATCTCCCGATGTGGATCGGATAAGTGAGGAGCTGAGCGTTCGGGAGCACGTCAGCGACGTTGAGGAGCGCCACTTGGAGGAACAGGAATGCGGCCTTGTGATCCGGGTGGGCATCCACCGGCTGAGTCACGAAGATGTGGGTCGGTTTGAAATCGAGCAGTTGATGCTCCATGTCGGCCAGGATGGACTCCCCCTTGTGGGGTTTATTATAGGAGAGAGATTCAGCATACGGGACCCGGGTCTTCCGGGTCGACAGGCTCTGCAGGGGAGCCGTAGAAGGGCCCCAGTGCTGCTTCCAAATTTCGAGCGTTCCGCCATCCGGATATCCCAGAAAGATCAGCTGTTGGGCGGGAACTCCCAGGGCGGCCATCGCCTGAGTCGACTCCTGCCGGCGGAGCTCTCCCATCTTCTCATTGATCGCGGGACTCAGCCAAAGGCGTCTCCGGTAAAGAAGGAAGGCGAGCTCGTTGTAATCGCCGTAAGTCAGGTACACGATCCGCACCGCCGCCCCTGCGGAAACTGCCTGCTGAATGACCCCGCCGGCCCCCAGCGCCTCGTCGTCCTCATGGGGTGCCACCACCAGGATCCGGTCCTTGGGGCTCCAGGGAGCAAGGGACGGCAGCTCCGGGCCGGTACTCTTGGATCCAGACGGCGGAGAGGATGCGATGGACAGAATAACCAGGCCTGCCAACCAGAAGATAGCTGGTTTCAAAACCTCCCGTGGCCGCGCTGGGCTGGCTCCCGGCATCGCAGTGGCTCCAGCTCGGGGCGGGGTTCTCAGACCCGCTCGATCGGGGTCCTGTCGGGGGTGGGCTGTCTCCCGGCATCGGGCCTCATTGGATGGGGTATTCACATTGACCATGTCAGAGTATGGGCAGGTGGCCAAACCCGACAGGCCTCTCCATGGAAAGTCGTACAGTTCACCCCGCCC
>JACQCH010000036.1 GCA_016201735.1 Candidatus Omnitrophota bacterium
ACTTTTCTCCAGATTTTAAGCGTCACGGCATTCGAAAAAACGCCGCTTCTCCGAGCATGTCTGAAAATGCCGGAACAAAAACAAACGAACCAAAATCAGAACCAACAGATGCTATTCGAGTTATAACCGGACAGTCGTGATCGAATACCTAATTCCAGAGAAGCTGACGAGGACCTCTTTCTACTACAGCCAACGGCAATACAAAGCTTGGAAGAAACCGACCCAAGAGCTGATTCATTGGTTACGTACCTACGTCAGATTAACAGAAGAAGAACTACAAACCCTCTATGTTTTGGAGTACCCGGATTGGAAACCAACCAATGGAGAGTTCGGGGGGTAAGGTGCTCCGAGATCGAACGGTTTGAAAAAGGCTTTTGAGGCGTTTTGGAGCTTTCCTAAAGAAGCACAGAGGGTTAGAGAAATTCTTTGAATCGAAGAATCGAGGGTGAGATTGGAAAACCAGTTTCTTCACTTTTGGCCTTGATTCCTGAACCCCGGCTGGTACCCTTGGGCTGATGATGGGATTATCGCCGAATGGAAATCAGGCCGTCGTCTACGCTCGGGTCTCCAGCAAGGAGCAGGAGCAAGAAGGGTTTTCCATCCCTGCCCAGCTCAAACTCCTGCGGGAGGCGGCGCTCCGGAAAGAACTCCAGGTAGCGCGGGAGTTCACAGACGCCGAGACGGCTAAGCAGGCAGGGCGGTCCGGTTTCAATGAGATGCTGGCCTACCTCAAAGACAACCAACAGGTGCGTTACCTGCTCTGCGAGAAGGCCGACCGGCTCTCGCGCAACTTCCGGGACATCGCTATCCTGGACGATCTGATGAGTACCCGGGACCTGGTGATCGTGTTGGTCAAGGAGAACGCGGAGCTGAGCAAGGAGTCCAGATCCCACGAGAAGTTTATCTTCGGGATTAAGGCGCTCATGGCCAAGAACTACATCGACAACCTGTCCGAAGAAGTCCGGAAGGGCCAGGGAGAAAAGGCAGCGCAAGGGGAGTACCCGTCCATCGCCCCAATCGGCTACAAGAACAACCTGTTGATTCATCGGATCGAAGCAGATGAGAAAGAGGCACCGGCAGTGAAGCGGCTGTACGAGCTGCATGCGACGGGCCGTTACTCGCTGCGGCAACTTCGGCAGGTGGCCCGGGAGGCGGGCCTCGCCGGCCGTCGCTCGGGACGGCAGCTTTCCAAGAGCGAGGTGGAGCGGATCCTCAAGAATCCGATTTATTACGGGATGTTCCGGTGGAAAGGGAAGATTTGGCCAGGGATTCATGAGCCAATTATTTCGAAAGAGCTGTTCGATCGGGTGCAGGCGGTCTTTGCCAGTCTGAACAAGGCCAAAACACGGCGGCACAGTTTCGCGTTTGGGAACCTGATGCGCTGCGGCCGCTGCGGTTGCCGGATCACCGCCGGGCTTGCCAAACGCAAGTATGTCTATTACCGATGCACCGAGTTCCGAGGCAAATGCGGACAATCCTACGTTTCAGAACAGGTGTTGGAATCCAAGATGCGCGAAGTGGTGGAGGCCGTCTCGATTGGCGATGAACGGATGGAATGGTTGAAGGATCTGCTGCGGCAGAGCCATCAGGATGAGCAGGCCTACCACGACGCGCAGATTAAGGGCCTCAACGGCCGCTACGCGCAGCTTCAGCAGAGGTTGGACCAGATCTACCTGGATAAGTTGGACGGCAAGGTTCCGACGGAGTTGTGGGAACAGAAGTCGGCGGAATGGCGAAAAGAACAAGACGAGATCCGGATGCAGTTGGGGCGCCACCAGCAGGCGAACCAGGGTTATATGGAAGAAGGGATCAAGATTTTGGAACTGGCGCAACGGCTAGTGCCGTTGTACGTTGCAGGATTGCCCGACGAGAAACAGGAAATCCTCAAATTCTTACTTTGGAACTGCACGCTGAAGGACGTAACTCCCACACCCGTTTATCGTAAGCCATTCAACTGGTTGGTCGAAATCGGCCAACTGCAAGAATGGCGGGGCCGACGGGACGATTTTTGAACTCCCCTTAGATCAGGCCGTAACTCAATTCCTCGACGATTTCCGGGCCTGGTGCCTCACCGAGGAGGCGGCCCAGCTCGCCCGCCAGCTTCCCGCCGTGGCCCTGTCGGCCTGACTTCCTGCGACATCAGCGACAGAGAGCGATGGCGGACCGCCTGGTAACAGCGCGTCAGGGTTCCCTTGAAATCCATCTCGCCTTGCCAGAAGGGAGGAACTCCAAGCTCCTTGACCCTACTTCCAGGTTTCGGGAGTCGTTCAAAAAAATTCGGCGTTAGGCCGCGAGTCAAAGAGGGATCCTTCCCTAGACGAAAGAAATCCTCTGCTCGATCCGCAAGATTCTCGCGGGTAGAGACCGGCTCTTTCGCTGTCCTGGCGGCTCCAGGGAACCTGAGCCGATCGGGATCCGACTCGTTTCCCCCCTCCCCTCCCTTCCGGCGGGAGCGGAGTCCCGAGAGAAGCTCCTGCCGGCTGAGCCCCCGGATCTTAAACAGGAGAAAGGGATCCCGATCAAACTCCTGGGCTAAGATGTAGTAGGCGGCCGCGATGTGCTTGCAGGGATTCTCCCAATCCGGGCAGGAGCAGTCGGTGGAGAGATCCCGTTTGGACCTGGGGAAGAGCCAGAGTTTCACTTGACGGCAGGTCTGCTCAATCTCCTGTGGCATCTCTCCCGAGAGCAGCTTGGCCGAGTAGTAGGCTTTCCCAGCCAAGGCGTCCAAGATACGCCCCCAATCCTTTCGCGAAAAGGGGTGCAGGGCGATCCGGACTTCATAAGGCTTGCGTTTGGATCCCTGCACCTGAGCCAACACCGCACCCGGCTCCACCTGGATCGAGGCCACCTGCCCACCACGGGCGTAACGCCGTCCCCGTTCAAGACGGGTGTGCCAGCCAAAAGATTCCAACACCTCGATCCAGCGCTTCCCCCACCAGGAATCGGCAATCTCTCCCCGATTTTTCCAGAGCCGCAGTCCACCCGTCACCTTGCGCGGCGTTGACTTCCGATAGTACGGTTGCCAGTCCCAGCTCATCCCATCGCCTCGAAGGCCTCTGCGCGCAATGTGAAGATCTCCTTAAGCTGAGCGTTGGAAAGCTCGGTCAGGTGTTGCTCGCCGGCACCCAGGATCTTCTCGCCCAACGCCATCTTGGATTCGATCATCTGGTCGATCTTTTCCTCCAGGGTTCCCAGGCAGATGAACTTGTGGGCCTGAACCCTTTTCGTCTGGCCGATGCGA
>JACQCH010000040.1 GCA_016201735.1 Candidatus Omnitrophota bacterium
CGGAATGATGAGCGTCAGAGCTCGAATGGGAGGTTAACGGCTCCATCACGTTGCGGTCGCATCACGGTGAGTCTGTTGTACGGAAGATTAAAACGATAAGGCACTCGGTTTATTGTTGACCGGGGGCTTTTCATGGGAGGAGAAAAGATGAACAGACAGAATCGAACGGAATGGTTCAAGCGTTTGGCGGAACGGCTCTCCGGTTACGAGCAGAAAACGGACGATCTGATCGCCCAGGTCCGGATGGAGGAGAGGGTGCTGCCCCAAATCAAGGATGCCGCCCGCCGCTACCTGTTGGCCTGCCTGAAGAAGGAGGATCAGCCCCTTTCGGATGAGGCCCTCCTTTCTCTCGTGGAGGGGTCGATCGATCGGCTCGCCAACCGGACGCCCAACGGGATCCTGCTTGCCAAGCAGGAGTTTGAGCAGGAGTTCAACGAGTTTCACCGGGTGGTGGCCTCTTGGTTGAAGGGCCTGCAGTTGGATCCCCTGATTGATCAGGTTTTCTGTCCCATTATTCTCCGGGTCGTCAAGCCGAAGGCAGCTTCAGAGGCCGTGCCGGATCCGGCGGTTTCCGGCAATGTGAATCGCCCGTACGACTCCACCAAGCTGCACGTTGACTTATGGAACGGGGATCCGGCGGACAACATCAATCTGCTGATCCCCCTCTGGGGAGACGTGGAGGCAACGACGATTGAGTTCTTCAGGCCGCCGGATGATTTCGAGGAGCGCCTGCTCCGGGTGATCAACGACTACAGCGAGGGGGAGAAGCTTCTGGGGCCCTGCGAGCCGTATCCGATCCGGTTTACGCATGGGTTCGCCCATTTTTGTGACGCGGTGGTCCTCCATCGGACAGTGAAGAAGCCCGGAGGCCGGGTCCGAATCTCAATTCAGTTTGAGCTGCGGCGGAAAACCTCGGAGCAAACCAAGGCGGAGGTCAGCCGCCTTGCCATGCCGGAGCGTTTGAAAAGCTACATCGATCTTAAAACCTGGTACGAGTTGGGGACCAGGAAGTTCATGCAGTTCAAGGACACCTTCGCCGACGCGGAACGGGGGATCATCGCTCATCGCCCCTACCTGGATGAAACGTATCGCATCGTGGATACGCTGGAGACGGCTTCTCCTCGGGCTTGATGGAGAGGATTCAAGGATGATCATTAGTCGGACACCGTTTCGGGTCTCCTTCTTTGGCGGGGGGACCGATTATCCGATCTGGTATCGAGAACATGGGGGAGCGGTTCTGGCGGCCACCATCGACAAGTACTGCTACATCACCTGCCGCTGTCTGCCGCCCTTCTTCGCTTATCGAAGCCGGATTGTCTACTCCAAGGTGGAGACCGTTGCCGCGAACCATCAGATTAAACACCGCGCGGTCCGCGGGATCTTAGGATACCTGAACATTGAGGAGGGGGTTGAGATCCATCACGACGGAGATCTTCCGGGCAGATCCGGTCTGGGATCCAGCTCCTCCTTTACCGTTGGGCTCCTGCATGCCCTCTTTGCCTTGAAGCGCACCATGCTGACGAAGGACCGGTTGGCCAAGACAGCCATTCATGTGGAACAGAGCGTATTGCGGGAGAACGTGGGAGACCAGGATCAGGTTCTGGCCTCCTATGGAGGGTTTGTCCGGATCGAATTCCGTCCGAACGCGGAGGAGGGGGATTTTCAGGTTGCCCCCGTGATCCTTCCTTCAGAGAGGCGCCGAGTTTTCCAAGACCATTTGCTGCTCTTCTACACGGGTATTTCCAGGACGGCCTCCGAAGTTGTTCAGGAACAGCTCATGCGGACCGAGGAGAATCGCCCCTCCCTCCATCTCATCCGACAGATGGTTGATGAGGCGCTTACCCTCATCACAGGAAATGGGCCGCTGGAGGATTTTGGAAAGCTGTTGCACGAGAGCTGGCTGCTGAAAAAGGGGCTGAGTTCAAGGATCTCCACCTCCCAGATCGATGAAATTTACGATGAGGCTCGCCGAGCGGGGGCGATCGGAGGGAAGCTGCTCGGGGCCGGAGGCGGGGGGTTCATCCTGTTGTTCGCCAAACCGGGGGACCATCTCCGGATCAAGCAACGTTTGAAGTCCCTTCTCCATGTCCCTTTTCGGCTGGAGTCTCATGGAAGCCAAATCCTGCACTATGATCCGGACGTGGATGGACACGAAGCCCAAGCCCGGGAGAATCCTCCCGCGGAAATGGCCGAGGTGCGCGGTGACCTTTAAGCGGCCCCTCTTGGATCCGGCCGGGGTCTTGGCCTTCTGCTGGAGGACCGTCATCCGGCCCTATCCGGGACAGACGATGTTGATTGTCTTTCTGATGCTGGCTAGTTCCGGCATGGATATGGCGGTGGTCGGGTTGTCTGTTCCCTTGATGGACGCCCTCACGGTGCCTGAGCATGCGGTCTCGAACCCTCTGCTGTCTTTCCTGGGCCGGTTCTTGAATTCCATGGGCGTTCCCGCCGAGCCTCGTCTTATCATTTTCACCCTCCTGATTCTGGCTTGCGGATTGTTTGTCCTTCGGGCGGCGTTTAGTTTCCTCTATCTCTTGGCCACTTCCAAGATCGGCTGGCATCTGAGGCGCCAGACGAAGGCACAGCTCTTTGAGAGGTTCCTCACGGCTCCCTTTGAGGAAGTGGCCCAGCGGGCGCGAGGAGTCGTGGTTCATCACATCAACAACCCGGCGCAAATGGTGCACGTCGTCATCGGCAATGTGGCTCTTTTGTTCACGGGGGTTTTTGACTGTCTCGTGATGCTGGGGTTGATACTGTATCTGTCCTGGTGGGCAACGCTGCTGGTGGGAGTGTTGGCCGTGGCTGCCATCCAAGGGTGGAGGCGTTTTACCGACCATCGGGTGGTGGCCTACGGTCGGACCCTCTATGATTTGCGCGCCGCGCAGTCCAAGCTTGAGGTGGATGCGATCGATGGATTCAAGGTGGTGAAGGCGCACAACCTGCCGTCTAAGATCCTTGAGCAACAGCGCAAGCTCTTGGATGCGGAGGTCCAGCCAACTCTTCGCGCGGATGCCTATAGGATTGCCCCCAATCTGATCAATGAAGTTGTTGCCGCCCTCATTGTGATCAGTCTGGGGGCGGGGGCGTTCCTGGTGCCGAATTCGCCCCTTCGGTTTTCGATGCTGGTCGCTTTTCTGTTGGCGATTCGGCGCATCGCGCCGGCGATGGCGCGGATCAACTCTGCCAGCTCTGAGATCAGCAAGAACCAGAAGAATTTCGAGATTCTCGATGAGATCCTGGTGCGGCTGCCGCGGGAGTCGAGCGGCGCAAAGATCCCAAGCAGGATTGAGAGGATCGAGCTGAGAGAGGTGACGTTCGCCTATCCCTCCCGGCCTGAGCACCTCGTCCTCAAGGAAGTGGGGCTCACGATGCGTCGGGGGACCGTGACGGCGCTGGTGGGGCCGACCGGATCCGGGAAAAGCACGCTGGCTCACCTGCTGATGGGATTGTACGCCCCGCTCTCCGGCGGCATTTGGATCAATGGGGAGCCGATGCCCGAGCTGGATCTGATCTCCTGGCGCAGGAGAATCGGGTATGTGTCGCAGGACATCTTTGTCTTCAACGCCACTGTCCGGGAGAACATTGCCCTCTGGGAGGAGGTTTCCGATTCCCAGATCCAATGGGCGACCGGCGTGGCGGAGCTTCACGAATTTATCTCGACCCTCCCTCACGGCTACGACAGCCTGGTGGGGGATCGGGGCCTTCGTCTTTCGGGGGGACAGTGTCAGCGGCTGGCGATCGCCCGGGCGATCTTAAGAAGGCCCGATGTCCTGATCTTTGACGAGGCCACCAGCGCCTTGGATAACCTGACGGAGCGGGCCGTGTACGATGCCATCAGCGCCGTCCATAAAGAGGCGATCGTGATTCTCGTGGCCCACCGCTTGAGCACGGTCAGAGAAGCGGATCAAATCGTTGTTTTGCAGGGAGGCGGGATTGTGGAATCCGGGGTGCACGGCACCCTGATTCACAGCAATGGGCTTTACGCTCGACTCTATGAAGAAGATAGCCGAAGCCAGGGAAGGGCGGGTGTTCCTTCCGAGGTCTTATCTCATGGAACCTAAATTGACTCTCCTCCTGCCGACCGAGAATCGGTCCGATTTCTTTGCGCGGGCGGTCCGGTACTATCGTTCCCTTGGTTTGGACTGCCCCTTCTTTGTGGCCGACAGCTCCAGTTCGGAGTGCGCCTCCAGGAACGAGGGGATGCTTCAGGAGACCTCCCAGGGGAGTTTCCCGATCGAGTACCGGCGCTTCCCGGAACAGATCCCTTTCATGGAAAAGATTGACCGGATGCTGGAACAGGTCCGCACCCCGTTTATTGTCGTCGGCGCCGATGACGATTTCTTTGTTCCGGGCGCGCTGAGAGATTCCCTCCGGTTTCTGAGCGGGCATCCGGATTACAGCGGGGTTTCCGGGGAGGCGCTTCTTTTCCGGTTGGAATCGGATCAGCCCTATGGGAGATTTTCCTGGATTGATCCCTATCCCCAGAAATCGGTCGAAATGCCGACTGCCTCTTCGCGGCTCTCAACCCATTTCTTTGATTACACCACCACCTGGTATTCGGTCCAAAGGACGGAGGCGCTGCGCCATCGGATCCGGCGGGCCGCCGCCCTGCCTTTAACGAATCGCCTGTTGGAACTATTGACCAGCGGCCTGACCGTCGTGGAGGGAAAGTTCAAGAAGCTCGATCGCCTGTTTTTGGTCCGTCAGTCTCACTCGAGGATGACCTCTCAGTCGCCCGCGGATCAGATGGATCTGTTTGACTGGCTCACCGACTCTCAGTGGCCTGAGCAATACCGACTTTTTCAGGATTGTTTGGCGCAGGCCCTAGCGAAGGCGGAGAAGCTTTCCCTTGAGGAAGCGCGTCCTTTGATCAAAAAGGCGTTCCAGAGATGGCTCTCCCTGTCTCTGCGGAAGGCCTCCGCCCGGCTGGATCGGTTGGATGCCGCCCGGGACGCAGGGTGGGCGGCTAGGATGCCCGCCCTTTCCGCGGTCTGGAAGGAAATTCGCCCCTGGATCCCCCGATTGATCCATTCTGATTTTTTCTTCGTGCTTCAAACCATAAGGAGAGGTGATGAACCCGCCAAGTCGAATTGAGACTCAAAAACTGGAGACGGAAAACGGGCCAGAGATCCTCAAGCTGGGGGAGGATTATTTTAAAACGGTCATTGAGCTGATCCGATCGGTGGATCTTTCCGTGGTGGAGCAGGTGGTCGATCGTCTGCGGGCGGCGCAGGACCGCAAGGGCACCGTCTTTTTGATCGGCAATGGGGGCTCCGCCTCCACCTCTTCTCATTTTGCGAATGACCTTGGTAAGGCGATGAGAAAGCGAGGAGATTCAACCCTGCGGATACTCAGCTTGACCGACAACGTTTCCTGGCTGACCGCGCTGGCCAACGACGATGGTTATGAGCAGATCTTCGCCGGTCAGCTTGAAAATCATCTGCGCGCCGGAGATTTGGTGATTGCCATCTCCGCCAGCGGCAACTCGGAGAACTTGATCCGGGCGGTCCGGTTCGCCAAGTCCAAGGGGGCCCAGACCGTCGGGATGATCGGTTTCAACGGAGGTGCCCTGCGGGAACTGGTGGATGTGGCCTTGTTCATCCCCTCTCCCGTCGGCCGATACGGGCCGGTGGAGGATGTTCATCTGATGCTGCAGCACCTGATTTCTGAAGCGATGGCCTCGAGGTAGAGACAAAGATGCAGGCAGTCATTCTCGCCGGGGGAATGGGAACCCGATTCTCAGAGGAGACAGCTCACCGGCCCAAACCGATGATTCCGGTGGGAGGCCGCCCGATCCTCTGGCACATCATGAACCATTACGCGTCGTTCGGGCATACGGACTTCCTCCTTTGCCTGGGCTACAAGTCAGAGGTTATCCGAGACTATTTCTTGAATTACCGGATGCATCACACCGATCTGGAGGTGGAGTTGGGGACGGGGAAGGCGGCACCCATCGGCTCCCTGCCGGCCGAATCTGATTGGAAGGTGATCTTGGCCGATACCGGTTTGAATACGGCGACCGGCGGCCGTCTCAAGCGGATTGCCAAATACATCCGTGGGGATACCTTTTTGGCCACCTATGGGGACAGCCTCTCCGATGTTCCCATCGATCAGGTCGTCGACTTCCACCGGCAGAAGGGACGGATCGGCACCTTGTGCGTCATGCGCTCGGCTCAGCGCTTTGGGGTGGTCTGGTTTCAGGATGGGAAGGTGACCCGATTCCAGGAAAAACCGGCGGCGGGAGAAGAGTGGATCAACGGCGGTTTTTATGTCTTTGATCGGAGGATCTTCGATTATCTGGATGAGGACTGCACCCTCGAAGAGGGTCCTCTGAATCGGCTGGCGGCGGAGGGACAACTGGCGGCCTATTCCCATTCGGGCTGCCACCGGGCCATGGATACCTGGCGGGATCTTCAGTTGTTGGAGGCCGAATGGAGTTCTGGGCATCCTCCCTGGGTCAAGCAAGAGGTGAAGCGAACATGCGCGTCCTGATCACCGGCCATGATGGATACATCGGTTCCGTGATGACGCCGGTCTTTCTTTCGGCCGGGTTGGAGGTGGTTGGGTTGGACACTGGTTATTACCAGGACTGCTCCTTGATTCCGGAATCCACACGGGTTCCAGAGATCCGGAAGGATCTGAGAGACCTGACCTCAAAGGATCTGGCCGGGTTCGACGCGGTGGTTCACCTGGCGGCCTTAAGCAACGATCCCATTGGGAATCTCAATTCGGTCTGGACGGAGCAGATCAATTTTCAGGCCTCGGTCCGGTTGGCCCAGTTGGCCAAGGCGGCCGGGGTGGAACGGTTCCTTTTCTCCTCCTCCTGCATCATGTACGGGATGTCGGATGCCTCCTGGGTGAATGAGGAAGCTCCTCTCGATCCCAAGACGGCCTATGCCCGCTCCAAGGTGCTGGCCGAACAGGCGATCTCGAAACTCGCCGACGATCGGTTTTCCCCGGTTTTTCTCAGGAATGGGACCGTGTATGGGCTCTCCGTCCGGATGCGGTTCGATACCGTTTTGAACAACCTGGTCGGGTGCGCGGTGACAACGGGCAAGGTCGTCGTCCAGTCGGATGGGAAGCCTTGGCGGCCGGTGATCCATGCGCAGGACGTCGCCCGGGCCTTCCTTCATGTGTTAAAGGGGCCGCGGGAGGTGATTCACAATCAGGCCTTCAATAACGGGGAGGATGGAATGAATCACCAGATCCTCGAGCTGGCCGAGACGGTGGCCCGAAAGGTGCCTGGCGCCGCGATGGAATGCCGGGCCCATGCGGACGCGGATCAGCGAACCTACCGGACCGATTTCGGGAAATTCGCCCGGGCCTTTCCGGATTTTAAATTCCGGTGGAACATCGAGAAGGGCACCGAGGAGCTCGTTGAGGCCTTCCGGAAGGTGGGGCTCACTCACGCCGATTTCATCGATAAGCGGTTCACGCGGCTGAAATGGGTTCGGCATCTTCTGGATTCCGGAATGCTGGATGATTCTTTGCGCTGGAAAACCCAAAGGGGCGGATCATGATTGACGGAGTCAAGATCATTCCCCTGAAGCAGATCGCCGATGAGAGGGGAAAGGTGATGCAGATGCTTAAAGCCACCGATCCCCATTTCGTCCGGTTCGGAGAGATCTATTTTTCCTGCGCTTGGCCGGGAACGATCAAGGCCTGGCATCTCCACAAATCGATGACCCTCAACAACGCGGTCATCGTGGGCAGGGCGAAGCTGGTGCTCTATGACGGGCGGCCCCAGTCGCCCACCCGCGGGCAGGTCCAGGAGATCTTCCTGGGAGAGGACAACTACGTTCTGGTTCAGATTCCGCCGGGCATCACCAACGGGTACAAGGCCTATGGAGACCGGATGGTGGTGCTGGCCAACTGTGCAACGGAGCCGCACGATCCCAATGAAATCGTCCACATCGACCCTTTCACATCAGACATCCCCTATCGCTGGGAACTTCGCCACGGTTAAAGGGCTCACCCGGCAGATGGTGGTGACCCGCACCCCGCTGAGGATCAGCTTTGTCGGCGGGGGGACCGATCTGCCGGTCTATTACCAGCGGGATTTCGGGGCGGTGTTGAACGCCTCGATCGATCAATATCTGTACGTGACCGTGAAAAGGCACAGCCCTCTCTTCGGAGAGGCGATCCGGTTGAACTATTCGGAGAGCGAGCGGGTGGAGCGGGTGGATGAGCTCAAGCACCCGATCGCGCGGGAGGCACTGAAGATGTTCGACATCCAGGGAAATCTGTACATCAGCACCGTGGCGGACCTACCCGGGGCTTCAGGGCTGGGCTCTTCCAGCAGTTTCGCGGTGGGGCTGCTTCACGCCATTCATGTTTTCCTGGGCAATTATCCCACCCCGGGACAGCTGGCCGAGGAGGCGGCCCACATCGAGATCGACCGGTTGGGACGTCCCATCGGAAAACAGGATCACTACGCCGCCGCCTTTGGAGGACTCAACGTCTTTCGATTCAATTCCAATGCGCAGGTGGAGGTGGAACCGGTCCGCCTGGAGATGTGGAAGCGGTCCCAGCTGTTCGACCACTTACTGTTCTTCCATACGGGGCTCTCCCGGGACGCCGGGGAGGTCCTCCGAGGGCAGAAGGCCCGAGTGAACGAGGAATTGGAAACCTTGACCCGGATGAGGGACCAGGTTTTCTCCTTACGCCGGATCCTCGAGCAGGGAATCGAGCTGGAGGAGCTGGGGCGGATCTTAAACGAGGGATGGCAGATGAAGCGGGGGCTGGCCAGCGGAATTACGAACCCGGACATCGATCGGTGGTACCGGATCGGACAGGAGGCCGGGGCCGTCGGAGGGAAGCTGTTGGGGGCTGGGGGGGGAGGGTTTTTGATGTTTGTGGTTCCCCCGGATCATCGGGATCGGGTTCGGGAGGCTTTATCGGAACTCACGGAAGTGCCGGTGGGATTTTCTCCTCATGGAACACAAGTTATCTTTAACTGCTAAACGTTTCTTAGAACGGCAGAGGATCCTGATCACCGGGGCGACCGGCTTTATCGGGACCAACCTGAGCCGGACTTTCATCGAAGAGGAGGTTTTGGTTCATCTCTTCGTTCGGAAAACCAGTGACCGGGTGAACCTGCAGCCGTTTGCCGATCGGATCCACTGGCATGAGGGGGATCTGCGCGACCCCGAGGCGATTCCGTCCGTTGTCAAACAGGTTCGGCCGACCCTGGTGTTTCATCTGGCCGGCTCCCGATTTAACCCGCCTACAACGGACGCGTTGGACCACGGTCAACTGAATGTGCTGGGGACTCAGCGTCTTTTGGAGGCGCTGCGGGAAACGGCGCCGGAGGCCCGGCTGGTCGCCACCGGCTCGGCCGCCGAGTACGGGTCCGGTTCCGGCTTAACCGAGGACCAACTGCCGAAACCGGCCACTCTGCTCGGGGCTACCAAGGCGGCGGCAACAGTGATCACTCAAGGGTACGCGCGGCTGTATGGGATCAAGGCAGTGGTCCTTCGGCTCTTCACCCCTTTTGGCCCGTTCGAATATGCCGGACGGTTGGTGCCTTCGACCGTTCTTTCCGCGCTTCGCGGGGAGGAGATTCTGCTCGGAGACGGGCGCCAGCAGCGGGACTTTCTCTATGTGGAGGATGCGGTGCAGGCGTTGATCCTGGCGGCCATGACAGATCTTCCGCCGGGAGAGCTCATCAACGTCTGTTCGGGCCGGGGAACCTCTGTTTTGGAGATGGCCCAGACCATCCTCCGCCTCATGGGATCCTCCTCCATCGCCCGAACTGGCGCCCTGCCGACCCGGCTGGATGAGCTCTGGGAGCTTTCCGGAAACGGGAAAAAAGCAAAAAAACTTTTAGGGTGGGAGCCGTCTCATACGTTGGAAGAAGGATTAAGGAAGGCCATTCAATGGTGGAAACAACCCAAAGCCGACCCTCAGACCGTCCGAGTGTAACTCAGCCGTTTGGCCGATGCCTCGCGTGCGAAGAGCAGGCGGTGGAGCCGTTTCTTGACCTGGGAGTGATGTCCCTGGCCAATCGGTTTCTTACCCGGGAAGAATTATCCCGGGAGGAGCCGGAGTTTCCTCTTGCCGTGGGGTTTTGTCACCGGTGCGGACACGTCCAATTGACGGAGCCGGTGCCGCCAAACGCCATGTTTTCCAACTATCTGTACATCAGTTCCGCTTCGGAAACTCTGAAGCGCCATTTGGAGGGGTTGGCCCGGACGGCGGTGGAGCGGTTGAGGATGACTTCGAGCAGTTTGGTGGTGGACATCGGATGCAATGACGGAACCCTACTGGCCGCTTTTAAGCGGTTGGGGGTCCGGGTCCATGGCGTAGATCCGGCGGCCAACCTTCGGGTCTTCACCGATCGGTTGGGGATCGAGGTGACCTGCGATTACTTTGGGGAACGGGCCGCGCCGGGGTTGGTTCAGCGCTGCGGCCGAGCCTCCCTGGTGACCCTGACGAATACCTTCCTGCATCTTCCGGATCTCAAAGATTTTGCCAAGGGGCTGGAGATTCTCTTGGCGCCCCGGGGGACGCTCCTCATCGAATTCCATTATCTGGTGGATCTCCTGGACCAGCGGGCCTTCGACACCGTCTATCACGAACATTGCTCTTATTGGTCTCTCGCCCCGCTCATCCGTTACTTCCAACGGTATGGATTTCAGGTTGTGGATGTGGAGCGCCTGCCCATTCACCATGGGCAGCTTCGGGTGTTCGTCCAAAGGGGCTCGGAGGCCCCCTCTTCCAGCGCCCGGGTGGATGAACTGCTTGAAATGGAGCGGCGGCGGGGCCTGGATCGGGTCGAGACCTTTCGGGAATTCGCCCGGCAGGTGTTGGAGGTTCGGTCGCAGATGAACGGACTCATCGATGATCTGATCCGTCAGGGGAAAACGGTGGTCGGTTATGGGGCGCCGGCGAAAGGAAGCACCTTGATGAATTTCTTAGGGATCGGGCCGGCCCGGCTGCGGTACGTGGTGGACAAATCCCCTTTAAAACAGGGCCGCTTTGTCCCCGGGACCCATATCCCCATCGTTTCTCCGGAACGCCTGTTGGAGGATCGGCCGGATTACGTGCTGCTTTTTGCGTGGAATTTCGCGGATGAGATTTTGGCTCAGCAGGCGGAATATCGCAGGGGAGGCGGAAGATTCATTCTGCCCCTTCCCAGGCCGAGGATAGTCGAATGAACCTTGCCGATCCGGCCCTGAAAGAGTCCGCGGCCGACATTCCGATGAACTTGACGGCAGAGCAGATTGAATGGATCAACGCTCATGGGCCTTATCTTCATTCCGTATGGAGGTCAGGCAGTCTGCGCGTTGGAAACGAAGACCAGCTTTCCGGACGAGTGGAGTTCTTGGCCCGGAAAATCAAAGAAACCTTGTTGAGGCGGTTCTCCTTAGATCAAATCCGCGCCTTTTCCATTCTGGACGTGGGTTGTTACGATGGTTCGTTGCTCCACCAGTTAGAGGATCTTCCTTTTGCTCGAATGGTGGGAGTGGAGCCCAGGGAAAGAAACTTGCGCAAGGGCCGGATGGTTCGGGAGCTGTTAAAGATTCCTACCCGTGTAGAGTTTAGGCAAGGGGATTTAGACTCTTTGGATGTGGAAGAATTTGATGTGGTCCTCTGTGTAGGAGTTTTGTATCACGTGGGATCGCTGCCTTCGGCCGTTGCGCGTTTGAGATCGGCCTGTCGGAAGATCCTTTTTATTGAATCGATATGCTTGTCGTCCCGTTACCTGACTCCTGCTTTGAAGCAAGAGATGGAGATGAAGGATCTGATCTACTGGAAGGGAGAAAGAATGTGCGGCCTGACGGGACAAAAATTGGAATCGGATCTCTTGGACGGCTCCACGCATAAGACGGGTGTGGTCAGTATTCCTACGCTGGAATCGCTCAAGCTGTATTTGGATCTCTCCGGCTTCGGACCGGTGGAAATCCTTGTAGATCCCCCTACGTATCATAAGCAGGTTTTGAAAGGACAGAGGCCGATCGAAGCTGTTTGTCTTTGTACCGAGGTGCGCCCTGAAGCGCCCCTTTCCGATTGGCCCAAAACAGCGATCGCCGATTACGAAAGGGGTTTGATTCAAGCGGTATTGCCAAGGAAGGTGCTGGAACCCTTGTACCGCGTGTTGTGTCTTCGACAGCGGTGGGTTCCCTTGTCTTGGCTCAGTCTCTTAATCCTGCTGTCATTGAAATGGTCGGGCAGGACCAGCAAGGGCTTGGCCTCTCTCCTCAAGCTTCAGCTCCGGGACGCCGATCAATTTGAGATCGTCAAAAATCTGAAGTTCAGCCCTGGGGACAAAATCCGTTTGGAGTACGGTAAGCTGTTGGTTCGGGAAGGGAATTTTGAAGAAGCGTTGAGGATTTTTCGCGAGATTACCCAAAAAATCAATGCCGATTGGCGCTCGGTGTATCGGGCGTTTTACTGGCTGTCGCAGGTTTACGGAAGGCTTGGCCAAGAGGAACAAAATCGATGGTACGGGGATCTTCTTAAAACCTGTTGCCCCTCTTTTCCAGTGGATGGGATCGTGGAGGAAATGCGCGATGTATAAACAGGATCTGCTGGCCTCTCCCTCCTCGCAGCTTACCTTAAACAACAATGGGAGTTCCACGACGGTGGATCTTTATTCGCAGGAGGGGCTCGAGATGGTGGCGGGCCTGTGGCTGAAGGTTTCCTGCGAGCACCGGCTGATGTACGAACCGACCTGGCTGGGCCTGCCGATCATCCAGTTTCCAACCGACATCGTGATGATGCAGGAACTGATTTGGAAGCTCCGGCCGGACCTGATCATAGAAAGCGGTCTGGCCCATGGGGGGTCTGCCGTTCTGTACGCCTCTCTCTGTGAGATGATCGGCAAAGGGCGCGTTATCGGGATTGACGTGGAGGTCAGGGAACATAACCGGACAGCGATCCGGAGTCATCCTCTCTCCAACCGGATCGAGATCATCGAGGGAAGCTCCATTGATCCTCAGACGTTTGCCCGGGTTAAAGAGAGAGCCTCTGGTGTTCAGACTGTCCTGGTGGTGTTGGATTCCAATCATTCGCATGATCATGTTCTGCGGGAACTGAATCTGTATCACGGACTGGTGACGCCCGGATCTTACCTGGTGGCGATGGACGGATCCCAGGCGCACGTCTGGGATGTGCCTCGGGGGAAACGGGAATGGAAGGAGGATCACCCCTTGACCGCGATCCGCCAATTTCTTAAAACGCATCCGGAATTTCAGGTCGATCCCCATTACACCCGGATGCATCTAACTTCGAACCCGGATGGATTCCTGCGCCGATTGACCCATGGAGGGGCGGGGTGAAGATCGTGGTTACTGGTTCTGAGAGTTTCATCGGCAAGGAATTGAAGCGCCATTGCCGGGCGAAGGGAATCGAATGTGTCGGGATCGATGCCGTCCCTTCCGAAGATGCGGGTCATCACTTGATGGACATCCGGTCTCCCGACATCGCCGGGGTGATCCCAGAAGGGGCAGATGCCCTTGTCCATCTGGCTGCCTTGTCGCGCACCCAGGATTGTCAAGCCAATCCCGGAAAAGCGTTCGATGTCAATGTGGGGGGGACCTGGAACTTGATTCGAGCGGCCGGACGTCGGAACATCCGGCAGTTCCTCTTCGCGTCGAGTGAGTGGGTCTATGGCGAAGGTTCGGAAGACCGGACCCAGCGGGAAGAGGATTCGATTGCGCCCGACCGCGTGCCGTCGGAATACGCGTTGACCAAGCTCTTTGGTGAATACGCCTTGAATCTGGCTTACCGGAACGGGTTCTGTCCGGTCACGGTGCTTCGGTTTGGGATTACGTATGGGCTCCGGCCGAACAATTGGTCCGCGGTGGAATCTCTTTTCAACGCTGTTCGGACCCAGGAGGAGGTAGTCGTCAAGGGATCCTTGGCCACGGGCCGCCGGTTTATCCATGTTTCGGATATCGCTCGGGGCCTATTGGCCGCGTTGGGCCAAACCGGTTATCAGGTCTTCAACCTGACCGGGGACCGCCTCATTCGGCTGAGCGATATCCTGCGAGAAAGCATGGCGCTCTTGAACCGTCATCCCCGGATCATCGAGCAGAATCCGGCCGCCGTCTCCATCCATAATCCGGACAACGCAAAGGCGCGAAGGGAACTCCACTGGAAACCGATGATCGATCTGCAGGCCGGATTGAAGTCGCTTCTCCCCCAAGAGGAGGCCAGGGAGCCCCTATGTCAGCGGAGCTAACCTCTCAAGATCAGCAGATGGCGCTGGAAATGCTCCGGGTTCGGTATTGGCAGCACATCGTGAACGAGGATCTGAAGAAGAAGAAATTTACGGTTCCCATTCATTGCGCGATTGGGCATGAGGCGTTGGCGGTGGCCGTAAGCCGTATGATGGAACCGGAAGATCAACTGGTGCTGACCCATCGGAACATGGCCTACAACCTGGCCCGGGCGGGAGGGTTGGCGCAGATCTACGCGGAATATCAACTCTCGCCATCTGGGCCGGGGAAGGGCCGGCTCGGATCGATGAATTTGGTCTGTGATTCCAAGGGTGTGGCTTACTCCTCCTCAGTTTTAGGAAACAACATTGCGGTTGCCTGCGGGATGGCCTTGGCCAAACAGGTGAAGTCTCGGCCCGGCCTGGTCATTGTCTTTTCCGGAGACGGAGCCATGGAGGAAGGGTCCTTTTACGAGGGGCTGGTCTTTTCCAGGACCCAACGATTGGGACTTCTCATTCTGGTTGAGAACAACAACATGTCCATGTCCTCCACCATTTCGGAGCGCCGTTGCGGGATCAACATGGATAAGCTCTGCGGATCGGTGGGCATTCCATTCCACACCTTTCGTGGAAACGACCTCTTTGAGTACGCGCCGACCTTGAAGCAGATCCGAAGATCGATCCTTGAACAGCAGACGCCCGTCTGCGTTGAGGCGCATTTAGGATCAATCAACCAGCATGCAGGCCCAACCCCTGGATGGCCGACGGATCCCAAGAACATCAGCCTGGAGAGGGGCCTCATCGTTGAGCAGTCCGATCGGGACCCGCTGTTTGTCCTTAAACAAAGGCTCGGAGAACCCTCTTTTGAGAACCTGTCCAGCCAGGTGCTTTCCGAACCCTGGGGTGGATGATGGCGACCTACATCGCAACAGTCAATCGGCTTTTATCGGAGAAGGTAGCCCAGATCCCGGAGGTCGTCATCTATGGAGAGAACATCAACACCGGCTCCCATCTGGTTGGGATGACCCGAAACTTCAAGCTCGAGCGCGGAGGCCGGATCCTCAACGTCGGAAACTGCGAGGCCACTCACTGCGGGGTGGGATTTGGTCTCATGATGGGAGGCGCAACGGCGGTTCTTTTCGTCAAGCAGCTGGACTTTATGCTCTTAGGGATGGACCACTTTGTCAACACCTACAATTTTATCCGGGCTCACCGGGAACGGGACACCCTGGGGAGCTTTACCATTGTCGTCATCGTATGCAACCAGGGATACCAGGGGCCGCAATCCAGTTTCAATGCCCTGGGGGATCTTTGTTCCTTAGCCCGAGTTCCGGGTTTTATGGTGACGAACCAGCGGGATGCCGAATCGGTCATTCCCAGGGAAATCGGCAAACCGGGCTTTCGGTTCATTGCCCTGGATCAACGCCTGTTCCCCAAAGAGATCTTAAGCCCGGACGGGGTGCGTGCCGCGGAAGATTCATCGGTCTTTCAGTATTCCAGCGGAGAGGACGCGACCATTGTTTGCTTTAATTTTAGTTTTCCGCAGGGATGGACCCTCCAGGAGAAACTGGCCGAACGAGGGATAAAAGCCAGCCTGTTTTCGGTCAACCCGGTCCTGTCCCAAGACTGGGACGGGATCAAGGAAAGCGTCTTAAAGACCCGGCGATTGGTCGTGCTGGATGACAGTAAAAGCATCAACCTCTTGGCTTATACCCTGCTGCATGAAGTCACCAGGCAAATCCCTTCCATTCAGACTGTGATGTTGACACGCGGGTTGGAGGTGGAATTTGGAGTTTGCAGCGATCAACTGCAGATCAACTATGAATCGGTGGTTCAACAGTTGGAAACCGGAATGGCTGTGGCCCGGGGCTAGCATGTTAAGCGTCATTATCCCAACTCGCAACCGTCCTCAATTTCTGAAAAGGGCGGTCTCTTATTACCGGAAGATTCGCTTTCCTTACCCGATTTTGATCGAGGATAGCAGTGAACCCGCGATGGCAGAACAGACATCGAAGATGGTTCGTTCGGATGCTCGGGGATTGGAATGCGTGCATCAGATTCATCCGGTGGATACCCATGTCTTGGTCAGGATTCGCTCCGCGGCGGAAAGTGTCAAGACCCCATTTGCGGTTGTCGGCGCGGATGATGATTTCTTCATTCCGAAAGGACTGGAGCAAGCAACCCGGTTTCTCCAAAAGCATCCGGACTACAGCGGTGTCCATGGAGACGCCGCTTTGTTTGGCCTGCGGTCCGGTGTTGAGTACGGCCCTATGGCGTGGATTGTCGAATACGGTCAGCGGTCCCTTGAACAGGAGACCGGTTTCGATCGTCTCTTGGAAAACTTTCAAAATTACTCCACTACCTGGTATTCGATGCAAAGAACGGAGGAACTGCTTGGTCGCATGAGGGTATCGGCCGGGGCGAATTTGGACAACTCTTTTCTGGAGCTTCTTCCCAGCGGGTTGACGGCTCTTCAGGGAAAGGTGAAAAAGTTGAACGGCTTATACATGGTCCGGCAATCTCATGTCGCCATGACCTCCGGAAGCAGAGATCTGCTGGATTGGCTTTCTGGAGAAGAATGGGCTTCCCAGTTTCGATGGGTTCAGGAACGGCTTTCGGAATGTCTGCAGAGTCAAGACCGAATTTCTTCAGAAGAGGCCGCGCGTCGAGTTAAGAAGGTCTTTTGGGCTTATCTCACCCGTCAGTTGACCAATTTTTGGAGGAAGAAATACGTTCTAGCTCCCCGGCGAAAACCCTCTCTCGCCAGGAGGATCGGACTGAAAATCCCAGGGCTTCAGAAAGCTTGGCGATCGTTTCAGTTTAAGATGCCCAGACCAAAAGATCAAATTTCCTTGGAAGCGTTCCTGAAACTTCATTCCGTCCATCACTCGGCTTTTTTACCCATCTATCAGGTGGTTACGGACATCTCCGCGCGATCGACTGTGCCATCCGGCGAGGAGGTAGCCGTTGGATAGAGGTTTCCGAGTCCTGATCATCGGTTGCGGTGAAATAGGGAGCCGCCATCTTCAGGCAGTCTCCTGCCTTTCCGAGGTGAGAGAGATTGAAGTGGTCGACCCGCGCCCGGAAGCCATTGGGATAGGGAAAAAACGTCTTCAGGAGATGCGCCGGGTACAAGGGGGCTCTCCAAAGGTGCGTTGGCTTTCTCGTCTCGAGGAGGCCAGCCCAGGTGGAGATCTGTGCATCGTGGCGACCCAGGCTCGGGGCCGATGCCAACTGGTGCAGGAGACGGCTCAGATCCTGGGCTACTCCAACTTTATCCTTGAGAAGATAGTGGGTCAGTCGGTCCAAGAGCTCGAGGATCTCGCGCAGTTTTGTGTCAACCAGGATCTTTCCATCTGGGTGAACCTAAAGAGTCGGGCTTATCCGATCCATCAACGGATCAAGAAAATTCTTAAACCCGATGAGCCGATTCTATTCTCCACGGTGGGAGGCAACCACGGCTTGGCCAACAACGGAATCCATGCGGCGGACCTGTTTGCTTTTTACGACGGCTCGGAGCGGATTCAAGAGGCCGCTTCGTCGATCGACCCGGTACTCCACCCCTCCAAACGGGGAAGCGGCCTGTTCGATTTAAGCGGAACCTTGATCGGGCGAACCGAGAGGGGAGGCCGATTCGTCTTGTCCTACGCGGGGGATCATCTTTTGTCCGAGCAGATCTCCATCACGACCCGCAGCTACCGCTGCATCGTGGATCACAATGAACGATGGGCGGTGGAATCGAACGCGGCTTCCGGGTGGATCTGGCGGCCGGCTCCCGTCGATGGAGAATTGCTGGTCAGCCAGATGACGCGTGAGTTTGCCCTGGACATCCTGACTCAGGGCCGGTGCGCCTTGCCGACTTTAAGGGAGTCACTGGTGGCGCACCGATTCATCTTGGAAGCGGTCAAGCCCCATTTCAACCGGCTGTTAGGGAAGGAGGTGGCGCTGTGTCCGGTGACCTAGAGATTAGAAATGGTGCGGCCTCCTCTAGCCGCAGCCATCACCTGATTTCTCCCTCGGTGAAGCCGGACCGCCTTCTCTCCTCGGCGGATCTGGCCCAGGCGCTTGCCCGGAAGAACTTTGCGAATTGCCGGGTGACCCTTTTGGGGTTCGGTACGATGGGTCGGGCTTACCTTCAGACGTTGCAGCGGCTGGGGGTCGGTCAGATCCGGGTTTGCTCCCGTTCCGGCGTCGGTTTTGAAGAACTCCAGGGCATACCGGGAATCAAAACCGTCACCGGCGGATTTGAGCAATTGAAGGAATCTGCACAACCGGGTGAGCTGGGTATTGTCGCCACTCCCACCGCTTCTTTGGCGGAAGCGGCGGAGAGTTTGGCGCAGCTTCATTTTGACCGTCTACTGATCGAGAAACCGGTCGCCCTGTCGGCTGAGCCGATCGAGCGATTGGACCGACGGCTGCAGGGGCAGGGGGTCGAGGTCTTTTGCGCCTTCAATCGAATCGCGTACCCCTCTTTGATTGAGCTGCGTTCACGCCTGCTTCAGGAGGGGCCGATCACCTCCTGCGCCTACACATTTACCGAGATCATCAAGCCGGACTGGCCGCAGCGATTTCCGGCTGAAGAACTGGCCCGATGGGGAATCGCCAACAGCCTGCACGTCCTAAGCATGGCGCATCGACTGATCGGTATGCCTGTAAGATGGAGCGGTTACCGAGCCGGATCCCTGCCGTGGCATCCTTCAGGGGCCGTTTTTGTGGGATCGGGAGTGTCGGAGCGGGATGTTCCCTTCGGGTATCACGCCGACTGGGGTTCAACCGGACGCTGGTCGGTGGAATTGCATACCCCGGCTGCCTCCTATCGCTTCTGCCCGTTGGAAAGATTGACCAAGAGGATATCCCCGGGATCGGATTGGGAAGAATGCCCCGTGGCCGTTCTCGCGCCCGAGCTCAAAACGGGCTTAGCAGAGCAAGTGGCGGCGCTCTTGAGCCCGGATTTAAGAAGCACCGTTCCCTTAATGAAACTTTCCGACACCGCGGCCTTAACCCGCTTTGGAGAGGAAATTTTCGGATACGCTGCAAAAGAAGTTCCGGTGGAGGAGGCGCAGCATGCCTCCTGAAAAAGAGTCTCCGGTGTCGATGGTGATGCCGACCCGGAACAGAAGTCACTTCTTGGATCGGTTGTTTGTCTATTATTCCAAACAGGGATCCCCTTTCGTCCTTTGGATTGGAGACGGAAGCGACCCGGAAGAATACGAGCGGACCGAGGCCTTGGTGAAGAGGTATGCATCACAGATTCCGATCGTCCACCGCCGGTTCCCTCCGGAAACCAGCCCGGAACAGTGCATGGTGGCGCTTCTCTCGGAGATCCGCACTCCTTATGCGGTTTTTAGCGGAGACGATGATTATTATGTGCCAAGCCACATCCAAAGGTGCGTCGATTTTTTGGAGTCCCATCCGGACTATGTCTCGGCCTGCGGCGCGTCCGCCTGGGTTTGCGTGAACGAATCGGAGGACGGCCGATTCAACATTTGGAAGGTGCTCCGAGGACCGCACGCAAACATTGAGCAGGAGTGGGCCTCCGAGCGAATCCGGGCCTATTCCTATCCGACTACGTTGATGAACGCTTTTACGGTCCTGCGAACGGAATGCATGCGGTACGGCTGGAGTACAGCCGCTCTTCTGGGCTTGCATGAAACGAAAGCGATGTGTCCCGTCATGGAGCTGTCCCATACCCTGATGACTCCGCTGCAGGGCAAGCAGAAGTGTCTGCCGGGCTTGTACCATGTGATGCTCCGGCACGATCAAAAGTATTGGGCCTCCGCTTCCATGGATACCTTCGACCGCATCGCCCAATGGGATTGGGCAAAGATTCAGGCGGTGGTCAAGTTCTGGGCGCAGGAGCTCATGCAGCGCGAATCCATAGAGGAAAGGAATGCCCTGGCGACGGCTCGGGCCTGTTTTCTCTACTGGTTCGGCAATCTGGTCACCCGTCTGCGCAATGGGGAACTGCGTGTCGCCGGCTCCCCCCATCGGCCTCAAGAAGCCGAGATCCGGGTGCGCCACGCTGTAAAATCTTTTCCGGGGGCAAAAAAATTGTGGCACTGGCTCAAAAGGGAACAGGAATTCTCCCTTTCCATGCTGATGGATCCTCGGTACGGCTATTGGAAAGATTTTCAACCGATCTATGAAATTTTATCCACCCCGAATCCGAGCTGGGCGGCCCAGCAAGTCCAGGAGGTCCGATGAAGGCGCCGGCTATGACCATTTGGTTAACGGGGCTCTCCTCTTCCGGCAAGACCACCTTGGCGGAAGGGCTCCGTCGGGATTTGGTCCGAAGCGGCTTTGACAATGTGGAGCTGCTCGATGGGGAGGCGGTTCGGGAGCGCCTGGATGATTTTAATTATTCCACGGACGACCGAAACGCCTTGGGAGAGGCCAAGGCGAAGCTCGCCCAAGATCTGAATAGGCAGGGGAGGCTGGTGATTGTGACCGGCATCGCTCACCACCGCCGGACGCGGGAGCAGGTCCGGCGCCTGTTGGATCGGTATCTGGAGGTTTATCTCAAGTGCGATCCCCAGATCTGCGCTCAGAGGGATACCAAAGGGCATTACCGCAGGGCCTTTGCCGGGGAATACGAGAATTTCGTTGGGGTGACCGAACCTTATCAGGAGTCGGATCGGGTGGAGCTGACGCTTCAGACCGACCGTCAATCGGTGGAAGAGTGCGCCGGGGCTCTTCTCCAGTTTATCCTGGATAAAATCCTAGCGGCTGCGGCTAGTGGAAGCCGCACCACGGCCTTCGGGCCAGAGGAAAACAGTGTGCGGGATTACCGGAGGGGTTGATTTCCAGGGCCTGACCCTGGAGGATTCTCTGCTCAAGGAGATGACCCGGCGGATGCTTCACCGGGGGCCGGACGATGAGGGATTCTTTCGGGATCCGTTCGTGGCGTTTGGATTCCGGCGGCTCTCCATCATCGATCTGAAGAACGGGAATCAGCCGATGTTTAACGAGGATGGGAACGTCGTTGTTCTCCACAACGGGGAGATTTACAACTTTCCGGAGCTCCGGGAGATGCTGATCGCCCGGGGACATCGGTTTAAAACTCACTGCGACACGGAGGTCATCGTCCACGGATACGAAGAGTGGGGTGAGCGATGCGTGGAGAAATTCAAGGGGATGTTCGCCTTCGCCATTTACGACCGGGGCCGGAAGAAGATGATCCTGGGGAGGGATCGATTGGGGATCAAGCCCCTCTACTATGCCAAGATCGGCCGGGGCCTCTTCTTCGGATCGGAGATGAAGGCGATCCTCACCCATCCGGGTTTCGCCCGAGAGCCCCAGCTCTCGGCCCTGTCCTCCTATTTGACGTTCCGCTATCCCCAAGGGGATCAGCCGGTTTTTGCCGGGATGAAACGGCTGCTTCCAGGTCATCTGTTGGTCGTGACACAAGAGGGAGAACGGCTGGTTCCCTATTGGGAGGTTCCTTTTTATGCGAAGAAAGAGGACCGGGGAGAAGCGTATTACCTTCGCCGGCTGGAAGAGCTTCTGTTTGCGGTGATGAAGCGCCACATGATCAGCGATGTTCCCGTGGGAGCGTACCTCTCGGGTGGGCTGGATTCCTCCATGGTCGTGGCCTTCATGAGCCGGCTCTCCTCCACGCCGATCAACTCCTTCTGCATCGGTTTTCCAACGGACGGCTACAACGAAGGCCCCTATGCCGAGCGAGTCAGCCGCCATTGCGGAACCCGGCATCTTTCCATTCTTCTTTCCCAGCAAGAGGCAGTGGATCTTTTGCCGCGGATGATCCGGATCAAGGATGCTCCACTGTCTATTCCCCACGAGATCGCGCTGTATCAGATGTCGGTGGAGATTAAGAAGCACGTCACGGTGGTTATCAGCGGAGAGGGCTCCGATGAATTGTTCGGGGGATATGGGCGGGTTCAGCGCTCTCCCATGGATTTCAAGAAGATTCAGTTTGTGCAGCGGTACGTTCCCGCTGGGCTGAAGAAGCGGGTGATCTCCTGGTTAGGGGCCGGAGCGAGCGCTTCCGACTGGCTGAAGATCCAAACCCCGATGGAACATCTGTTCTCGGTCTACCATTGGATCCCCTTTGAGGAGAAATGGGGCCTTTTCAGCGATGAGATGAACCAGCAACTGCAGTGGGATGCCCAGGAGATAAAGCAGTGGGAGCTCCTCTTTGAGAAGACCCGAGAGGGGAACCCGTACGACCAGCTTCTCTACCTCTTTGAGAAAAATCACCTTCCGTGCCTGCTGGATCGCCTGGACTCGATGTCCATGGCTGCTTCGGTTGAGGCCCGGGTCCCCTTTGTGGACCATGAACTGGTCGAGTTCGTCTCGACGATTCCCCACCGTTACAAATTGCGGTGGCGCTCGTGGCTCCATCAATTCCGGGCCCTGTTTACCAACAGTTTTCAGGCCAGCGAGCGGTTGGATCGAACGAAGGACATCCTGCGCACCGTCGGCGGCCGGCTGCTTCCGGAAGAGATCGCTCACCGCAAGAAGCTGGGTTTCCCGGTTCCTCTCGATGCTTGGATGAAGAGTGGGCTGGTGGAGAAGGCAAAGGAAATCCTGTTGGATCCCCGCTGCCTGCGGCGCGGGCTCTATCAGCCCGGACGGCTGGAGCGGTTTTTGTCGAATCCCCAATCCCTCGATTTTGATTTCTGGGGAAAGAAGGTTTGGATGTTGATGAACGTGGAACTCTGGTATCGGGAGATGATCGACCGGCTGCCGGAACCGGCCGCGCAGCGAGAGGATGCCGTGAACCTATGCCGCTGACAGAGACTCCTCGCTTGACCCTGATGGTCAGGAATCCTTATCGCGGTGCCCCCTGCGGCGAAGTTCCCATGGCCACCTCCGAGGATGTCCAGCGGGCGCTGGTCATTGCTCGTCAGACCAAGTACCAGATGACGGGGAAGGAGCGGGCCGGGCTTCTCAGGCGTGTCGCCGAAGGACTGACGCGCCGAAAAAACGAATGCGCTCGTGTGATCACGGATGAAAGCGGGCTCTGCTTAAAAGACACCCTGTACGAAGTGGATCGGGCCGTCAGAACGGCGCACTACGCGGCGATCGTCGCGGAAAGGATCGACGAAGACACGACCGGCCGCTATCGGTTGGATGCCGAAGATCTCCCGGCGGCCCCCCGGTTGAAGGTGATCACGGAACCCTGGGATCTGGTGGTGGCCGTCACGCCGTTTAACCATCCCTTGAATCAGGTCGCTCACAAGGTGTTCCCGGCGGTCGCCGCCGGCGCCAGCATGGTCTTAAAACCGTCTCCGAAGACACCCCTTTCCGCTTTCCTCCTGGGCCGAATCTTGGAAGAGGCCGGACTGGAGAAGAACGTTCTGCAGATCGTCGTCAACGACCGATGCCCTGAGATCGTGCGACAGTTGGTGGTCTCCCCGTTGGTGGATATGGTGACCTTCACGGGACAGAGGGAGGTCGGAATCCAGATCGCTCGGTGGATGGTCTCGGAGGGCCAATCGCTGAAGCAGTACGTGCCGGAACTGGGAGGGTGTTCCTCTTTCATCATTCACAGAGACGCGGATCTCCCTCGGGCCGCGGAGTTGGCGGTGAAGGGCTGTTTCGGAAATTCCGGCCAGCGCTGTACCTGCATCCGCAGGATCGTCGTTGTGGAAGAGGTGGCGGATGAGTTCGTCGATCGCTTTGTCAGGGCGGCCGAGCGGCTGACCTGCGGTGACCCTTATGATCCCAAAGTGGATATGGGAACCGTCATCTCTGAAGAGGCGGGCGCCCTGATTCAGCAGCGGGTCCGCGCGGCGATTCGGGATGGGGCGGTGCTTCGCTTGGGAGACAAACGGCAGGGGGCCTTGTATCCTCCCACCATCTTAGATGAGGTCCGAGTGACTTCAGAATTAGTCGCGAAGGAGACCTTTGGTCCCGTGGGTCCCGTGATTCGAGTCAAAGAGATCGATGAAGCCGTTGAGGTCGCCAAGAACTCGGAATACGCTTTGGCCGGTGGAATCATGACCGGGGACCGGGCCCTCGCGCAGAGAGTGGCGAAGGATCTCGCGGTCGGGCAATTCAGTTGGAACGGGATTCCCAGTTATCGGACGGAGACGGCTCCATTCGGAGGATTCCGGGGATCGGGGAACGGCCTCAAGGAGGGGGTGGTCCTCGCGGCGGAAAGCATGCGCAGGATCCGGACGGTCTATGAGCACTCCTAAAGCGATCATTCTGGCCGCGGGGCGGGGTTCCCGTCTGTACCCTCTGACCTTAAGTCGGCCGAAGTGCCTGCTGGAGGTAGGAGGCAAGCGGATCATTGATTGGCAGATCGAGTCGCTCCGATCGGTGGGAGTGGAGGAGATCGTGATGGTGGTCGGGTATCAAAAGGAGCTTCTCATGGCCGAGGTCGGTCCCTCAGTCCGGTATCGGGTCTACGATGATTTCGCCAGGACGAACAACCTGCATACCCTCTGGTCGGTGCGGGAGGAGCTTGAGGGAGACTGCTTCTGCCTGTTCGCGGATCTGATCTTTGAGCCGGAGGTGCTGCGCCAGACGATCGCCTGCGAAGGGGATTTCGGTTTGGTCGTGGATACCGGCCGGATTTTGGAGGGTACCATGCGGGTCAAGGTGGATGGGGATCGGGTGATGGAGCTGGGAGATCAGATTGATCCGGAGGAATCAAACGGCAACTTCATCGGAGTGGCCTTGATCCGTCAAGCGGGGGCGGGGAGACTGATCGAAGAGATGTCCCGGCTGGTTCACGCCCATGAGAAGGATTACTACACTCTGGCCGTTCATCGGCTGGCCCAGCAGGGGGTGAGGGTTTCATCCGTTGATATTCGCGGGAAATTTTGGGTGGAGATTGACACCAAGGAAGATCTGGAACGTGCCCGAACTTCTATCGAACAAGTGGAACTCTGATCCTCCGGCGGGAGGGATCGCGCCCGAGCGGCCGATCCTCTCCCGAGAGGTGGCCCTTGCCCAGACGGTGGTGCTGGTGGATGGAATCACTCGGACCGGGAAGTCCCTCCTGGGGCCGGTGCTGTCCAGTTTGGAACGGGTGGAGATCGAACGGATGGAGGAGATCATCGAATATATCGGAGGCCTCCACCGGATGGGGAAGCTTCAGACGGACGCCGCGGTGGCCCTGCTTCGGATGGAGATCGACATGCATCTGTACAACAGCCGCATCGGCCGAAACACCAACTTCCGCTGGTCCGATCACTCCAGCATCTGGCGCTATCCCCGGCCGGGCCGTTACCTGCTACGATTGTTTTTGCCCGAAGGGGAGCCGGTGGTCAAAGGGGTCGAGAAGGAGCGGCCGATCCATCAGACCCAGACGCACGATCAGTTGGCTAATTTCCCTTTATTTCATCAGGCCTTTGGGAAGGAATTGCGCGTCGTGGAAATGGTCCGCCATCCGGTGGATCTGGTGGATTCTTGGATGCGCCGGGGATGGGGAACCCGTTTTGGAGAAGATCCCCGGGCCTTGACCCTCTGCATCCGTTATCGAGAGCAGGATCTCCCGTTCTACGCCTTGGGATGGGAAGAGACGTACCTGGCCTCCTCTCCCCTGGGAAGAGTGATCCGAATGATCCAAGGGCTTTGGGAAGAAAACTGGGCCGTTTATCAACGACTTCCTGAGGAGCAGAAACAGCAAGTTTTCTGGATCCCGCTGGAGCCGTTCGCTCAGGATCCGATGCCGACCATCGGGAGGATGGCCCGATTCTTAGGAACTCGGATCACCCGGGGGACCCGAAAGGCCTTAAGAAGAGAGGGATGTCCCCGGTCCTCTCCGATTCAGGAGCGCCGACAGCGGCAGGAAAAGATCGAGACCGAAGCGACCATGGAGGAGAAAGGGATTCTTAGGCGGCTCATCGATTCCTACGAATCCTTGGGGCGAACCGTGGAGGCCCTGACCTGAAGACCATCGCGGTGATGGGAACCGGCGGCATCGGTTTGAGGCACCTTCAGCAGATCAACCGGCTGGAGGGGGTCCGGGGAATCGCCGTTCCCAAACGAAGGAGCAGGATTCCGATTCTTGAGGAACAGGGTTATCCGGCGGTGGAAAGTTTGGAGGAGGCCGTTGCTTTGGGGGCGACCCACGCCGTTGTCGCCACGGAAACGGGCCAGCATCTGCCGGATGGACTTTCGGCTCTCAAGAGAGGATTGCATCTTCTTATCGAGAAGCCGTTGGCCCAGGATGCGCAGCAGGGGATCCGTCTTGGCCAACAGGCCAAGGAAAACCGCAGGGATCTGTTTGTCGGATGTCTCCTCCGGTTTTCGGAATCCCTGGACCGGTTCCGGGAGCTTCTTCCGGAGCTGGGTCCCCTGCACTCGGTGAATGCGGAATGCCGGTCGTATCTGCCGGATTGGCGGCCCGACCGTCCCTACCGGGATTCTTACTCGGCCAGAGCGGGGGAGGGGGGGGTTTTGCTGGATCTGATTCATGAGATCGATTATGTCGGCTGGATCTTTGGATGGCCTCTCGCGGTGCGGGCCAAGGTGAAAAACCTTGGGGTCTTGGGGATTGCTTCGGAGGAACTGGCTTGGTTGAATTGGGAATCGGAGAAAGGATTCCAGGCGACGGTGGAGCTGGATTATTTAACCCGACCCTCCCGCCGGCGGCTGTCCGCTTTCGGACGCCAGGGAACTCTCGAGTGGGATGCCTTGACCGGAACCATCACCTTGGCTCGGGCAGGATCCGAAGCCAGGCGGTTTTCTTCAGGGCAGACCCTCGACCAGATGCTCGGCGCGCAGGCCAAGGCCTTCCTCCAAGCGGGATCAGAGAAACCGGACGCAAGGTTGGCCACCGCAGAGGAGGGAGTCTGGGCCCTGGCGGTATGCGACGCTGCCCATCGGGCCTCTTCGACGGGGAATCAGGAAAAAGTAGAGGCCGAAAGAGGGGCTTTGGTATGAAGACGGGTCTTCTGGCCATCATCCCGGCCCGGGGAGGGTCCAAGGGGCTCCCCGGGAAAAATCTGCGTCCCTTCCTGGGGGTCCCGCTGATCGGCCATTCGATCCTTTTTGCTCGAGGATGTCCGGAGGTGGACCGATGCGTCGTTTCCACCGATTCGGCCGAGATCGCGCAGACGGCCAAACGGTTTGGGGCGGAGGTTCCTTTCATGCGGCCGGCGGATCTGGCCCAGGACAATACTCCTTTATGGGAGGTGGTGCGGCACGTCTTGGACCAAGTGGAACGGATGGAATCGGTCCAATACCAGTGGATCGCCCTGCTGGACCCTACTTCCCCGGCTCGGGAGCGGTCCGATTTGACCGGGGCGCTGCGCCTCTTGAAGGAATCTCCTTCCGCCGATGGAGTGGTGGGGGTCTCCCGTCCTGATTTTCACCCGGTCTGGCATTCTGTGGTGGAAGAAAACGGTTGGATGAAGGGCTTGATCGAGGGAAGCGAACGATTCGATCGCCGGCAGGACCTTCCCCCCATGTACCGAATCAACGGATCCATTTATCTTTGGAAGGCGGAATTCGTCCGGAAAGAATCCAGGGGATGGAGGGCTTTTGGAAAGCATCGGATTTACGAAATCCCGGAGATCCGGGCCATGTCGATCGACACCCTGGAGGAGTTTCTCAAGGCCGAGGTGTTGGTCCGGTCGGGACTGGTTCGATTTTTCTGGTTAAAGGGAATGGAGGATCGATGCGCTCAATCGGTCAGTTGACGGACCTTTCCGGGCGCAGGGCCCTGGTCACAGGGGCCGCGGGGAAGATCGGCTCCATGGTTTCTCAGACCCTCTCGGAGATGGGAGCAAAGGTGGTTCTCCTGGATCTGGAACCGGAGGCCTGCCGCAAAAGCGCTGAATTGGTTTCCCAACAGGGAAATGGCAAAGGGATCGCTCTCACCTGCAATCTCGAGGAGGAGAAGGCCACCCGTCGGACCATCCGGGAAGCGGTTCAGGCGCTGGGAGGGTTGGAGATCCTGGTTCACTGTGCCGCCTATGTGGGAACGACTCCAACTCCCGGTTGGGCGGTCCCGTTCGAGCAGCAGAGCGTGGCGGCCTGGGAGGCCGCCTTGCGGGTGAATCTCACCTCGGCGTTTGTCATGGTGCAGGAGGCCAAAGAGGCGCTTGTTTCTTCAGGGCATGGCAGCGTGATCTTTTTCTCCTCCATCTATGGGCTGATGGGGCCTGATTTCCGGCTTTACGAAGGGACCTCGATGAACAACCCGGCGGCCTACGGGGCCTCCAAAGGGGGACTGCTCCAGTTGACCCGATATCTGGCCACCCTGTTGGCGCCGAAGGTGCGCGTCAACGCGATCACACCGGGCGGGGTCTGGCGGGATCAGCCGGACTCTTTCCACCAGCAGTACGTTTCCAGGACTCCCCTGGGGCGGATGGCCACGGAAGAGGACTTGAAAGGAGCCGTGCTGTATCTCGCCAGTGATCTGTCGGCTTACGTGACGGGACAGAATCTGGTGGTGGATGGAGGATGGACGGCATGGTGACTCCGATCGAGGTAGCCGGCCGAAGGATCGGGCCGGGGGAACCCTGTTTCATCATCGCCGAGGCGGGGGTCAACCACAACGGCAAGATCGAGTCGGCCAAGCGGCTGGTGGACCGGGCGGCGGAGGCCGGCGCCGACTCGGTCAAGTTCCAGACCTTCCGGGCCGACCGGCTGGCCAGTGACCAGACCCGGACGATGCTCAAGCAGCTGGAACTGTCCGAGCGGGATCATCGAGAGCTATTGGAACATTGCCGCAAGAGAGGAATCCAGTTTCTCTCCACCCCGTTCGAGGAGGAGAGCGCCGATTTTCTGGAACAACTCGGCGTGGCGGCATTCAAGATTCCGTCGGGGGAGGTGACGAATCTTTCGTTCCTCTCCCATCTGGCGCGGAAGGGGAAACCGCTGATTCTCTCGACGGGGATGTCCACCTTGGAGGAGGTGGAAGAAGCGGTGCGGGTCATCCGGGAGACCGGGAATCGAAAGCTGGTCCTGCTTCACTGCGTCAGCCGCTACCCGGCCGATCCGAAGGAGGCCAACCTGCGGGCGATGGTGACGATGGGGTCCCGGTTTTCCGTCCCGATTGGATATTCGGATCATACCTTGGGGAGTGAAGTCGCGCTGGCGGCAGTCGCCTTGGGGGCCTGCGTTATCGAAAAACATTTCACCCTGGACCGGAACCTGCCGGGACCGGACCACCGGGCCTCTTTGGAACCGGCGGAGCTGGCGGCGCTGGTCAAAGGAATCCGGGTGGTCGAATCGGCGCTGGGGCACGGGCGGAAAGAGCCGTCGGTCTCCGAAGCAGAAACGGCCCGGATTGCCCGGAAGAGTCTCGTGGCGCTCAGGGACATTCCGGCGGGGACCTCGTTGACGCGGAAATTCATCGGCGTCAAACGTCCGGGAGACGGTCTGCCTCCTTCCATGCTGACTCGGGTCATCGGTCAGATCGCCAAGGCGGACATCCCGGCCGACACCCTGCTCACCCTGGAGATGCTTACTAGAGGAAAAGAGGGGCTGGGATGAGGACGATTGGAGTGGTCACGGTGGGGCGGTCCGACTACGGAATCCTGGTTCCGATCTTAAGAAGGATCCAGCATGATCCGGAACTTGAACTTTATCTGTTTGTCGGGGGAACTCATCTGTCTTCGGAATTCGGCCGGACCGTTCGGGCCATTGAAGCGGACGGTTTTCCAATTGAGTCCCGGATCAGGATGGATCTCTCTTCGGATGCACCGGAAGGGATCACCCGATCAATGGGCTCGGGGATGCGCGGATTTGGTCGGGCCTTTGTTTCTTCCCGCCCGGACCTGTTGCTGGTCACCGGAGATCGCTTCGAGATGTTCTCTGCGGCGGCCGCCTCGGTGCCGCTGAATCTTCCCCTGGCGCATCTTCATGGCGGAGAGATCTCCGAAGGGGCGATGGACGACCGTTTCCGCCATGCGATCACGAAACTGAGCCACTTGCATTTCGCCGCCACGGGGGAAGCCAAGAATCGGATCCTTCGGATGGGGGAGGAACCATGGCGGGTGACCGTCTCAGGGGCTCCCAGCTTGGACAATCTCCACTCCATGCCTCTTCTGGATCCTCGAGACCTGGAGGCCCGGTTCGGGCTCCGACTCAAAGAGCCCCCCCTTCTGGTGACCTACCATCCGGTCACCTTAGAGTGGGAGCAGACCGATGTGCAGATCCAGGATCTGCTTCAGGCTCTGGGCCGCGCGGATCTGCCGGTGGTCTTCACTCAGACCAACGCGGACACCTCCGGTCGAACGATTCAAAGAAGGATTCGGGAATTTGTGAAAAGCAACCCGAGCCGGGCGCAGATCGCCAATAACCTGGGAACTCAAGGATACTTCAGCCTCATGGCCGCGGCCGCCGCAATGGTCGGAAATTCTTCGAGCGGTTTTGTGGAGGCGCCGTCGTTCGGGCTTCCTGTGGTCAACGTGGGAAAGCGCCAGCAGGGAAGGCTCCGGGCCGCGAATGTGATCGATGTCGAGTGCGGGGAGGAGGCGATCGCGGATGGAATCCGCAGAGCGATCGCCCCGGAATTCCGGGCCTCGTTGAAAGGGTTGAAAAATCCCTACGGGGAAGGGAAGGCCTCGGAGATCATTGTCCGGGGATTAAAAGAAGTTGAGTTGGGTCAACGGTTGATCATCAAAAGGTTTATCCCATGGTCCGATGCCTCCTCTTGGGCGGGGGCGGTCACGCCCGCGTCCTCATCGACTGCATCCGTTTAAGCCAAGCGGCGGATCCGGTGGGCATCCTGGACTCCGACCCGGTTCTTTGGGGCTCGGAACGGATGGAGGTGCCCATTCGCGGTTCGGATGAGCTCCTTTCCAAGATGAAACAGGAGGGGGTTACCCATTTCGTCGTTGGATTGGGCGGCGTCGGGGATAATCAACCCCGACGCCGTCTGTTCGACCTGGGGGTTGCGCATGGGTTGGTCCCCTTGACGGTGTGTCACCCGCGGGCGATCCTTTCGATGTGGGCCTCCATCGGTGCGGGTTGCGCAATCCTGCCTGGAGCGGTGGTTAATGCGGGCGCTCATCTGGGCGTTAACGTGATCGTTAACTCCGGAGCGATTGTGGAGCATGACTGCCGGATTGAGGATCACGTTCACGTGGCCAGCGGGGCGAGGCTCGCCTCCACCGTCCATGTGAAAGCCGGCGCCCACATTGGAGCGGGGGCGACCGTCCGACAGGGCTTATCCATCGGGGAAAGAGCCGTCGTTGGGGCGGGAGCCGTGGTCGTTAAGAATGTGGAGCCCGGGACGGTCGTGACCGGGGTCCCGGCCAGGGAATGGAGCCGAGCGGAACGAGGAGGGGATTCCTAACCATGTATACGGATCTAAGTCAATTCTGCATCGATAAAGAAAAAATCCTTCAGGAAGCCATTACCTTGGTGGACCGAAGTCGGTTAGGAATCGTGTTGGTCGTGGATGAAGAGCGACATCTGATAGGTACCATCACCGATGGAGATGTGCGGCGGGCTATGCTGGCCAAGTTTGATATGTCCCAGCCCCTGACTGCTCTTCTGGAAAGAAAAGCCCGCACGGTTCACGCCCACCCCATCGCAGCTCCGGCAGGAGCCGATCGATCAGTCTATCTGAATCTGCTGAGAACCCATGGGATTCTCCACCTTCCGATTCTGGATGAAATGGGGCAAGTGACCGGACTGGTGACCATGCAGGAATTCCTGCCGGAACAGGTACTTCCGCTCCACGCGGTGGTCATGGCCGGCGGATTGGGGACTCGCCTGCATCCGTTGACGGAAGACACGCCAAAGCCGATGCTGCGGGTCGGAGATCGTCCCCTGCTGGAGATCATCATCCGCCAGTTGCGTGAAGCGGGGATTCGAGAGGTCAAAATCACTACCCATCATAAGCCGGAAAAGATCGAGGCCCATTTCGGAGATGGAAAGAATTTCGGCGTAAAGCTCTCGTATGTGGAGGAGAACCAGCCGTTGGGAACCATTGGGAGTTTGGGGCTTTTAGAAGTTCCCCAAGAAACGACGCTCGTCATCAACGGGGATATCCTGACGCGGTTGGACATTCGAGCGATGTTGGCGTTTCACAAGGAGCACAAGGCAGATCTGACTGTGGCGGTCCGCCATTACGATGTCAAGGTCCCTTACGGCGTTATCGAATGTGAGGGACCCGTTGTTCGGAAGGTAAGCGAAAAGCCAGTGATCGGATTTTTTGTGAACGCCGGAATCTATCTTTTGGATCCGGCCGTCTATCAATACATCCCATGCGGACAGCGGTTTGACATGACCGATTTGATCCAACGCATTCTCAAGGAGGGCCGACCGGTCATCAGCTTCCCGATACGTGAGTACTGGCTGGATATCGGCCAGCACGCCGATTACGAGGAGGCGCAGGGACAGGTCAAGGATTGGGAACTATTGCAAGATGGCCGATAAATCGAAGGAAGGTTTTTGGAAAGACAAGCGGGTTCTCGTGACCGGAGCCGGAGGATTCATCGGGAGTCACCTCGCCGAAAGGCTGGTTGAGCTTGGAGCGAAGACCCGGGCGTTCGTCCATTACCGGGCCGACGGTTCCTGGGGATGGCTTAACAACTCTCCTTGGAAGGATCGAATGGAAGTCCTTGCCGGCGACATTTGCGATAGGGACAGCGTGTTCCAGGCGGTGGAAGGAATGGAGATCGTTTTTCATTTGGCGGCCCTTATCGCCATTCCTTATTCGTATCATGCGCCCTATTCCTATTATCGAACCAACGTGGAGGGGACGCTCCACCTCCTGCAGGCCGCCAGGGCATGCCGCCCCCATCGCATCATTCATACCTCGACCAGCGAGGTGTATGGGACCGCCCAATACTGTCCCATCAATGAGGGGCATCCGTTACAAACACAGTCCCCTTATGCGGCCAGTAAATGCGGAGCGGACAAACTCGTGGAAGCCTTTTTCCATTCCTATGAACTTCCGGTGGTTACCGTCCGTCCCTTCAATACCTTTGGGCCGCGTCAATCGAGTCGGGCCATTGTACCGGCCATCATTACTCAATGCCTGACCCGTGAGACCATTCGGCTGGGGAACCTGCATCCCACCCGAGACCTTAATTTCGTCGAGGACATTGTGGAAGGATTCCTTTGCGCCGCCATCGCCGAAAAAGCGGTGGGTTGGACGGTGAACCTGGGTACCGGCAGGGAAATATCGATTCAGACATTGGCTGAAAAGATCGCCGAACTGACCTCCCATTCCATAGCTCTCGAACAAGATTCGAAACGGGTTCGGCCCCAACACAGCGAGGTGGAGCGGTTGGTGGCGGACAATTCGTTGGCTCGGCAGCTTTTGGGATGGGCTCCTAAGATTAGGTTGGAAGAGGGGCTTAAAGTTACCATTGACTGGACAAGGGAGCATTTGGATGGCTATCGGCCAGGCGTCTACGTTCTCTGAAATCCCACTGTCGGTTCCGCTCTTTCAGGGGAATGAGTGGAAGTACCTGAAGGAATGCCTGGACGCCGGTTGGGTTTCTTCAGCAGGCAGTTTTGTAGACCGGTTTGAGCGGGAAATAACCTCCGCTGTGGAGGCTCCGTATGCGGTGGCGACGGTCAATGGAACGGCTGCCTTGCACATTGCCCTGAAAACGACAGGCCTGGAACCTGAGGAAGAAGTATTGGTTTCCGATCTGACCTTTATCGCCCCGGTGAATGCGATACGGTACTGCGGCGCGCATCCGGTGCTGGTGGATTCCGATCCATCCTCCTGGCAAATGGATACAGAGCGGTTGGAGCAATTTCTGCAGGAAGGGTGCGTCTTTAAAGAGGGCAAGCTGTTCAATAGGAAAACGCTCCGCCGGGTCCGAACCATCCTGCCGGTACATATCTTGGGACTCACTTGTGAAATCGACCGAATCGCGGCATTGGCGAGTCAATTTCGATTAAGCGTCGTTGAAGATGCTGCGGAAGCCCTCGGCGTGCGGTATCAAGACAGACACGTCGGCACTTTTGGAGATGTCGGCGTGCTGAGTTTCAATGGAAACAAGGTAGTTACGGCTGGAGGAGGCGGCATGCTGGTGACCCGTCATAAGGAACTGGCCCGTTGCGCCCGATATTTAACCACTCAGGCCAAGGATGACGATTTTGAATCCATCCATCACGAGATAGGATACAACTATCGATTAACCAACCTCCAGGCCGCCTTGGGTGTGGCGCAGTTAGAACAATTGCCGGCCTTCCTTGTCAAGAAACGTTGGATCGCCCAATCGTATGCGGACCGTCTAAAGGATCTGGAAGGATTGACCTTGATGCCGGTCCCGAGCCATACAGAGCCGACCTTCTGGTTGTATACGGTGCTTCTACCCGAAGGGACAGCGTTGTCCCAGCGCAATCGTATCTTAATGGGAATGCGGGAGCAGGGGATTGGCGCAAGACCCCTTTGGCATCCGATTCATGGGCAACCCCCTTATCAGAAATGCGAGGTCCTGGGGGGAGAGATCGCTACGGACCTTTACCATCGAGGCATCAGTCTTCCTTCCTCAGTCGGACTCTCTGAAGAAGAGCTGACCCGGTGCGTCGAGGTGTTTCGGCAGGAGTTTCGGGTCTCCGGATGACGATTTTTGTAGAATATCTAACACTCCTAAAGGAACTCACCTTCGTTTTCCCCCGGCTCGGACGGGGAAGCAAATGCTTTTTTATCGATGCGACCCGACCGGCCCTCATCCTTGCCAAGGTTTTCGAGCGGATCGTCGGGACGGAAATTCGCGCGCTCTCATTCCGTCTGATTGACATCCGGGATGAAAAAGGTCAGTTTTTGCGATGGCGGCTCCACTACAAGGACCTCATCGAGGTCCGGGCGGAGATCCTGAAAGATCCGGAATTCCGGCGTCTGCTGGAAGGATCTTTAAATGAGGACCGGCTGCCCACCTTCCTGGCCAAGGCCCTGAGTCTCTTCACTTTTTCCAATCGGCAGACCCTCTGGCGGGCCTTGTTAGTCATTCAGATTTTTGTCTGGAAGGCGCGACGCGAACAGATAGAGAAACCGGTGCTTCTTTTGGAGCGCCGGCCATGGTTTTACATCCTTCAACGATATGCCTCTCGATTTGGTCTTCAACTGGTTCCAGGGCCTCCCTCTTGGCGGTCGGATCTGCGGTCGATGTTGAAAAGCGTGCTCGGGCCGGGAGGATCCGCGTTGAAGCGGTTTCTTGTGTATAAGAAGAACCGTGTGGACTCGTTGGGAGCGGCCGACTCTTCCGGCTTTAAGATCGCCGTAGAATATTATGGCCATCTCAATCTCAAGCGGCCCGAATATTATTCGGACATGTTTTTCTTGCGCGGCCCTGAGCTGTCCGCTCGGAATCTGCTGGTTCTGTTTGGAATACCGCAAGATCCTTTAACCCCTCAGAAATGGGAGGAGATTTCCAGTCTTGGAATCTCCGCATTGGCGACTCATCCCAAAGCAACGGAAGTATCGAATGCGCCGCTCTTCGAGCCCCAGATTCGATGGAAGGCCGGTCGGCGGGAAAAAGAATTGCTTGCCGGCCTTTCCCCATCGATCGAAGGCCGGTGGTTAAAAAGCCATCTCCACCAATATTTCGCATCGCGTGCTTTTTGGGAAGATCTATTTGCTCAACATCGAGTGAAGCTTTTCATCACCTGGTATAAATACGATGGGGCTCATTGCCCGATTGCCGATGCCTTAGAAGGTTTAGGAGGAGTGACCGCCATCTATCAGCGGGCCTACGAGGCGCATCCCTCGGCGGAGACCCTCGTGGCGGTGGATCTGCTTTTTGCTTTCTCCCCCCGGATGGCTGAGATGGAACGGCGCTCTGGGTCGAAGATCCGGTATCACGTGGCGACGGGATATGTTGGGGATTATCGTTTTCCCCTCCTCAAGGAAGGGGCTCAGAAGATCCGGCAGCAGCTTCAGCGCCATGGGGCCCGCCGGATCTTGGCCTTCACCGATGAAGGTTCCATCGATGATACCCGGTGGCACACCGGTCATGAATTCCAGAGAGAAAACTACGCCTTCCTGCTGCAAAAAGTCCTTCGGGAGTCATGGTTTGGACTGGCGATCAAACCCAAAGACCCTTCCTCCTTGCGTCGAAGGTTGGGGAAGGTGAGTAAGCTCCTTGAAGAAGCGGAAAAGACCGGTCGGTGTTTCGTCTATCAAGAAGGAGGCCTTAACAGCTCCATCCCTCCCGCGGCGGCTGCCTTAGCCTCCGATGCGCTGATTCATGGACACCTGAGTGCGGGAACAGCCGCTGTCGAGTCGGCGTTGGTCGGTGTGCCCACCCTATTGCTCGACCGAGAGGGGTGGCCTCTTTCGCCGCTGTACCGATTGGGGTTGGGGAAAGTGGTTTTCAACGATTGGGATACCTTCTGGGCCATTCTTTATGAGCACTGGCATCGGCCCGAAGGAGTCCCTGGATTTGGAGATTGGACTCTTATTCTGGAAGAGATGGATCCATTCCGAGACGGACGAGCCGCTGAACGGATCGGGACGTATCTTGCTTGGCTCTTGGACGGATTTAAGGGAGGGTTGTCCCGGGAAACAGTCTTGGCGGATGCCGCTCAAAGATATGCTGAGCGATGGGGGGCGGATAAGGTGACCAGCGTCTTATGAGTATCCGCATCATTCCCCGTTTAGATATCAAGGGACCCAATGTGGTCAAGGGCGTTCATTTAGAGGGCTTGCGCGTCATGGGGGTTCCCGAGCTGTTTGCTGCCCAATACTATCAGGATGGAGCGGATGAGTTAATCTACATCGATGTGGTAGCCAGTCTTTACGGCCGCAACAGCCTTGACGAGGTTGTTCGGCGTGCGGCGCAGAACATCTTTATCCCCCTAACCGTCGGCGGTGGTATCCGAACGATCGATGACATCCGTCGTTTACTAAGAGCCGGCGCGGACAAGGTAGCGATCAATACCGCCGCAATCAAGAATCCAAAACTGATCCAAGAAGCCGCCCGCGCCTTCGGTTCTCAGTGCATTGTGCTTTATATCGAAGCCAAGAAACGGGGGCCGGGCAGATATGAATGTTTAACGGATAACGGTCGGGAATCGACCGGCTGCGACGTGTTTGAGTGGGTGAGGCAAGCAGTTCATTTGGGTGCGGGAGAGATTCTCCTCACCTCCATCGATCAGGAAGGGACCGGAAAGGGTTATGACTTAGAGTTGACCGCGGAGGTGGCCCAGCGTGTTGATGTACCGGTGATTGCCTCCGGAGGGGCCGGAGCACCCGAACACATTCGAGACGCCGTTCTCTTGGGCAAGGCAGACGCCGTTTGCGCAGCGTCCGTATTTCACTACCAATTAATTCAGACAGGGGAAGCCTCGCTTAACCCCATCCGGTTTGAAGAAGGGAACGTTGAGTTTTTAAAGGGGCGGCTTCCCATCGCCGCGTTTACCCGGCAGCGAATCGCGCCCTTGAGGATTCCGGAAATTAAAGAGTACCTGGAGAAAGCCGGGATCCCCATTCGCCGACTCAATCTGGAGTCCATGAGCAACTCAAGGAAAATGGAATAAATAATGGATAGATCCCCGCACCCATCCCGAGTGCTTATTGTCGATTACGGCTCGGGCAATCTCTTCAGCATCGAAAGGGCCCTGCACTCTTTAGGGGCGGAGGTTGAGATCAGCGCTGATCCCGACGCGCTCCGGCGCGCTCCGGGAGTGATTTTGCCTGGTGTGGGCGCCTTCGGAGACGGAATGAAAAATTTAAGGGAAAAGGGATTGCTGACCCCCTTGGCGGAATACGCCCAATCCGGTCTGCCCCTGCTGGGTATCTGTCTGGGGATGCAGCTCCTATTCACGGAGAGCCAAGAATTTGGCCGTCATGAGGGACTCGGACTTATCCCCGGGAAGGTCGTGAACCTTCGGCCGACGGACCCTCAAGGGAGAAGAGTCAAAATCCCGCATGTGGGGTGGAGCCAATTAATGTGTCCACCTTCTCGTCCGCATTGGAACGATACAATCCTCATGGGTTTGCCGGTGGGGGAAGCCATGTATTTTGTCCATTCTTTTATTCCCGTTCCTGAGGATTCTGCCGTTGTCGCCCAGATGATCTATGGCGGACATCTTTACTGTGCTGTTGTGGAAAGACGAAACATGATAGGATGCCAGTTTCATCCAGAAAAGAGCGGTCCTGTGGGCTTGCGTTTCTTGCGGAATTTCTTAACTCGAATCAAACCACCCAAAGAAGAGTTCACCGCGGTAAATCCTGCCGCAGTAATAAGGAGACGTGAATGAGCCTTGTGATGGGGATAAACCCTGTGGTTGGAGGAATGGAGAAACAACTGCTCACTCAGCCCCAGGAGGTGAAGTTCTGCAGGCGATGCGTGGTTTCCAATCAAAGGCCGCGAATCCGGTTCGATGAGGAAGGAGTTTGCAGTGCGTGCCGGTTCGCTTACGAGAAGTATCACGTCGTCGATTGGGGGAGCCGCGAGGCGCAGTTGGAACAACTCTTGGAAAAACACCGAAGGAAAGACGGCACTTGGGATGTGATCGTTCCCTGCAGCGGTGGGAAGGATTCTTCCTATGTGGCCCATCAGCTTAAGGCCAAATACGGAATGCATCCCTTGACAGTCACCTGGGCTCCTTTCCGCTCCACGGAGATCGGCTATAAAAACTTTCTTTCCTTCGTCGATTCCGGTTTCAATAATTTAACGGCCTATCCCAACGGCCGTTTCCATCGCAAGTTAGCCCGGCTTTCACTCGAGGAGTTGGGCGATGCCTGGCAGCCGTTTACCTACGGCCAAATGTGCTACGCCTTTCATATCGCAAAGCGTTTCAACATCAACCTCATATTCTTTGGCGAAAACGGAGAAGCGGAATATGGGGGGGATCCGAAAAACAATTACCGACCCTATATGCCGTTCGAAGATTGGGCCCTGCTTTATTTCAAGGGCACAACGATTGATGAACTTGTTCAATTCGGACTCAAGCACAAGAATTACTTGACGGCTCAGGACTTCGACCCATCGGATCTCACCTTTTATCGACCCCCGGCGATCGAGCAGCTTGACCTGACGGGGATTCAGATGCACTGGTATTCCTACTATCACAAATGGGTTCCCCAAGAAAATTATTATTACAGCATTGATCATACGGGCTTCTGCGCCAATCCCGAGCGGTCAGAAGGGACCTATTCGAAATATGCCAGCCTCGATGACCGGATGGACGGATTCCACTTTTACATGGGATACATCAAATTTGGTATCGGCCGGACTACCTCTGATGTCGCCCATGAGATTCGGGACGGTCATCTGACACGGGAAGAAGGGGTGCGGCTGGTTCGGCGCTACGATGGGGAATTCCCTTCAAAATACTTTGCAGAATTTCTTGCCTACCTGGATATCGATGAAAACCATTTTTGGAAAGTGGCCGAGCATTACCGGCAGCCTCACCTATGGGAGAAAATCAACGGGGAATGGAAGCTGACGCACCAGGTGAGCTAGAGGATTCCCGCTGGAGTTTACCCTCGGCTCCAACCGAGGGTGGGAATGACACGCAGCGGTAGAGGAGGGCCATGAATGGCTGAGCAAGCGGTGAAGGAATCGGAGCGGCTGGAGTCCAGGTACGGTCTGCCGGAGAAGGTGATTTTCTGCAAATGGTGCCTGATATCCAACCAGCGCCCCTGTTCCTCGGTGGAGTTCAAGCATGGGAAGGACCGGCAGCACCGCAGCCTCCACATTGATGAAGAAGGAATCTGCGACGCCTGCCGTTTTGCGGAGCAGAAGGAACAGGTCGACTGGGCTGACCGGGAGAAGGAGCTCGTCAAACTTCTGGACAAGCACCGCCGGAAAGACGGCGGCTACGACTGCGTCGTCCCCGGAAGCGGCGGCAAGGACAGCTGTTATACTTCCCACGTCTTGAAATACAAATACGGGATGCATCCCTTGACCGTCACCTGGCCTCCCATCCTTTATACCGACATCGGGTGGAAAAATTTCCTGGGCTGGATCGAGGTGGGGGGCTTTGACAACATCACCTACAGGCCGAACGGGCGGGTTCACCGCCTGCTCACCCGGCTTTCCATCGAGAATCTTCTGCATCCCTTCCAGACCTTTATCCTGGGGCAGAAGAACCTGGCTCCCAAGATGGCGCTTCAGATCCAGGTGCCGCTGATCTTCTATGGAGAGAACGAAGCCGAATATGGGAACCCGATCGCGGACAATTCCACCTCCCTGCGGGACAAATCGTACTACACGATGAACCATCTCTCGGAGATCTCCCTGGCCGGCCTGCCGGTTCCGGAGCTGATGGAGCGGCACGGCCTGTCCCTGAATGATCTGAAAGCCTATCTGCCGGCGGACAGCCGGGAGCTGGAGCGATTCCCCATGGAGGTCCATTACCTGGGTTATTACCTGAAATGGACTCCGCAGGAGAGCTATTACTACGCCGTCGAGCACACGGGCTTCGAGGCCAACCCGGTTCGGACGGAAGGGACCTACAGCAAGTACAACAGCTTGGATGACAAGATTGATGGACTGCACTATTTTACTACTTTTATTAAATTTGGCCTTGGGCGGGCCACGTACGATGCTTCCCAGGAGATCCGGAACAAACACCTCACCCGGGAAGAGGGAGTGGCCTTGGTCCGGCGATTTGACGGGGAGTTTCCCCAACGGTATTTCCAAGAGGTGATGGAGGCGATCGGAATGAAAGAGGAGCGATTCCTTGAGCTGTGCGATCAGTTCCGATCGCCTCACCTCTGGAAAAAGGAGGAGGGCCGGTGGCAATTGCGGCATCAGGTTTCGTGAGAGGGTATCCTGCACCTTCCGATCCTTAGCCGATGCTCCAGGAATCCCTATGACGATCTTTGTTGAGAATCTAACTTTTAAAAGCTGGCTGACGGCCGTGCTCCCTCGGTTGAGGCGGGGCGGGCGTTGCCTCTTTATTTATTCCACCCCAACCGCTCGGGTTCTCACCCGATTTTCCGATCGGTTCTTGGGAACGGAGACTCGGTTGTTTGAGTTCCGGTTGATCGATGTCCGTGATGAAAAGGGGCAGCTCCTGCGTTGGAGAATCACTTATCAGGATTTGGCGGAGGTTCAACAGGAGATATTGAACGATCCCCGATTCCGGTTCTTGCTGGAGGGCCCATTGAATCAGGGCCGGCTTCCTACCTTCTTCGCGAAGGATCTGGGCACGATCAGTCTCTCCGATCGAAAAACGCTCTGGCGGGTCCTGCTCACCATCCAGATTTGCGTCTGGAAGAGCCGGCGCGATCGGATCGAAGGGCCGATCCTTGTGATGGAGCGCCGCCCTTGGTTTGATATCCATCAGCGGTATGCCTCCCGGTTTGGGCTTCGGCTGATTCCGGCTTCTCCCTATCAGCGGGGGAATCTCCGACAGACCCTGAAAAGATGGCTGGGACCGGGTGGGGTGGTATTAAAACGGTTTGTTCGGCGGTCATCCTCGCTCTCGATGACGCTCGAGGGCGGGAATGACAACAAATCAGGTCCAAAGCTGGCCGTGGAATATTACGGCCATCTGAACTTGAGACAGCCGGAATGCTACTCGGATTTATTCTTCTGGCACCGGTCTGCCTTGTCCGGACAGGATTTGTTGGTTCTGTTTGGAGTTCTCGACGACCCTTTAAATTCCAAGAAGTGGGAGGAGATCACGAGCTTAGGGATTTCCGCTCTTGTGACTCATCCGAAGGCAACGAGAATCTCCGAGGCCCCGATTTTTATCCCAAGGGTTCGATGGACGCCGCATCGACTTGAAAGAGATCTTCTGGCCTCTCTTCCTCGGTCTAGGGAAGGTCAGTGGATGAAAAGAGAGATCCGCCATTACCTCTGCCAGCGTGCCTTTTGGGAAGATCTGTTCGCCCAACAGAAGGTGAAGCTCTTTATTGCCTGGTACAAATACGATGGGGCCCATTGCGCAATCGCCGACGCCTTGGAGAGTTTAGGGGGAGTCACCGCCATCTATCAGCGGGCCTATGAGGTGCACCCATCGGCGGAGACTACCGTGGCGGTGGATCTGGTTTTTGGTTTCTCCCCCCAGGGGGTCGAGCTGGAACGGCGCTGTAGCTCGAAGATTCGGTATTACGTGACCACCGGATATGTCGGGGATTATCGTTTCCCACTCCTCAAGGAAGGATCTCAGAAGATCCGGCAGCAGCTTCAGGGCCATGGGGCCCGGCGCATCCTGGCCTTCACTGATGAAAGTTCCGCCGGCGATTCCCGGTGGCACAGCGGTCATGAATTCCAGAGAGAAAATTATGCCTTTCTGCTCACCAAGGTTCTCCAGGAACCTTGGTTTGGCCTGACGATCAAGCCAAAGGCCCCGGTCTCTTTGCGCCGGCGGTTGGGGCCGACGGCCCGACTCCTTGAGGAAGCGGAAGCCACCGGTCGCTGTTTTGTTTATGAGGGGGAGAGCCTCCACGGCTCGGCCCCCGTGGCGGCCGCGGCGTTGGCCGCCGATGCGCTGATTCATGGGCACTTATGTGCCGGAACTGCCGGGATGGAATCGGCCTTAGCCGGCGTGCCGACCTTGATGCTGGATCGGGAAGGATGGCCGCCGTCACCGCTGTACCGGTTGGGGGAAGGCCAAGTGGTTTTTAAGGACTGGGATCTTTTTTGGAAGGTTCTCGTTGAACATTGGACCCGGCCCGGTGGGGTTCCCGGATTTGGAGACTGGTCGCCGATCTTGGAGGAGCTGGATCCGTTTCGAGATGGGCGGGCGGCCGAGCGGATCGGAATGTATCTTTCCTGGCTTTTGGAGGGGTTCAAGGCCGGGTTGTCCCGGGAGACAGTCATGGCCGACGCGGCCAACCGGTATGCCCAGCGGTGGGGGAGGGATAAGGTGACTCAAGTTGACGGGAAAGCTCTTCTTTCTCCTGTCCCCGCCGAGATTCCTGTGAGGAGCGGGGTTTAAGGATGGAACAGTTGACCGTCCTGTTGGCAGTCTACAATGGGCAGCGGTATCTTCCAATGGCCATCGAGAGCATCCTCCAGCAGACCTATCGGAATTTCCGGTTTCTCATTGTGGACGACGCCTCCGGCGACCAGACGCGGCAGATCATCCGATCGATGCGGGATCCAAGGATCGACGGCCTTTTCCTGGATCGAAACGTGGGGCACACGGCCGCGCTGAACATTGGGCTGCGCTCGGCCCGCACTCCCTGGATTGCTCGGATGGATGCCGATGATTATTCGGCGCCGACCCGGCTGGAAGAACAGATCCGGCGGCTCCATGAGGAGCCCTCCCTGCGCGGCATCGGAACGTTTGCCTGGGTGTTTCGGGACGATCCCCGGGTGATGGAGGAAATCGTGAAAAGGCCGGTCGATTATCCGACCATGAAACGGGAGATTCTCCGCGGGACCCCCATGATCCATGCGAGTCTCCTGTTTCATCGGGAGGCGCTGCTGGAGATCGGCGGCTACGATGAGCGGTATCGAATCACCGCCGACCGGGAACTGTACGGCCGGCTGCTGGCCCGGTACCGGGCGGTCAATCTCCCCAAGCCCCTGTACGGGATCCGGCGCCATTCGGCCCAAGGATCCTACACGGCAACAGCCGCCCGGGAGACCGTGGATCTATTTTCCCGGATGCTTTCCGAAGGCCGGTATTCTCCGGAAGAGAAGGCGACCCTGCGGGAAAGCCTCGTTCGCGCTCATCTGTTCTGCGCCCGCTGCAGCAGGAAGGAGCACCGTTATCTCGATGTGATCCGCTGTGTGGTCTCGGCCCTTCGGGCCTCACCCCGAGCCGCTTTTAAACAGTTGACTGAAAAACTCAAAAGGAACGAAGGAGTGTGGGAAATCGATGAATCTTGATGGATCAAACCTGTTGATTACAGGAGGGACCGGATCCTTCGGCAAGTGCTTTGTCCGGAGGGTCCTCAACACCGCCAGACCGGAGCGGCTGATCATCTTCAGCCGTGATGAACTCAAACAGTTCCATATGCGTCAGGAATTTCCGGTGGACCGATATCCAAATCTCCGGATGTTCATCGGAGACGTCCGGGACCGGGACCGGCTGTACCGAGTCATGGACGGGATGGACATCGTCGTTCACGCGGCCGCTTTGAAGCAGGTTCCCACCGCTGAGGTTAACCCGATCGAGGCGATCAAGACCAACATCTTGGGAGCCGCCAATCTGATTGATGCCGCCATCGATCGGAAGGTTGGGAAGGTCCTCGCCCTGAGCACCGACAAGGCGGCCAATCCCGTGAACCTTTACGGAGCCACCAAGCTTTGCGCCGATAAGCTGTTTGTGGCCGCCAATGGAACCGGGTTCCATTCCACCAAGTTCAGCGTGGTCCGGTACGGAAACGTGGTCGGCAGCCGAGGAAGCGTCATCCCTTACTTCATCGCTCAGCGGCCCACGGGCAAGATCACCATCACGGACCCGCGGATGACCCGGTTTCTGATGACTCTGGACCAGTCCGTGAATTTTGTCCTTTCCTGCACCCAGCGGATGCTCGGCGGGGAGATCTTCGTCCCCAAAATCCCATCGGCTCGGGTCGTGGACCTGGCCCGGGTGATTGCCCCAGAGTGCACCCATGAAATCATCGGGATCCGCCCCGGGGAGAAACTCCATGAGATGCTGATCCCGGGAGATGAGGCACACCTGACCATTGAGTTTAAGGATCATTTTGTCATCCAGCCGAGTCATTCCTTCTGGAACCACAAGGACTTCTTGAAGCGGGGGGAAGGCAAGCCCTGTCCGGATGGGTTCCTCTACAGCAGCGACACCAATCCCTGGAGGCCGACGGACGGGGAGATTGCCTCCTGGGTCACCACCTGCGTGACGGATGGAGTGGGGATGGACCTTCCCAAGCCGACCGAACCGCGGTTCATCGTGGGAGGGTAGGTGAAGGTTCTCGTCACAGGAGGTTCCGGCCTTTTGGGCGCTCACCTGCTGGTTGGACTGCAGGGGCGGCGATACGATGTCGTGGGGACCGATCGGAATCCCTGGTGGGGGGACGTTCCGGTGGATTTTCGCGTGGGAGATTTGAGCGATCCGGAATTTTTGAAATCGCTGATCCGTTCCGTCCGGCCGGAACTTTTGATTCACTGCGCGGCCCTGGTGGACGTGGAGGCCTGTGAACGCAGGCCCGAGGAGGCCTCCCGGATCAACGGGAAATTGCCCGGGTTTTTGGCCGGGGCGGCGGGAGACCGCTGCCGGGTGGTTTTTCTTTCAACCGATTCGGTCTTCTCTGGGGAGAAGGCCTTTTCTTCAGAGGAGGATCTTCCATCGCCTCGCAATGCCTACGCCAGTTCCAAACGGGAAGGGGAAGAGCAGGTCCAGCGCCGCGCCCCGCATTGCCTGATCCTTCGAACCAACTTCTACGGGTGGTCTTCAGGAAGGAAAAAGACCTCCGCTGAATGGATGGTCCGATCTCTTCAGACCCAACAGCCGATGACTCTATTTGAGGATCTGTTTTTCACTCCCATCTATGTGCCTGATCTGGTGGAGGGGCTGATCCGCCTTTTGGAATGCCAGGTGGAGGGGATCTTTCACCTGGGGGGGCGGGATCGGGTCTCGAAGTACCAGTTCGGACAGCTTCTGGCCGAGGAGCTGGGAGTTTCGATGGACCGGGTTCAACGAGGTTCGGTGGAGAGGGCCGGGTTCGCCGCCGAACGGCCCAGGGATATCTCGTTGAACAGCCAACGGTACTGTGAGATCACAGGGGCGGATCTGCCCGGATGCAGGGAAGGAATCCGCCGGTTCGCCGCCGACGGTTCCAAACCGCTGTCGCAGAGGTTCCAATGTCCGGTCCTTCGGTAACGGTCTTGATGGCCGCTCACAACGCCGCTCCCTTTTTGCGGCCGGCGGTGGATTCAGTCTTGAATCAGAGCTTCTCGGACTTCCGACTGCTGGTGGTCAACGACGCCTCCACGGACGACACCAGGGAGATTCTCCGGTCCTACCGGGATAACCGGATCCAGCTTTTGAATCTTCCGAAAAACGGGGGGCAGACCCATGCCCTGAACGTCGGGCTGGAACGGATCTCCACCCCTTGGATTGCCCGGATGGACGGCGATGACATCTGCGCCCCGGATCGACTGGAGGAGCAGATGAAAGCGGTCCGCACGGATCCGCGGCTGGGCTGCGTGGGCACGTTCGCCTGGTGTTTTACTCAAGATCCGCAGCATCAGGAGGGAGTGATCGAGAAGCCCCTGGAGGATGCCGCGATCCGCTCGGAACTGCTCCGGGGAACCCCAATAATTCACGGGACGCTCCTGATCCATCGGGAAGCGCTGCTGGCTGTCGGTGGATACGATGAGCGGTACCGATACTCGGCCGACCGGGCCCTGTTCAACCGTCTGTTCCATCTGCCCGGTTTCCTTGGGCGGAATCTGCCCGTTCCTTTGTTGGGAGTCCGGCGCCACCCGGCCCAGGGATCCTTTTGCCGCCGGGCCGCGGATGAAAACATTGAGATCTTCTCGGAGATGCTCCAGGAGAAGGGGCGACCTTGGGCTGAGAGGCGAGTCCTTCAGGAGAGTCTTTCCTTTTCGTACCGCTTCCGGGCCCGGTGCAGCCGGTCGGAAGGGAAGTTCACTAAGATTCCCGGTGATCTGCTTCATGCCCTTCGGGTTCGTTCCGCCTCTTGGATGGAAGATCTCCGGAAAGGGAGCCGCCATGTTCCGGTGGATGGTTAAACCGTTTCTGGTTGTTTTTGTCTACCATGATGTCTCGGAGAAGCCCAGCCCCTTCAACCGGCGGTTCGGATTGAACGTGCCGCCGCGGCTGTTCTCTCGGCAGATGGATATGATCCGGGAACTGTTCCATCTGGTCGACCCGGCCCAACTACGCCGTGGAAGGTTCCCCACGCCGGCGGCATTGATCACGTTCGATGATGGGAACTCGAGTTACTTTAAAACGGCCCTTCCCATCCTGAAAGAAAGGGAGATTCCCTCCCTGTCGTTTCTGAACCTGGGTCCGATCCGCGGGGAGATCTGCTGGTCGGGATTGGCCTCTTACCTTCAAACCGAAGAGCCGGCGTTTCGATCCTCTGATGGGGACCCATCACCGGATGCCTTCTGCCGGTTCACCCAGGAGGAAGTGGCCCGCTACCTGGACTCGGTGGACCAGGCCAAACTCTTTGAACGGGTCCGGGCTTTTCGAGGTCTCATGGCGACAGAGGCGGAACTGGCGGCGGCGGCCGATGAACCGTTGGTCGGTCTGGGAAATCATCTGTACAATCATTACAACGCCACCCTGCTGGGAGATCGGCTCCGAAAGGAATATCGGGTGAATCAAGAGGTTTTGGACGCCCATCCCCGCGGGTTTCGGTTTTTCAGCTTTCCCTTCAGCCGGATGGATCGCCGGGCGATCCGGATGATCCGTGAGGAGGGAGCCGACGCGATCTTCTCGGGAAGGGGTTTTGCCAATCTCCCCGGTCAGGAGCGGGTTTATTCCCGAATGGAGATGAAGGAGTCCATAATGGAACCGAAAGAGTTGATGGCTCATGTCCTTAGAAATCTCATCTGAAGAGCAGGCCGTTCTTCCGTTGAAGGAAGAGGTCCATGCCCGGTGGATCGACCGATACCGGGAGTTCGCCGATCTGGCGGACCGGATTATTCGGGAAAACCCCCAACGGGCGGTCCTGGCCATTCCGCTGCTTCGTCCAAGACATTGGCCTCCTCCCAACCAGTTGAAGGTGCTGGATCAATGGGTCCGCGGCGAGGTGAGAATTCCATCCCTGCGGAGCTTGCTCAAGGAGTGGCTCTGGAGTTTGGCCTTTGCCACTCGAGATACGGTCAGCCTCCTTTTGGCTCAATGGATCACTTGGCCTTTCTTCAGCAGGATGAAAAAAAGGCCGGTGGATCTGTTGATCAAATCGTGGGGATTCGACTGCCGCAGCTTGGGAGGAGCCGACTTTTACTTTGGAACACTGACGGATCAGCTCGGGGACAGGGGCTTGCGCACCCTGCTTTTGATCGGAGTCGGATTGGGAAGGTTCGATCCCAATTTCGGTCTGGCGGTCGCGGTCTTTCGAAAGAGCCGCTTCGGGGCTATTCCGGAGTCGGTGCTGATCCCCTGGTGGGCTCCTTGGAACGTCGCCTTCCAACAGCTGTCTGCCGGGATCGCACTGCGCCGGAGGGCGAATGAGGCCGCCGACCCGAAGATGCAAATCCTTTTGGCGGCGGCGTGTCGGAACGCCGTTCAGCCGGGTGCCCTGCGGAGCCATCTTTCATTTTATTGGAGCCGCCGGGCGGTCCGCCGATGGAAGCCTAAGGTGTTTATGTCTCTCTATGAGGGACAGCCCTGGGAACAGATGGCTTGGGCTGGAGTGAAGGCGTCGGATCCGGACTGTGTGACGGTCGGCTTCCAGCACACCGTCGTGCTGCCCCATTCCTTGGCCGTTCTTTCTCCCCCTTTGAATTCTCGAGACCCTTCCGCCCCTGAGGTGGTCCTCTGTTTGGGAGAAGCCACTCGAAGGATGCTCCAACCCGGCCATGCCCGGAAGGGAACCCGTCTGGTTCTCTTCGGCTCTTTTCGGAGGAGCTCCGGATCATGGGATGAGAACTCTCTGCCCAACCCCGGGCGCCGGACCGTTCTGGTGTTGCCTGAAGGGATCCCCGAAGAAGTGAAGATCCTGTTCCACTTCGCCACTCGATGCGCCGCGGCCCTGCCCGATGTCCGGTTCCTGTTCCGATGTCATCCGTTCTTGCCGTTCGATTTAGTCCGTCCCTATCTGGAGATCGTGCCGGAGGATTTTCCAAACATCGAGATTTCTCGGGAACCAGCGATTTTAAACGATTTCAAACGGGCCTCGGCGATCCTGTATCGGGGCTCTTCGGCGGTGTTGTATGGTATCCTGGAAGGGCTTAAACCGATCTACCTGGATTTAGGAGACGGCCCCGAGGTGGATCCCCTGTTTGAGATGGGCCAGTGGAGAGAGAGGGCCGGTTCGGTCCAGCAGATGGAAGAGGTTCTTCAGCGGTACGAGGAAGCTTCTTCAGAGGATCTCACCCGGTCTTGGCAGGCGGCGTATGCTTACGTGAACAGCTATTCCCAGCCGGTGGACGAGGGATCCATTGACCGATTCCTTCAGGCCCTCGATGAAGCCCGCAGGGGCTCCTAAGTGAATATTCTCTTATTCGGGTATGGGTACATGGGCAAGATCCGCCACGCGGTCCTGCGCCGGCATCCGGCGGTCCGGCGGGTCACCATTGTGGATCCATTCATCGATCCGAAGATGTTGGATCTCGATGGGGCCGTCCTGCCGCCGTGCGCTCCGGTTCCCTGGGAGGAGCACGACGCCGCGTTCATCTGCACTCCGAACAACGTGACGGCAGACCTCTGCGCGCAGAGCCTGAGGCGGCTGCGCCGCGTTTTCTGTGAGAAGCCGCCGGGCCGAAACTGGGAAGAGTTTTGTCAGATTGACGAGGCGGCCCGGTCCGTCCCGGATCACGTGCTGGCGTTCGGCTTCAATCACCGGCTGCACCCGTCGATTCAGGCCGCTTTGGCCCTTTTAGGGGAGGGGGGTTTAGGGGAGGTCTTGTACGTTAAGGGGACCTATGGGAAGTCGGGCGGCAGCCAATATCGAGAGAGCTGGCGGAACAACCGGGAGGTCTCCGGGGGGGGAATTCTTTTGGATCAGGGAATCCACATGCTGGACCTGTTCCAACTTTTCCTCGGACCCTTGACGGTAGTGGAAGCCGTTTTGACCGATTCATTCTGGAAGTGCGGGGTGGAGGACAACGCCTTCGTGCTGTTGAAGGGCGGCAGGGGGCAGCCGGCCTTCCTCCATTCCTCCGCCACGCTCTGGAAGCACACGTTCCGAATTGAGATCGGCTGCGAGAATGGATACCTCAAGGCCAGCGGATTCCTCTCCAAGACCGGAAGCTACGGGAGGGAGCAGTTGGTCATCGGCAAACGCCAGTTCGAAGATGAAGCATTCTCTCTGGGAAATCCCCGGGAGGAGATCATCCATTTCGACCGGGACGAGTCCTGGGACAAGGAGGTTCATGAATTTTTGGCGGCGGTTCAAGAAGGGCGGCCTCCCCATCACGGGTCTTTGGAAGAGGCCCGGCAGGTGATGAAACTGGTTCATGACATTTACGCGATGACACCCGTCACTCAATAAGGAGTTCGCATGCGGTCTGTTGAAACCAACAGCTCATTTCCTTTATCGGCGGTAAAGCCGCTGGAGGAGCTTGCCAGCTACCGGGAATTCTGCCTTTCACAAACCCTCAAGGCGCTTCAACAAGGCCGGCGAAAACGGCAGATCTCTCCGGTCACCCATCAGCCGCTTGAGCCGTGCGGAGAGACGGCGGGGCTGGAGTACGGCCGCTGTTCCCAAACCGGATCTTTCTTCCTGATGACCCTTCCGCCCGCGTCCGCCTGGACACAGCTTCTTGAAGAGGTGAACCGGTTTCGGCATTCCCCGGAGGCCTTCCACTTTACCCATGCCCGCTCCCGGTCGGATAGGGTGTATCTGCCGAAGCTGGAGTGGATTCAGGAGACCTTGAGGTTTCAGCGGCTGGTTTCTCCCGCCGTTTTAGAGGTGGCTCCTTCTCCAAGCGATCTGATGCCGCTGTTGAAAGAGAGTGGCCTCTTCTCCAAGGGGTTTACCTCCTCAGAACAAGATGCTTCCAAATCTTCTTTGGATCAGGAGCCGGTGGAGGTGGCTCTTCTGCTGGAGGCGCTGGACCGAAGCGACGATCCGGAGGCCCTGCTGGAGGCAGTTCGAAAAAGGATGGTGACGGGAGGGCTCCTGTTCGTGACCGCCCTGGTGGTTTCCGGATTTGACATGGCGGTCTTGGGGATGAACAACCTCTACTGGGTTCCACCGGATCGGGCCAATGGGTTCAGCCTGAAGGGGTTGACCCAGTTCCTGACGCGGTTCGGCTTTAACCTGCTGGAGGTTTCCACGCCGGGCGTCCTCGATCTGGAGATCGTCCAAGCCCATCGACAGAGGGATCCCTCGATCCCTCTGTCTGTATTCGAGCGGCAGCTTTTGGAATCCGACGAACAGACTCGCATGGGGTTTCAATCCTTTCTTCAGCAGCAGGGTTTGAGTTCTTTTGCCCGTCTGGTTGCGAGGAAGGCCTAACGTTATGGAGGGGAAGGTGAATTTTTCTTACTTGGAGCAGCACTTCAAGGAAACCGCCGAGATCGCCCATCGGTTGGATGTGGAGATTCTCGACCGAATGGTGGAGCGGCTGATCCGCCTCCGCCAGGAAGGGGGGCGGCTGTTTCTCTGCGGGGTCGGAGGATCTGCGGGGAATTGTTCCCACGCGGTCAACGACTTCCGAAAGCTGACCGGGATCGACGCATCTACACCGGTGGATAACGTGTCGGAATTGACGGCCCGAACCAACGATGAAGGATGGGAAACCGTGTTCGCCGAGTGGCTGAAGGTGAGCCGCGCCTGCGACAAGGACCTGCTGATGATTTTTTCCGTGGGTGGGGGAAGCCGGGAACGGAACATCAGCGCCAATCTCGTGGCGGCGATCGACGAAGCCAAACGCCGGGGGATGGCGGTGCTTGGAGTGGTTGGCAGGGATGGGGGCTATACCCGGCAGAAGGGAGACATTGTGCTTGTCATCCCAACGGTGAATCCTCAACAGGTGACCCCCCATGCGGAAGCGTTTCAGTCCGTCGTCTGGCACGCGCTCGTGTGCGATCCTCGATTGATGGTTCAGGAAAATAAATGGGAAGCTCTTATGGGGGAGCGTTCGAGATGAGAGCGTTGACAGGAATCTTTTTGGACACCAGCAACATCGACGAGATTCGGAAATATCATGAGCTGGGGATTATTCGCGGCGTGACGACCAACCCGACGATTCTGGTCAAGGATGGGGCTTCCGGGTGGTCCGAGGTGGAGCGCCGATGCAAACGGATCGCGCAGGCGGTCAGCCCCCTGCCGGTCTCGGTGGAGGTGACCACCAACCATCCCGATGAGATGTTGGCCCAGGCGAAGCTGTTCTCCTCGTGGGCGGACAACATCAACGTCAAGATCACGGTTCACGGCCCGGAGGGAGGGGTGGAGAATCTGAGGATGATCCACGAATTAGAAACCAACCAGAACATCCGGATCAACGTGACGGCGATGATGTCCGCTCAACAGTGCCTGCTGGCCGCGATGGCGGGGGCGACGTACGTTTCCATCTTCGGGGGAAGGGTCAACAACATGGGGTACGATTCCCGGCAGGAGATTCGGCGCTTGAGGCAGCTCCTGGACTCCTTTAACCTGCCGGCGAAGATCATCGTCGGCTCCACACGGGAGGTGCTCAACATCATCGAGTGGTTTGAGGCAGGCGCGGATATCGTGACCGCGGTTCCCTCACTCATTGAAGTGATGTTGGTTCATCCCTACAGCAAAGAGACAGTCCGGATGTTCCTCGAGGACGGCCGAAAGCTGCGCGCGAATGCTTGAGGCATTTCCCTGTCTAAGGCGGGAAGGGATGGGAGTTATTGACGTCGGCTCCCGGGGAGGGATCCATCCCCGCCTACGGCCGATCGCTTCGATTATTGATGTGGTCGGTTTTGAGCCTGATGCGGAGGAGGTCCGCCGCCTACAAGGGGAAGAGACCGGGCTGTTCCGATCCGTTCGGCATCTTCCTTATGCCTTGGGTCAAACCGACGGCCGTCAGACCCTTCATTTGTGCCGTTCCCGGGGGACCAGCTCCTTCTTAAAACCGAACCGCCCGTTCCTGGATCGCTTTCCGGATGCCTCCCGTTTTGATGTGGAAACGGCGCAGTCGGTAGAGGTGAAATCGCTGGATGGTTTGATTCAAGGTTTCAGCGGCGGGTTGCCGCGCCAAATCGATTTTCTGAAGCTGGACACCCAGGGGTCGGAGTTGCTTGTCCTCAAAGGAGCGCATCAGACCTTGAGGTCGCAGGTGGTCGCTCTCGATATAGAGGTGGAGTTTGCCCCCCTCTATGAATCTCAGCCCCTCTTTCGGGATGTTGACGCATACCTGGCGGAATGCGGATTCACCCTGTTTAAATTGCGGAGGATGGAATGGGTCCGGCGCGGCTATGCCGAGCGGCCGTATCGCAGCGGTGGCCAGATCGTTTTCGGCGAGGCGGTTTATTTGAAGGACCCTCTGTCCAATGAGCAGTGGAGTCCTACTGCCCATCAGGTGGAGGCGCTAGTCCTTCTGGCGATCCTGTACGGCCAGCATGACTTTGTCAAGGAACTGATGGAACTGGCCCCGATCCAGGGCCGATGCGATGTTCCGGCGATCCGGGCGGTCCTGGAGCGAAACAGCCGCCGATCCAATTTCGAGATGGGGACAAATCCGCTCCGACAGGCCTGGCGTTCGATGGGAACTCTCTGGGACCAATTCCGCCGCCGCTCTTCTTGGGGACGGGGGGATCCATGGGTTGGGAATTAAGCAGATGAGGGGGTAAGAGTGGTCCAGGGAAATCATTCGTTGAAACGAAAACTGCGGGCCCGTGAGCCGGTCTTAGGGGCTTGGACCTCGTTGGCCCATCCCTCCATCACGGAGATTTTTGCCGCCTGCGGGGTGGACTTTGTCGGCATCGATATGGAGCATAGCACCATCACGCTCGAACAGGCCCAACAGGTGATGGCCGCCTCCCAGGCAGGCCAAGCGGCTTGCCTGCCGCGGGTCTCCTCTCACAATGGAGAGCAGATCCGGCGCCTCCTAGATTCCGGCGCGGATGGGATTATTGTCCCCAACGTCTCCTCGGCCAAGGAGGCGATCCCTCTTATCGAGTGGTGCAAGTATCCCCCTGTGGGCAAGCGCAGCTACGGGATCGCGCGTGCGCAGGGGTACGGCTTTCAATTTGAGGAATACACCCGGACATGGAACGAGCGCTCGGTCTTACTCCTTCAGATCGAGTCCGAGCAGGGGGCAGGCAGGATTAACGAGCTTCTTCAATTCGACGCCGTGGATGGAGTCATGATCGGTCCCTACGATATGTCCGGTTCATTGGGAATTCCAGGCCAACTCGATCATCCTCTGATTTTAGAAGCCTGCCGGGGAGTCATCGACGCGGCCCGGCGGCACCGAAAGGCCTGCGGCACGCAGGTCGTGGACCCGACAGAGGAGAACGTGGCGGCCGCCTTTGAGGCGGGGTATACCTTTGTGGTATTGGCCTCGGACATCTTTATCCTTTGGAAATGGAGCCAAAGGATGCGGACGCTTACTGAGAACCTCAAAGCAGGGCTTCAACCCAAGACCTAAATGGCCAACAAAATTCCAATCGGAGTTGAGAAACGGTTCAATCTGCGGGGGAAGGTGGCGGCGGTGGTCGGGGGAGCAGGGTATCTGTGCTCCATGCTTGCCCGGGCCATGTGCGAGTCGGGTATGAAGGTGGTGGTCCTGGATCTGGCTCCATTTCCAAAGGGGAAAGGTTCCTCCGGTTTCAAGGATGGACCCCGCAGCCTCCCCTGCGACATCCTGGACAAGAAAGGCCTGATCCGATGCCGGGATGAAATCCTTAAAATGCATGGGCGGGTGGACGTCTTGTTAAACGGGGCGGGAACCAATGCCCCGACCCCTTTCTCAGACATCACCCATGAGGAATTTCAGAAGATCGTAGGAGTGAATCTGTTGGGAACCCTCTACGGATGCCAGGCCTTCGGGGAAAGCATGATCCGGCAGAAATCGGGGAGCATCATCAACTTCGCTTCCGTTTCTTCAGGGCCCCCTTTGTCAAAGGCCTTTGTCTACTCCGCGGCGAAATCCGGGGTGGTGAGTTTAACCCAGAACCTGGCCCGGGAATGGGCTCCTTTTCGGGTGCGGGTCAACGCGCTCCGGCCGGGGTTCTTTCCGACGAAGTGGAGCATGGAACATTTCATTGATCGGGATCGAAAGGCCAAGATCTTAAATCATACTCCCATGGGGCGTTTTGGCAGGCCCGAAGAGCTCATTGGCCCGGTCTTGTGGCTGGCTTCCGATGCCGCCAGTTTTGTGACCGGTTCGGTGGTGGCCGTGGACGGCGGTTTTACCGCCATGACGATATGACCCCCCCAAGAGACAGGCGGGTGGTGGCCGTCACAGGAGGGACTCGGGGCATTGGGCGGGCCATCTCAGAACTGTTCCTCGAGCGGGGTGACCAGGTCTGTGTCTGCGCCCGCTCTTTAGACGAGAACGATCTGCCGAAGGAGATGGCCCGCTTCTCCGTGGATGTCCGTCATCCTTCCGAGTTGGAAGGTTTTGCGCGGGCGGTGAAGAGTCGGTTTGGATCGCTGGACGTTTTTGTCAACTCCGCAGGGATATCCCAGTGGAGGCCCATTGGGGAATTGGACGAAGCCTTCGTTAAGGAAATAGTGGAAACCAACCTCTTGGGCACCCTCTGGGGATGCCGCTCGGCGGCCGGAGTGATGAAGGCGGGAGGGGCCATCGTCAACATCTCCAGCCTGGCCGGTAAAAGAGGCTCTGCCAACAACAGTGCTTACTGCGCGTCAAAATTTGCCGTCAATGGAATCACACAATCCCTGGCGAAGGAACTGGGACCCCAGGGGATCCGGGTCAACGCGGTCTGTCCCGTCTACGTCCGTACGGAAGAGCTGACAAAGGCTCTTTCGAAACCGGATTCGCCGGTGAAGGATCAGGCGGTGGAGGCGTATCTGACTTCCTTCGCCGCAACCCAAACGGCCCTTAGGCGGCTGCCGGAGGCCCTGGAGGTGGCTGGGGTAGTTTACTTTCTGGCCAGCCCCGATGCTTCCGCCGTGACCGGGCAGTGCATCAACGTGGACTGCGGGACCTTTCCCCAGTAGTGGAGCCGTGAGACCGATCCGAGTCGTGGCTGTGATCCCTGCGCGGATCAACTCCACCCGATTCCCCGGGAAACCTCTTTTGGAGGTTCAGGGGCTTCCGATGGTGGAGCATGTGCGGCGGCGGGCGCTGCTGGCCAAAGGATTTTGTTGCGTGGTCGTGGCGACCTGTGATCGGTCCATCGCAGAGGCGGTGGAACATTTTGGAGGGCAGGTGGTGATGACCTCGGCCGCCCACCCGGCTGCGACGGATCGGGTGGCGGAAGCGGCCCGGCATCTGGAGTGCACTCATGTGGTGAACGTTCAGGGGGATGAAATCCTGGTGCTCCCTTCCGATCTGGAAAAGATGCTGCGGGCGATGGAGAAGAACCCGGATCTTCCGGCTTGGAACGGAGTCGCCCCCCTTGTGGATCCTAAAGAGCTGACGGACCCTTCGGTGGTCAAATGCGCGGTCTCCCGAAGCGGCAGGATCCTGTTCTGCTCCAGGGTTTTTTCCGGAGGACGATTGGGGAATCCCTTACCGAGAACCCCGCTGCGCCGGGTCTTAGGCATCCTGGGGTACCGGAAGGAGTTCCTGGACCGGTACGGAACCCTCTCCAGGACCCCTTTGGAAACGGCTGAGTCCATTGACCAGTCCCGCATCATCGAACATGATTTCCCCCTGCAGTCCGTGGAGTTTTCCAACGGTTATCCAGGGATCAATGAACCCCGCGAGATCGAGATGGTTCACACGGTTCTCCGGGAAGATCCGCTGCAGGAGACGGTTCTGAAGGAGGTGCTGGCCGGATGAAACCGAGGGTGGTGTACATCGCCCTGCAGCAGTTTTGCGAACAGGAGGGCCATGCCCGCGAAACCTTGGAAGAAGCCGGGTTTCAGATCCTTCAGAATCAATTGGGCCGGCGGCTCCAGAGGGAGGAGATGCCGGAGATCCTTAAGGAAGCGGACGCGGTCCTGGCCGGTGTGGAACCTTACGATGCTCAACTGATTGCCGCTCTGCCCAAACTTAAATGCATCAGCCGCTGCGGCGTGGGAACCGAATCGGTGGACCTGGAGGCGGCCCGTCTCCATCGGATCGCCGTGTTGACCACTCCGGAGGAGGTGGTGGAGCCGGTGGCGCAGATGACCATCGGGATGATCCTCGCCCTGGCCAGGAACTTCCCGCAGCATCTGTCCGACGCCCGCCAGGGTCTCTGGAAGAAGCGGGTCGGATTCCTCCTTTCCGAATGGACGATCGGGATGGTGGGATTCGGTCGGATTGGGAGGGCAGTGGAACGAATTCTTCGAATCTTTGGTCCCAAGATTCGGGTGACCGATCCGAAGGCCGATCCGAGAAGCTTGCCCCCGGGCGTTGAGACCCGTGAGCTTTCCGCGCTGCTCGCGGAATCGGATCTGGTTTCCCTGCACGCCAGCCGCCGGCCGGAAGAAGGGCCTTTGCTGGGAGAGAGGGAGCTCCACCAGATGAGGCAGGGAAGTTATCTGGTCAACACCGCGCGGGGATCTCTGGTGGATGAAGCGGCGTTGGTTCGGGCGCTCGCCTCCGGGCATCTGGCGGCGGCCGCGTTGGATGTTTTCCAAACGGAGCCGGCCCAGAGCAGCCCGCTGTTTCAAATGCCGCAGGTCCTGTGCACTCCCCATGTAGGGAGTCTCACCCGGGCCTCCCGGGCGGCGATGGAGCTTAAATGCGCAAAAAACGTTGTGGAATTTTTTAATGGGTCCGCTTAGTCTCGGCTGCGACCTGTGCCGGATCGGCGAGATGGATCGGATGCTCAAGGAGGATCCGGCCTCCACCCAGCGCCTATTTCATCCCGAGGAATGGGAATACGCCTTTTCTCGGACTCGACCGGAACAGCATCTGGCCGGTTTCTTCGCGGCCAAAGAGGCCCTGGCCAAGGCGATCCGGGAATCGACCCTGTTGGGAAAGTATCGCCAGGAAGTGATCGTCCGCCATCGAGAGGACGGCGCTCCCTACCTGGTCCTCTCCGATTCCTTGTCTGAAACCTTTTCGAATCTGGGGATGAAAATCCTGGATCTTTCCGTTTCCCACGATGGGGACTACGCCATGGCCGCCGTCATCGTCCGGACACAGCCCCTGCAGTGCGCCAAGTGCTTGTTAAGCATAGACCATTTGAGGACCCAGCGGGTGGCGGAATGGCTGATGCCGGTAGAAACACGTGAGGGGACCCGGTTTCTTTGTCCCCCATGCCTGAGAGGTTGGTAGGATGGATCCGGCTCAAAGATTAAAAGAGACCATCTCCCGATACTGGAACCTGCCGGCGGAGCAGATCGATTGGGACATGGAATTCAACGACCGCAGGCTCGCGGCTTTCTCTTCGCTGCGGATGCTCCGTTTTTTGGCCAGCGTGGAGGAGCAGTTTCAGATCAACATCCAGGATTCGGATGCGGTCAAACGGTTCAAAGACCTCTGGATCCTTGTGGAGGGCAGATGCTCCGGCTCATAAAAAAGAGCGCCCATCTCCCGTTTCGTTGGGCCTTCTTTAAGAGACTCGAAGGCCGGGTTGAGATTGGAAAGGCCTGCCGGGTCCCTTTTCATAACATCCGTTTCACCGTGCGCCGCTTGGTGGTCGGCGACTACGTCCGGTTTGGGGACCGGCTGTTCCTACAGGGAAACTCCTTCGTCTTCGGGAACCACTTCTTCTGCGGACCGGATGTTCAAATCACAGGGGTGGGCGGGACCTTTGAGGTGGGCAAATTCAGCTCCTTTGGATCGGACGTCCGGTTCCTCTTGGGCAAAGGAAATCATCGGATCCACTCCCTGTCCAGTTTTCCCTTCGGTAATCTGCCTCAGTTTGATGAGCCGGGATGGAGAGAGGCCTTTGCCCACGAAGAGGAATCGAACACCTTCTGCAAGGTGGGGAATGACGTCTGGATTGGGATCGGAAGCGTGATCCTCCCCAACGTCACCATCGGGCATGGGGCCATCGTCACCGCCGGATCGGTGGTGACCGCCGACGTGCCCCCCTACGCCGTGGTGGGGGGGAATCCGGCGCAGATTATTTGCTTTCGATTCAAACAGATTCTGATTCAGGAGCTTTTGGAAATCTGCTGGTGGGACTGGCCGGTGGAGAAGATCCGTCGGAACAAATCGTTCTTCACCCGGAACCTGTCCACCCGAACTTCTCTGGAATCCGTGGAGATCGCCCCCTAGGATGTCGGACCTGGCCGCGTTGAAACAAAAAATTCTTCAGGTGATGGCGGAGGCCTCCGAATCGGACGCCGCCTACGTCCAGGCGGCGGACCTCCTCCAGGGAGCGTCTCTCGAAGGGCTCCCCCCGCTGCGGCTGGCGGTCCTGCGCTCCTTCACCATTGAACCCCTGATCGAGGTCTTGAAGGTTAAGCTCTTCCTCGAAGGATACCGGCTCGAACTGTTTTTGAACGAGTTTAACCAGGTGGAGCAGGAGATCCTCGATCCTCAGAGCCGGTTTTACCGGTTCTCTCCCCAAGTCGTTTTCTTGGCCGTCCGGCTGGAGGAACTGTGCCCGGCTCTGTTGAAGGGGAGATCCCGCTTGAGTCCCCCGCAGTTGGAGGAGATGGAGAAGGAGGTTCTCTCAACCCTTTCCGGCTGGATTGAGATGATGATCCGTCAGGGAATACCCAACTTCCTGCTTTCCAACTTCTTGGTTCCTCCCGCGGGACCCCAGGGGATTTTCGACCTCCAGACTCCCGCCGGCCAGATCCCGGTGATCCGCCGACTGAATTTAAAACTCCTCTCCCTGCGGGAACCGTTTCCGCAGATGATTCTTTTTGACCTGGAGTTGTTGGCCTCCGGCCTGGGCAAAGCTCAGTTCCTGGATCCGCTTCAGTATTATCGGATGTCCAATCCGTACGCCCTGTCTGCCTATCCGGCCTATGGGGAATTCCTGTTGAGACATCTGAAAGCCCTGCTGGGCCACCGCCGGAAATGCCTCGTGTTAGACCTGGACGACACCCTTTGGGGAGGGGTCCTCGGGGAGGAGGGAATCCAAGGGGTGAAACTCTCCGACACCTATCCTGGAAACTGCTACAAGGATTTCCAGAAGGGCCTTCTGGAGCTTCACGACCGGGGGATCTTGTTGGCCGTCAACAGCAAAAACAATCTTGACGAGGCATTGGCGATGATCCGGACTCACCCGGAGATGATCCTCCGGGAGGAGTCCTTCAGCGCCGTTCGGATCAACTGGAAGGACAAGGCCGAAAACCTTCTGGAGATCGCCCAGGAGCTGAACCTGGGGCTGGATGCGTTCGTCTTCATGGACGATAGCCCTGCGGAATGTCAGAGAATCCGGGAGGCCTTCCCGGAAGTGATGGTCGCTGAGCTGTCCAAGCAGGCGCATCGGTTCCGATCGGTCCTGGAGAACTTGGGCTGTTTCGAACAGATCGCACTGACTCCCGAGGATCGGTCCCGGACCGATTTGTACCGAACTCAAGGACAGCGGCAGAAACTTGCCTCACAGTCCGGGAATCTGGAGGAGTTTTACGCGGGCCTGAAGATGTGCGCCACGCTGTACCGCAATGATCCCCGTCATGTTTCCCGGATCGCCCAGATCACTCAGAAAACCAATCAGTTTAATCTCACCACGCGGCGATACACCGAATCGGAGATCCTCCGATTCATGAAGCAAGGAATGGTGTACGCCCTCCGGCTGGAGGACCGGTTCGGGGACAACGGAATTATCGCCGCCGCTATTGTTCTTCCCAAGGGTACGAGTGGAGAGTGGGTCATTGATTCGTTTCTCATGAGCTGCCGGGTGATCCTGCGGACCGTTGAGGATACCTTCCTGGGGATCATCGCTCAGGAGGCGGAAGAAGCGGGCAAAAAACAATTGGTCGGAATCTACCTCCCTACGGCTCGCAACGGCATGGTGAATGAATTTTATCTCAAGCGAGGGTTCCGACTGCGGCGGCAAGAGCCTTCCGGTGAGATGGAATACCTCCTGGAGCTGGGTGGTCCAGAGGGGGTGAGGCCTTCCCCTTGGATCCAGCTTAAAACAGAGGTGGAGATCCCCCGGTGACCATGAACTGCTGGCCGGTGGTATAAGCCGTATATGGAGAGGCAAGGATGAGGATGGCTTTTGCCACGTCCAAAGGCTGGCAGTTCCGCTTCATCGGGGTGGAATCGGCGATTCGCTGGAACGCCTGGTCGGAAAGGGTGTTGGTCAAATCGGTGGGAGTGATGTTCGGAGTGACCAGGTTGACCCGGATGTTGCGCCCGGCATATTCGGCAGCGAGGGCACGGCTGAGACCAACCAGTCCCGACTTGGAGGTGATGTACCGAACCTGGTGGGGAACCGGAGACTCCACGAAAACGGTGGAGACATTGACGATGTTTCCTCCTCCCTGGCGAAGCATCGAAGGGATCACCCCTTGACAGCACAAGAAGGCCCCTTTCACGGTCACGTTGAGTTCTTCCTGCAGGGCCTCCCAGGTCAGCTCTTCAAACCGCAGGGGGCTGGCATCGCGGACGGCGTTGTTGACCAGCACATCAATCCGCTTAAACTCCGCCAGGGTCTTCTCCACCATGGCCTCCACCTCGCTGGGGACCGAGACGTCCGCGCCGACGGCGATGGCCCGCCGTTTGTGGGCGGTGATCTCCCGGACAATGGCTTCCGCGTCCGATTTTCCGTTCCGGTAATTCACCACGACGTTGGCGCCGCGCGAGGCGAACAGCTTAGCCGTCGTCTCGCCGATCCCCCGGCTGGCCCCCGTGATCAGGACGGTCCGATCGGTGAAATCCAGGTTCAAATCCAGATCTTGAAGTTCAGACATGGTGACTCCTTTTTTTGCCGGGGGAGAGACGTAGACCTCGATCTTTCCCTCCGTGATCGGTTGTTGCGTCGAGAGATTCGTCAACAAAACGTGGAGCTTGATGATCCTTGTTCCGATGCTCTTGGACACCACCCGGCCCGAAACCCGAATCCGATCCCCGATGCGCGCGGGAGCCAAAAAGGAGGCTTCCACCCCCAAGAGGATGGCGTTTTTACCGGGAAGAACCATCCCCACCATGGCCGAGAGGGCGGTGAAGGGAAGCATCCCGTGGACCACCCGCCCCCGGAAACGGCTGCGTCTTGCAAATTCGGAATCCAGGTGCAAGTCGGAGAAATCCCCTGACAGATGGGCAAAGCTCTGCACATCCTGCTCCTCCACCAAGAGATCGAACTGGGCCTTGAGGTCCACCTCAATCTCTTCGAGCGTGTAGGAATTGTGCCGCATCTCCGAGAGGATTTGCATCGAGGGTTTTCATTTTACCATGGCAAGACCAACGGTTTCAGTAATCATTCCAGCCTACAATAAGGCGCGAACGATCCGGGCCGCGGTCCGATCCGTCCTGGAGCAGACGTTCACCGATCTGGAGATCCTGGTCGTGGACGACGGCTCCACGGACGAGACGCCCGTGAGGATTCAGGGATTGAGCCCCCGGGTCCGATATTTCCGCCAGGACAGGCAAGGGGTCTCCGAGGCCAGAAATCGGGGGATCCGGGAAGCCCAGGGGGAGATCGTGGCCTTTTTGGATGGGGATGATTTGTGGCTTCCCGAGAAACTCCAGCGGCAAATGGGGGTATTGGAACAGGAGCCCCGCGTCGACGCCGTCCAGTGTAGCGTCTATCTGGTCAACGACGCCCTGGAGGTGCTCTCGGCCCGCCGCTGTGATCCGAAACAAGATGCCCTGTTGGATTTTCTTCTGTTCCGGAATCTCCCCGGGTTCGGGTCCACCCTGTTGGCCCGCAAGCGGCGGATCGAGAGCTGCGGGGGATTTGGGCGGGATCTGGTGATCTTGGAAGATTGGGACTTGGCCTGCCGCTTGTCTCGGGACAACGCCTTGAAAAGCCTTCCGGACTTTCTGGTCCTGTACCGCCAACATGCCGGGAATAGAAGCCGTCAGGTGGAGATCCACGTCGAGCCCGGATTCCGCTCTTTAGAGAGGCTCTTTTCGGATCCCACTCTGGAGAGCTCCATCCGCAGCCGGGAGGACCGGATCTGGGCCCGTTTCTTTGCCATGCTGGCCGGCGGATACGCTCAGAACCGCCAATGGAAAGAAACCTTGTACTGGGGCGCCCGGGCCGTGGGAAAATCTCCCCAGGTGCTCGGATACTTGGCGGGCCTCCCCGTTCGATGGGTCGATCGGTTTTCTATGCGAAACAAACGGATCACGCTGGATGAGAGCCTGTCCCATCTGTCGTAACACGAATCCCGATCGGTTCCCAGCGGGAGAGGAGCCGTCGAATCTGCTCAGGTGTCGTCGGTGCAGGGCGGCCTATTGGGAAACCGGTTGGGACGAGACCCAAGTCGCCACTCATTACTCCCATTACTACTCCGCCGACGGCGTCCGCTACGACCCTTTGACGCAGAGACGGTATCTGAGCTTGCTGGATCGGTTCGAACGACATCTTCCGGTGGGACGACTGCTGGACATCGGCTGCGGGGCAGGGCATTTTCTGGCCGTGGCCGAATCCAGAGGTTGGAAAGCGGTGGGGATGGAGGTTTCTCGGTCCGCCCTGGAGATGCTGACCCGGTTAAAACAGGAGAACCGTCTTCACTTTGCGATTCTGAACAAGCCGCATGAATTGGCCGGTCTTCCGGATGGCTGTTTTCAGGTGGTGACCCTTTTTGAAGTCCTGGAGCATTTGGAGAACCCGCTGGATATTCTCCAGCAGGCCTACCGGGTATTGTCCCCAGGGGGGATTTTGTATTTGACGACGCCTAATTTTAACAGCCTCTCGCGGTTTCTGTTAGGCCGCCGCTGGAGGGTCATCGATGAGGAACACCGGTGTTTATTGACTCCAAGGGCGTTGGTCTGGGCCTTAAACAACGTCGGTTTCCATCCCCATCAGACCCTCACGAAGAATCTGGACATCCCGGAGATGATCTCCAAGGGCCTGAGAAAGAAGAATGCAAAACACCCGACGGCCGCCGATTCCGCTTCCCAACGGTTCCGGCAGACCGTGGAAGAGAACCGATGGCTGAAAGGGCTCAAAGGGACCGCCAACGCGGCTTTGAACATCTTTCGGTGCGGGGACACCATTGAGGTTCTGGCTCTGAAATGAAGATTCGAAACCTTCTGATCGGTTTAGGAGGAGCCTTGGGGTTGTGGATGACCTTTTCACCTGGGTCTTTATTTATTTTTTTTATGGCTGCCGGAACCGGCGGACTGCTCTGGAGGTGTAGCCATCCGGAAGATCGCCGATTTCTTCTGGCCCTGTTCTTGGCCGGGTTTCTCATCCGGTGCATGGTGTCGCTCAGCTTGGATGGATTGGCCTTCTATGTTGAAAGGGGCCGGCCGTTCCAGAAAGGTCAGGCCATGGAATCCGGGATCGAGATCTTTGACCATACTCGGCGCTCGATACAGATGGGGGACAGCGACTATTACTCCGAACGGGGATACGCCCTGGCCCAACACGCCAAAGGGACACTCTCCTCCCTTCCTGCTTCTTACCGGGCCGAATATGGGCGCAGCGGCTATCTCCACATCATCGGAGCCTTCTACTACCTCTTTGATTTTAGCCCAATTGCCGTGAAGTTCATCAACTGCCTGTTGGGGGCCTTGTTGGGGCCCATTCTGTTTTACCTCGGAAAGGAATGTTTCTCTAGAGAGGTGGCCCGCTGGGCCAGCGGGACGGCCAGTTTCTTTCCCTCTCTCATCCTCTGGTCGGCCAGCAATTTGAAAGATACCCTCCTGATTCTTTTGACCGGGTTGATCTTCCTTGTTTTTGTCAAGATCCGGAAGGCCTCCCAGTGGACCAAGACTCTGGGCGGCTCTGTGGTATTCGGCGGCTTGCTGGCCATTCATACGACGCTGCGCTCATCGGCCTACTCAATGCTGCTGGTCGGGGCCTTGCTCCTTTCGATCTTTTTCACAAGTCGGATTCGTCGGATCGTTAAGGGGGAATTCCTCTTTTTCCTGACGGCGGGATTGCTTTATTATCAGACCCATCTCAAGCGGTTCCTGGCGTCTCTTTTCCTAATCCATGTGGGGCATATCACCACTCAGGGAACCACCTACCGGTTCCTCCCGGACGAACTTTACATCCGTGAGATCCTGACGGCCTGGAGCCGTTCAAGTGGATGGGGCCTGTCCATTCTGTCCTGGGTGGGGAAGGCCCTGTTTCATTACCTTCTGGAACCTCTTCCCGGAAAGATCTCGGGCCTCTTTTTATCGCTGGCTTACCCTCAGACGATCCTCTGGTATCTTCTTCTACCGTTCATCATTTGGGGGGTGCTTCTTTCACTTCGATGGAATTTTCGTCGGTCCTTTTTTCTGGTCGGTTCACTGGGAGGATGGATTCTCCTAACCGCGCTGACCAGCGGCAACATCGGGACCGTCTTTCGGATGCGGGACATGGTGACGCCGTTTCTGTTCCTGTTCGGGTGGGTGGGGATTCGTCATTTCCTGAAAGGAGAAAGGCCGGATGCCGTGGGTGGATGAGAAGGGGCGTTTCATGGGAAGGGTGAATCTGATCGATGCCCTGGCCGCCGCGGTTGGACTTCTCTTCCTTTTACCCATGGCCTATTACGGATACCGAAATCTCTCCGGATGGGATCTGGAGATCGAATCAGTCAATCCGGCGGTGATCCAGGCCGGAAAGGGGGGGGCCCTTTCCATCTTCGGAAGAAACTTTAACAAACAGTCTACCGTCCGGCTTGGAAACCACCGACTGGCCGATCTCCTCTGCGACAAGCCAAGAAACATCCTGGCCAAAGTTCCTTCTTCTTTCCCTCCCGGACAATACCCACTGATCATCGAGAACCCACAAGGGGGCAAGGCGGTCTTGGAGAAGGGGGTGGTGGTCGTGGGGAACCCGGTGATCCTGGAGGTCCAGCCGAAACGGTTCTTGGCAACTCAGGAAACCTTGGTGACGTTGACTGGAAAGAATTTTGATTCGGCTGGCACCGTCCGGGTAGGACCCCTCATTTTTTCGAAGGTTGAATTCCTCTCTCCGGAGCGCCTCCGGATAAAGATTCATCCGGAAGAGATCCTGCCCGGGAGATATCTTGTCTTCGTCGACGACCGTTACGGATACCGTTCCTCCGAGAAAATCCACATCGACGCGGTCGGCGGAGGGGTGGTCATTGCGGCGTTGATATGGGCAGACGAAAAACAATCCTCGCTGCTGAGATCCATCTGCGCCCAGTGGGAGAGCCGGCAGCCGGAACAGATTCGGATCGTGGATATTCTGGAGGGAGATCTTCCCACCAATCCAATTCCGGTCAAGGAACTCGGAAAGAAATCGGCTCTCATCGCGAATGTGGTTCTTCCGGATAGATTTCTGGAACTGGCTGACCCGATGACGTACCTGTACCAGGGGAAGCCCTTGGTCTATGGAGCTGACATTCTTTTACCCATGCCGGAGGTCACGCTAAAAGCAAAGGTCATCTCCAAACCGATTTCGTTAAGTTCCTATGATCGAAGAGCCTTTGAAAACTCTAACTAGACGGGATCTCCTGGCCGGCAGCCGCTTTGCCGCTTTCGTGCGGGGGCGGTTCACCCGATGGTCCAATCCCCCCCCCTGGCTCCGCCCTTTTCGAGAGGAGCTGCTTGGAGGAATCAGGCCCGCGCCGCTCAAAACCATTGGGATTGTTTTGGTGACGGCGATGCCGACCCATCTCTTGACAGCGATCCTTGCAGGCAAACCGCCCGGCGCCGTGAGACTTGGGTTCCTAGGGCTGCTGTTTCTTCTTGGATGCTGGGGGTTGAGGGACAACCGCCCCTGGGGAAAAATCAGGGAAGGAAGCCTGCTCTTAAGGCGGCTGACGAATGAGTAGAGGCCGGATCCTGTTCATTGCCACGCATCCGAAAGAGGTGGCCAGCACCCGATACCGAGTTTTGGCCTATCTCCCCGCTTTGGAGAAGGCCGGCTTTGAGGTCCAGGTGGAGCCGTTCTTCTCCTCAGAGGATTTGCAGGGGACCTATCGTCCCCAAGGACCGGATGGAAAAATGGGCAAGGTCCTGAAGGCCAGTTGGAAACGTTGGATGAAGCTGCGCCGCAGCAGCGCCGATCTGATCTTTATTCACCGGGAGCTGTTCCCCTGGGGGGTCGCCGGCGGGATGGCCCTTTTGTTTCCTCTTTTGAGAGAAAAGGGTCGCCCCCTCATTTACGATTTTGATGACGCGGTGTACCTCCCTCACCGGCAGCACCATCCGTTTCTGGGAAAACTGGAAAATCCGGCCAGCGTGAACCACCTGCTGACCGCCTGTCACCAGATCATCGCGGGAAATCTCCATCTGGCCCAGTACGCCCATCGGTGGAACTCCCGTGTGGAGTATCTTCCCACGCCGGTGGATACCGACCGGCTTTTCCCCTCTTCCCGAATTCCAAAGACAACCCCCTGCACCATCGGCTGGATCGGCTCGCCCTTCACGGCTAAATACCTTGAGAGCCTTCTGCCGGCCCTGGATGCCTTGGCCCAGAAAAGGGCTTTCCGCTTAAAAGTTATCGGAGCGGGCAAGCCCATTCACCTGCACCATGCCCAGGTCGAAAACCGCCCTTGGAACCTGTTCACGGAAGCGGAGGAGTTTCGCAGCTGTGATATTGGAGTCTACCCCTTATGGGATGACGAATGGTCAAAAGGAAAGTGCGGTTTCAAGGCGCTCCAATTTATGGCCTCGGGCGTTCCCGTGGTGGCCTCTGCGGTTGGAATGAACGTCCAGATCCTCCAACACGGCAAGAATGGGTTCCTCGCCAAAACCCCGGAGGATTGGCTTGCCCATCTTGCCCGGATGATCGACGACCCGTCTCTTCGACGGGAGATGAGCCTGTCGGGGCGGCAGACGGTGGAAGAGGATTTCTCACTTCGCCGTCTGACCCCGCGATTTCTCCAGACCATTGAGAACACCTTGGATGGGAAAGCGAAGACGGCCTTCCCAGCCCTTCCTTCTGCGATGAGGGCCTCTTCGAAGCGCCATGCGATTCTCTGTTTTTCTTCGATTGACTGGGATTTCGTATGGCAGGGGCACCAGGAGATTATGAGCAGTCTGGCGGAACAGGGGCATCGTGTTCTGTTCATTGAAAACACGGGAGTGAGGAATCCCCGGTTCACGGATCTGCCTCGGATCAAACATCGGCTCCACCAATGGCGCTTCAGCCTTCAGGGGTTCCGGAGGGAGAATGAGAATCTGTACGTTTTCTCTCCCCTGGTGATTCCGTTTCCTTACTCCCGCCTGGCCCGCTGGATCAACCGATGGCTGCTGGCCTCGGCTCTCCAGCGTTGGGTGCGCTATATGGACTTCGACAAGCCGATCTGTTGGGTCTTTCTCCCGACCCCCATCACATGGGAGGTGAGCCGGGAGATCCCGTGCAAGGCCCTGATCTATTACTGCATCGACAGCTTTCCCGACAGCACCCCGGCGGCGCAGCGAATCGTCCCCAGCGAAGACCGGTTCCTCCATCAGGCGGATCTGGTGTTTGTGACTTCTCAGAAACTGTACGAGCGGGCCTCTCGGCAGAATCGCGAAGTGCATCTGTTCCCCTTCGGGGTCAATCTCGAAGTCTTCGATAGGGCTCGGAACCAACCGATGGAACCAATGGAAGAATTAAAGGATCTCCGTCGGCCGATCGTCGGGTACGTGGGAGGGGTTCACCAGTGGGTAGATCAAGAGCTGCTCGGCCGGTTGGCCCGCCGCTGCCGGAATTACTCCTTTGTCTTGGTCGGCCCTGCTCAGTCGGACACGGAACGCCTCCAGCGGGAGCCGAACATCTTTCTGCTGGGCCAAAAGCCTCACGACGAACTGCCTCGGTACTTGAAGGAATTTGATGTGGGGATCATTCCGTATCGGATCACCGAATACACTAAAAACGTCTACCCCACCAAACTCAACGAGTACCACGCCATGGGAAAGCCGGTGGTTTCCACTCCTCTGCCGGAGGTCCTTTCCTTTAACCGGCGCTACGGGGATCTGGTTCGGATCGGATCCAATGAAGAAACGTTTCATGCCGCCATCGAGCGGGTCCTTCATGAGAACACCCCTCAACAGACCGAGCAGAGGATCCGAGCCGCTCAAGACAATTCCTGGAATTGCCGAATCGAGCAAATGCAGGCCCTTATCGAGAAGGCAATCGCTCGAAAGCAAACTCCAAGCGCGCAGGCCCCCCAGGAAAGGACCGCGGCCCGGTGGATCGTCCGTTCCTTTGCGGCGGCGGGACTCTTCGCCTTGGCCCTCTTCCACACCCCGATGGTTTGGTGGGTCGCAGAGTCCCTCACGGTGACCGCAGAGCCGCGGTCGGCCGATGCCATCGTGGTCTTTGCCGGTGGGGTCGGGGAATCCGGCGAGGTCAGCGAAGCGTATCAATACCGGGTCAAACAGGCAGTGGAGCTGTATCACCAGGGATATGCCCCAAAAATCCTCTATGTTTCCGGATACACCTGGACCTTCCGGGAGGCCGAAATCATGCGGCTTTTGACGGAGTCCCTGGAGGTGCCTTCAGAGAAGGTTTTGACGGAGACGGAAGTTAGAAACACCTATGATTATGTCCTTCATGTCAAAGAGCTCAGCCGTCGAAACCGATGGAAGACGATTCTGCTGGTCACCCCCTCCTACCATGCCCGTCGAGCCTGGCTGACCTTCGCCCGGAACGCTCCAGGCCTGACCGTGATTCCCGTCTCTGCCCGATCGAATTATTACACCCACCGGTGGGGAATCAGCCTGAGGCAGCTCAGAGGAATCCTCCAAGAATTCGTCAGCCTGGGCCTGTACAAGTGGAGGGGATGGATCTAAACCATGTGCGGGTTTGCCGGGATCATCCACTGGAACGGGGAAACGGTTTTTCCAGAGGAGCTGGGCCAAATGGCCGGGCGGATCCGGCACCGGGGCCCGGACCGATGGCAAACCGCTTTCCCTTCGAAGAACATCGGGTTGGCCCACACCCGGTTAAAAGTGATCGACCTCTCGGATGCCGCTGACCAGCCTATGGCGAACGACTCCAGAGAAATCTGGATTGTGTTCAACGGAGAGATCTATAATTTCCGGGAGCTTCAGCGGGAACTTCGCGCAAAAGGTTTCCATTTCCGGAGCCAATCGGACACCGAGGTGTTTCTTCGGGCCTACGAAGCGTGGGGCGTGGAAGCGGTTCAGAAACTCGAGGGGATGTTCGCTGCAGCCATCTGGGATGGACGAACGCAGGAACTGTGGCTGATCCGGGACAGGGTGGGGAAGAAACCCCTGTTCTATTGGACCGACGGTCGATGCCTTGCGTTCGGGTCGGAGATCAAGGCGCTGCTGGCGCACCCGCATGTTCCGAATGAAATTCATGAAGAGATTATTTCCCATCTGTTGGCATTCGGGTACCCGCCGACCGGCCAGACCTGTTATCAGGGAATTCACCAGCTTCCCCCCGCAAGCGTCATCGGCTTGAGCCAGCGGAATCCTCTTGGAGGACCCAAGCCGTATTGGGATCTTTGTCTGAAGTCCTCTCACGCACCCGCTTCCGATAAAAAAGCGGCTATGGAACTTCGGGAGCTTCTCTCATCTGCAGTGGACCGCCGTCTTGTATCCGACGTCCCCCTGGGGGCGTTCCTCAGTGGAGGAATCGATTCAACGATCGTGGTAGGCTTGATGTCCAAGAGGATCGCAGACCGTCCCGTGAAAACCTTCAGCATCGGTTTTTCTTCGGATCCCCGCTTCAACGAAACCCATTACGCCGAACTGGCGGCGAAACGATTTGGAACCCAGCATACAACGTTCACCGTTACACCTCAGTCGTTTGATCTGTTGGAGAAACTGGTTTGGCATTATGACCAGCCGTTCGGGGATTCCTCTGCCATCCCCATGTATCTGCTCTGCCGGTTAGCCCGTGAGCATGTCACCGTGGCCCTCTCTGGGGATGGAGGAGATGAGTCCTTCGCCGGATACGACCGGTTCCTGGCCGCGCTCTGGGCCGATTTCCTGCCCCCCGGAGCATTGAACTGGGCCAGCCGCCTGGTGGAGATCCTGCCCACCGCGCATGAGCGCTCCTGGATGGCGCGGGCGAAACGATTCGCCGCGGTGTCCAGCCTGCCTCTGCCGGAACGGTACCTTCGTTTGTCCACCTATATCGATTATTCTTCGTCTCCCTCGATCGCACAGCTGTGGGAACGATCCAAGGGGTTGTCCCCGCTTTCCAGACTCCTCGATCTGAACTTCAAGGAATATCTCCCCAATGACTTGATGGTTAAGACCGACCGATGCAGCATGGCTCATGGTTTGGAGGTTCGGTCACCGCTGCTGGACACTCCTTTGATCGAGTATGCGGCGGCGCTTCCCGACCGCTTCAAGGTCCGAGGGTGCCAAACCAAGGTATTATTGAAGAAGGCCTGCGCAGATCTGCTCCCACCAGAGATCCGAAATCGAAAGAAGATGGGCTTTGGCGTTCCTCTGGGAACCTGGTTTCGCCAACAGTGGCGGGAGCCACTCCAAGACACCTTGGGTTCCAGACAGGCAAGGGTGAACCGCTATTTGGAACCCTCTCGAATCCAGTCGCTCATCGACTCGCATCTGGAGGAGAAAGAGGATGCCGGCCATCGGCTGTGGCTCCTGATGACCCTTGAAGTTTGGCTGCGCCAAAGAGAAGGTTCCCAGGGATGACCCTAGCCCTCCTGGCGCTCCTGCCGCGCCTGTGCCTCGTGGGATTCCGTTTACTGCAGGGACAGCCGCCTGATCTTTATGAGTACGATGACCTTGCCCGGAATCTGCTGGCGGGGAAAGGATATCTTTATTTTCATTACGGAACGCCGTATCTGGGTTTTCACAGCTCTTTTCCTTACGTTTTTTTGACCGCTTTCATCTACCGACTGACCGGCTTTTCTCAAACGGCGGTCTTGATGGTTCAGTGCCTCATGGGCGCCGCCTTGGCCTTTGTGATCCGCTCACTGGGAATTCGGATCGTTGGAAAGCAGGGAGGGGGATTCGCCGGAACCCTCACCGCCCTTCATCCAGGTCTGCTTTATTACGACACCCATAAACTGCATCCCTTAAGTTTCGACGCCTTGGCGGTGGCCTGCGCGACGCTTGCCCTCTGGCAGCTCTTCACGGCTCCTTCTCTTCGACGATTCGCTGCGGCCGGTTTTTTAAGTGGCCTGGCCCTGCTGGAGAGAGGGACTTTTATCCCCGTTATCCCGGTTTGTGTGGCCGTTCTTTTTTGGAAATCTGAAAATAAACGGGCTGTTTTCCGAGGCACCCTGGTCTTTTTCGTGGGCTTGAGTTTCCTGACGGCTCCCTGGATCCTAAGAAACAATCGAATCTTTGGCGTCCCGGTGCTGATGACGACCATCGGCGAACATCTCTGGCGCGGAAATAATCCGAATGCCACAGGAACTTCCTTGACACGGGAAGGGATGCCGATGATCCAGACCGCGGATCCAAGATTCCAGGAGCAGCTGAATTCACTCCATGAGATGGGGCAGATGCGGCTCTTTCTCGATGCGGGGAGGCGCTACATCGCCGAACACCCTGGGCGGTTCGTTAAAAATATCGTGAAACGGGTCTTCTATTTTTTCTGGTTTTCCCCAACGGCCGGCGCCCTCTACCCTGCATGGGCTTTCGTCGTCTACCGAGCCTACTACGCAGCCATGCTTCTATTTGCGGGCTGGGGGATGGCGTCCCTCCACCGACAGCAGCGGATGGGGCTGTTCCTCGTGGGAGGGGTCTGGCTCTGCGTGGGTCTTATGCAGAGCTTCTTCTACGTTGAAACCCGCCACCGGTGGGGCGTGGAAGGGCTGATGCTCATTTTTTCGGCGGCAGGAATTCTTCGTTTCTATGAGCTTGGAAAAACCTCAACCAACCCCTGAACTTTCCGTCGTCATCCTTTGTTATCAGGAACAAGATCGGATCCCTGAACGCCTGGAACAGATCGAGGCTGAGGTTCGAGCACTGGGGATTCCCTATGAAATCATCCTGGTGGTGAATTACTTTCCGGACCGACAGGACCGGTCTCCTCAGATTGCCCTCGAGCTGGGAAGGAAGAATCCCCGGATTAAACCGATCGTGAAGCCAAAAGAGGGGATGATGGGCTGGGACATGCGGATGGGTTTGGAAGCCGCCCGAGGAGACCTGTTGGCCGTCTTGGATGGAGATGGCCAGATTCCTCCCAACGATATCGTAAGGGTCTACCGGGAGCTGCGCGCCCGAGATCTGGACGTTTGCCAGACGTTCCGGGCAAAACGGGAGGATGGACGGGTCCGAACACTGATCTCCCGGATTTACAATAGCCTCTTTCGCATTTTGTTTCCGGGCACTCCGGTCCACGACGTGAACGCCAAACCCAAGATCATGAAGCGAGAGGCCTATCAGCTCCTGCGGCTAAGCTCCAGAGACTGGTTCATTGATGCGGAGATTCTGATTCAGGCCCGCTGGAACCGGCTGAGGATCGGGGAGATTCCCTCGGTCTTCGGAAAAAGCCACGGGAGGGCTTCTTACATAACAGGAATCACCCTGTTGGAATTCATCAAGAACCTGATTTTGTTCCGCATCCGGGAGTTCAGCCGGCGGTGAGAACGATCCTGGTTACGGGAGGAACCGGCTTTCTGGGCCGGGCCGTGGTAAACCACCTGATGACTCACCCAGATTTTTCCCAAACGAGGATCCGCCTCCTCGTCCGGAACCGGCAAAAGGTGATCCCCCTGTGGCGCGTTGAAATCAAACAGGGAGACCTCCTGGATCCTACCGTGGTCAGGGAAGCGACCTCCGGGTGCGATTCAATCCTCCATCTGGCGGGACTGACCTATGCCGCGTCGCCACGGCAGTATCATCGGGTCAATACGGAGGGAACCCAAATCCTGATTGAGGCGGCGCAACAGCACGGCATCCGCCGACTGCTGTTCGCCAGCACTTGGGCGATTGATCCGTCCGGCGGAGGATACTCGGCAAGCAAGCGAACCGCGGAAGCCCTTATCGCAAAGGGAATGGATGATTTCTTGATTGTCCGCCTGCCGGATCTCTACGGCGAGCCAGGAAGCAGAGGGGTCGGAGAACTGATCACCTGGATGCAGCGCCACCGGTGGATCCCCTTGATCGGAGCAGGGGATCAGGCGCTTTCTCCTCTACACGTCGAGGATGCAGCCGTCATTCTGGTCCGGCTCTTTCAAACCGGAAGCGGCCGGCGAGTGTACGCGCTGACGGGCCCGGAACAACTCACCTTCTCTGAATTGGTGGATTCCATCGCCCATACTTTACAGACTAAACCCCGGAAGGTGTTCATCCCCTTTTTTCTCGCCCAAGCGGGGATCCAGCTTGCCGCGGTTTGTTTTCCTCGACGGTTCGGGTACGACCAGGTTTCCCGCCTGGTTTCTCCCAAACCGGATTCAAACGGAGGATTGGATATCCTGAACGACATGACCTGGACCCTTCGCCGATTTTCGGAGGAGCTGCCCAAGCTGGTTTTTAAAAGGGGACCGCGCTATAATGTCAGAATCTCATGAGTAAATCCCATTATCTCATCACAGGAGGAGCCGGTTTTATCGGCTCCCATCTGAGCGATCTGCTTCTCTCACAAGGCGCCCAGGTGACCGTGATTGATGACTTTTCCACAGGCCGTCTGGAGAATGTGGCGCACCTAGACGGTCACGCCAATTTCCATCTGGTCACCGGTTCCATTCTGAACGAAATCCTGATGGATAAACTGGTTGAGCGGGTGGACGGCGTCCTCCATCTGGCCGCAGCCGTAGGGGTGGACCTGATCGTCAAAAAGCCTCTCCAGTCGCTGGCAACCAACATCCGCGGAAGCGAGGTTGTTCTGGAAATGGCCTACCGCTACCGAAAGAAGGTCCTGATCACCTCCACCTCCGAGATCTATGGAAAGAACACCAACGGCCCCTTAAAGGAAGATGAGGACCGGATCTTGGGTTCCCCGCTGAAAAGCCGATGGTCCTATTCCACGGCGAAGGCCATTGACGAAATCCTTGCTTACACCTACTGGAAGGAAAAGGGGATTCCCACCGTGATCCTTCGCCTGTTCAACACCGTGGGTCCTCGTCAAACTGGGGCTTACGGGATGGTGATCCCCCGCTTTGTCCAACAGGCCCTGCGGGGGGAACCGATGACGGTCTATGGAAACGGGAAACAGTCCCGCTGTTTTCTCCACGTTAAGGACGCCATTCATGCGATGACCGCCTTGATGGATCTGCCGGCAGCCGCCGGGGAGGCCTTCAACATCGGAAGCCAGGAGGAGGTGACGATTGAGGGGTTGGCTCAGCGGGTCATCGAATTGACCGGATCCCATTCAAAGATCTCTTATCTGCCTTACGATGAGGCTTACGAGGAGGGTTTTGAGGACATGGCGCGCCGGCTGCCGGACACCTCGAAGGCTAAGCGCTTTGTCGGGTTTGTCCCCTCCATGAAGCTGAACGACATCCTGACCAGCGTCATTGAGTATTATAAAAATAGAGGCGTTTATACTGTCCCCCTTTAAGAGAAGGATAAAATGGCCCGAGATTCAAAAGCCCTCGCCGCCTTGACCCGCGCGCGGATCCCGCATGTGGAGGAATACTACGACCTGTTGGAATATGAAACAGCCCCTCTGGGGGGGTACCGGTTACGCCGGAATCAACGGTTGCCGCATGTGACCATCAACGAAAATGGCTACCGTGGAAAACCCTTGAGCGGCTCGGAGACGATTCTGCTGCTGGGGGATTCGGTCACCTTTGGGGTGGGGGCCTCCTCCGATCATGCTTGTTTTTCCCGTTTCCTGGAAGCCGTCAGCCAGCAGCCGACTGCCGATGCATCCGTTCGTGCCTATCGGGTCTCTCAACATTACGGCCGACTCCCCATTCTGCTTCAGCAGTTGCCCATGCTTCAACAGGTATTTCTTTGGTGTGGCTATGTCGATTTGGTGTTTTGGGTGATTTCTGGTGGTTCGATCGAGGGAGCTTTCCATTTCGGGCAGAAGTACGCCGCGGGCTCTTCTCGAGTCGGAATCTCAGCTTATTGGATGAGATTCCTCCAAAAGGTCCATCGGGGCAGGCCGGCCGTTTCAAACTCGGAACCGGAAGCGGGAACTTTAGAAGAGCTGGTGACCCAGGTGATGACCCATATCCGCGCCATACGGGATCTTCTCACCGCAAGGGGAATTGATTTTTCGGTTCTGCTGCAGCCTTTTATCCGGACGAGGCCCAAGGAGCCCCAGTTGCAGTTCATCCTAGACGGCTATGATCAAAAGGCCCGGGAGAAATTCGGTACCGGCTGGTACGATCTGTCGGACCGGTTTATCGATCTTTTCCGGAGTGAGTTGCAACAGAACGTTCCAGATCATTGGGTCGATTGCCAATCCTTCGTGACAGAGTCCGATTTCCTGGATCAGGTGCATCTCAAGGAAGGGGCGGCAGAGAAAATTGCCCGTTGCGTGGTTCAGAAGCAGTTCAGCATCTGAAGGAGAAAGGATGGTAGTTCTTCATTGCTGTTGAATATGTTCCTGGTTGGATGGGGGGCATGGATCCTCGTTTTTCTTTCGATTCCCTGGATCAGGAAGCTGGCCGTTTCCATCGGATGCGTGGCCCATCCTGTGAACGACCGGTGGGGGCGCAGGGTCATTCCCCGCCTGGGAGGGCTTCCGATCGCGTGCGTTTTCCTGGCCGCCGTCGGCTGGAGCGCATTCCGGGATCACCGACTCATCGGTCTATTGATTGCCGGATGGGTGATGCTCGCTACCGGATTGGCCGACGACCTGAAACCCCTTCATCCTTATTCCAAGTTGATCGCGCAGATTGTTGCCGGTTGTCTGGTCATTCTCTCCAATGTTCAGATGGAGATCGGAGTCCCTTGGTGGATCATCCCATTCGACATCGCCTGGCTGGTGCTGGTCATCAACGCCTTTAATCTGATGGACAACATGGATGGGCTGTCCGCAGGGATCGGAGCCATCGGAGCCGCCTTGTGCACCTGGCACGCCTTTCAGGGGAATCAATGGCTGATGGCGATCGTTTCAGCATCTCTTGTTGGGGCCACCCTCGGGTTTCTCCGGTATAACCTTTCGCCGGCGAAGATCTTCATGGGGGACACGGGCAGCCAGGTCTTGGGGCTTGGGTTAGGCGCCATCGCCCTGATGGGGAACATCTCGCACTCCACGCGGCTTCTGGGGATTCTGGCCTTGCCGACGCTTCTCTTGGCGGTGCCAATCTTCGATACTCTCTTCGTCACCCTTCAAAGGATCCTTCATCGGCGGCACCCGTTCCAGGGGGGAACCGACCATCTGTCCCATCGGCTGGGAATCCTGGGGCTCACCACCCGACAGGTCGTATTTACACTCTACGGCCTAAGCGCTGCCTTCGGCGCCCTGTCGGTCGTCCTCTCCTACCAAAGTTCCATCGTCATCACCGGAATATGGCTCCTGATGATCGGACTCCTCCTTCTCATTGGGATGTATCTAGCCCGCGTCCGGGTCTATACCGGGCCGACCCTCTTGCCCGCGCGAACACAGGTCACCTGGGTCGATACCATGCTGCTGCACAAACGGCGGATTATGGAGGTCTGCGTTGATTTTGTCCTGATCTGCGCCTCGTACGTCACTGCCTTTGCGCTGCGCTTCGAAGCGAACATCACGGGGGATCTTGAGCTCTTGATCTTGAAGTCTCTGCCCTGGGTGATCGCGGTCCAGATGCTTTGCTCCTTCACTTACGGCCTCTACCGGGGGATACGGAAATACACCGGCCTTTCCGACCTCATCGCCATCTTTCGGGCGGTGGCCATCGGGACCGTCCTCTCTGCCTTGATCGTGCTTTTCCTATGGCGATTTCAAGGATATTCCCGGGCCGTTTTTATCATCTATGGCCTGCTTCTTTTCGTGACCATCAGCGGGGCCCGGGTGGCGGAGCGGCTGCTCAACGAATGGATCACCGCTTCGATTTTGGCAGGGGCCTCTCCGGTTCTTATCATCGGAGCAGGGGACAGGGGAGAGCTTCTCCTCCGGCATCTGAAGTACCATTCTCCGCCCAAATATCGAGTCGTTGGATTCCTCGATGATGATCCGGAAAAGAAAGGAGTCCTCATCCATGGAACCCAAGTCCTGGGATCCCGACAGGATATGGGACGAATCGTCCAACAAGCGAAGATTCAAGAGGTTTTTATCGCCATTGGGCAACCTCCCGAGGAGTTGATCCAACAAATTCAAGGATACTGCGAGGAGAACGGCCTGGTCTGGAGATGGATAAAGGGAATGGCCTCCATCGAATCCAAGTCATCCCTCGAGCTATGATCGAAACCACCCGGTTTTTCTCTCAAAGAGCCGCCCGTGCACTTCTCTACTGCTTGCTCTTTACCATTCCTCTCTCCGTGGCAGCCATTGAGATCCTTTTCCCCCTCCTATTGATCGCGTGGCTGCTGGGGTGGAGTCCTGGGATAAAGCGGGGTTCCTCATCCATCTGGAGCTTAGCGGCCGGCCGGACCGTCCTAACTCCTCTACTCATCTACATCGCCATCTGCGCTGTGTCGGTTCTCTTCAGCACCGATCCTGTCTTAAGTCTAACCGGCCTGGTTGGAAAAACCTTGGAGTACATCCTGTTCTTCCTCATCGCCAGCGATGTGGTGGATCGACCTCTTGTGGCCCGACGCTGTGTCCGAATCCTCCTGGGTTCCGCTTTGGTGGTGGGGCTTTACGCCCTTCTCCAGCAGATCGTCGGCCACGATCCGATCCTGAATCGTCCCTTGGTCTACGGCCGGATGGTGGGCCCTTACCGAAACCCCAACGACTTAGCCACTTTCCTTTTGGTGATCCTGATTATCGTCGCCGCGCAGATCGTTGGAAATCGGAAACGCCTTCAGATGGGACATTGTCTGCTGGGAGCTCTTCTGATCTATTGCCTTGTAAAAACGCTATCCCGAGGGGCCCTCGTGGGCTTGGTCCCGGCACTTTTCTTACTGTTTCTTATCTTCCCACTTCCGAAATGGCTCCGGTGGACGACCGCGTCGGCGGTCTTGCTCATGGGGGCCTTGATCTTCCTTCACAAGGGCCAGCTGACCCAAGTTCTCTCCTTCTCGGATTCCGGCTCCATGGAACGGAAAGTCATGTGGGAGGCGGCGTGGCGGATGATCCAGGACCAGCCGCTGACGGGGACCGGGCTGAATACCTTTATGGCCAACTATCTTCATTACACGACTGGTCATAATCAGGGACCTGCGTACGCGCACAATTGTTTTCTCCAGATCGCCGCGGAGACCGGCATCATGAGCCTTGCCTTTTTCCTCCTGTTCCTCGGAGTGCTCTTCTCTACGTATTGGTGTTCCCTGAAGAAAACCTTGAATCTCCGCTGGGCGTTCCTCAGACCAGTACTTTCCGGATTGGCGATTGCCCTATTTGCCTTTCTGATTCAATCGGCCTTCGACACAAACCTTTATTCCCTCCGGCAGGCAACTCTTTTCTGGACCTTGGCCGGTGTGGCCTTCGGAACCAGCCAAATGATGGCCCAGCGGTCCCTTTCTCAGGACAGTAAGAACCGGAAGATCGTCCGGATCATCACCCGGATGAATATCGGGGGGCCGGCTCAGCAGGCCGCGGCTCTTTCGGACCGTTTGACGGCGTTCGGATGGCAGACCCTCCTCATCACCGGTCGATTGGAGTCCGGAGAAGGGGATATGCGGTATCTGCTGATGGATCGGGTGAGGACCGTCGATCTGCCGTCGCTCCGGAGAAAAATCGATCCGGTCAGAGATCCGCGGGCTTTTTGGAGCATTCTGCGGCGCCTCTGGATTGAGCGGCCGATCCTGCTCCACACCCACACCGCTAAAGCCGGCGCTCTGGGCCGAGCCGCAGGCGGCATCTACCGGCTGGCGACCGGCGCGCCGCTGGTCATGGTCCACACCTTTCACGGCCACATCTTCGATGGGTATTTCTCTCCCGCTGCCGCCCGGATCTTCTGCGGGATAGAACGGTTCCTTGCCCGGTTCACCGACTCCGTCATCGCGGTGAGCCCAACGGTGAAAAAAGAGTTGGTCGCCTTGAGGATCGCCCCTTCCAAAAAAATCCGGGTCATTCCTTTGGCTCCTTCTCTGGACCGTTTCCTGAAAATGGATCCGCCGACGTTCCAAGGACCCCTGGGAGTTGGGCTGGTCGGCCGGCTCACCCCGATCAAGAACCATCGGCTCCTCTTTGAAGCGGCCCGCATTCTTCGGGAAGCCGCCCAGTTGAACGGAACCCAATTCCTCCTTGTGGGAGACGGGGAACTGCGGCCCTCCCTGGAATCCGCCGTCAATCAGATGAATCTCCTTCCTCACGTTCAATTTCTCGGATGGCAGACGGATCTGCCTTCTGTTTATCGATCGTTCCATATCCTCTGCATCACCTCGAAGAACGAGGGAACGCCGGTCGCGGTTCTCGAAGCGATGGCGGCCGCGCGGCCTGTCGTGGCGACTGACGTGGGAGGGGTTCGAGACCTGCTGGGCAGACCTAAACGACTGGAATCCACTGGGACCAATGGGGGTTTTGAAATTTGTGAACGGGGCATCCTGGTTCCCTCGGAGGATGCCCAGACTCTCTCGGAGGCACTCCAGTTCCTGATGACGCACCCGGAAGTCGGTCTCCAAATGGGAGCCGCGGGCAGGGAATTTGTCCGTCACTCCTTTTCCCCCGAACAGCTTGACCTCACCATTCATCAGCTGTACTTAAAATTATCGCGTCGTTGGCTCTGCTAGATTCCACCCCCACAATCCGGAAGATCCTCATCATCCGGAACGACCGGATGGGAGATTTGTTGATGTGCCTCCCGGCCATCCACGAGCTCCGCAGGGGGTTTCCGGAAGCGGCTCTGACCCTGCTTCTAAAAAAAGAGTTGGAACCTCTGATCGAAGGGCACCCGGATCTGGACCGGCTTCTCCCTTGGAATCCCGCGGAAGGACAGGGGTGGACGGCTTCTCTGCGATGGGCCGGGGAATTCCGAAAGGAGCGGTTCGACGCCGTCATTGTATTCAATCCGACCCGGCTGTTCCATCTGGCCGCCTTCTTGGCGGGGATTCCGCTCCGGATCGGCTACCGGCGAAAACTTGGATTCCTCCTCACCCGATCGATCCCCGATACCAAGGTCTCAAGGGTCCTCCACGAAATGGAGTACAACGTTGAGCTGGTCCGCCTCTTTGGAATCTCAACTTCAACTCCGCTCCTCTCCCTCCCAAAGCGCCCGGAAAGTGAGGCCGAGGCGGCTCGAATCTTGGATTCCTATGGTATTCCCTCGTCCACCCGCCCCATCGCGTTTCACCCCTGGACAAGCGATTTTGCCAAGACGCGGCATCGGCGCTGGCCTTTGGAGTCGTTCCAAGATCTGGCGACAAATCTTCATGCCTGCGGCCAACCAGTTTTGGTGGTTGGAGGCCAAGAATTCAGACCTCTGATGGACCAATGGAAGGCGAAGGAAGCCCCTGGCATCATCGATCTGGTGGGCCGGGTTCCGTTAAGAACGCTTCCGGCTCTGCTCAGGCGCTGCGCGGTCTTGATATCGAACGACAGCGGCCCCGCCCACATCGCGGTCGCCGTCGGCACCCCCACGATCGTCGTCGCCTCGAAGTCCCAGGCCTCCACCTTAAACCGGTGGGGACCCCGAGGGCCAAGACACCGGATCCTTCTCTCCCCGACCGTTGAGGAAGCGGCCGCCGCCCTCCGGGCATGCCTGGCTGAAACGGGCCTGGGAGCGATGAACCGATGAGAGTCCTGATCGCCAACCCGTTCGGTATCGGGGACGTCCTTTTTTCCCTGCCCCTTCTTCATGCCCTTCGGGAAGAGAATTCCAAGACCTTCATCGGGTATCTGTGCAACCGCCGCACCGAAGAGATTGTGGGCCACTCTTTTCCCATTGATTGGCATCTTGTCTTCGAAAAGGATGAGTTCCGAAAGGCCTGGCGGCGATCCAAGCCGGCGGGGATCAGGGAGCTTGGCTCTCTGATCCGGGCAATTTCCGGAATCCAGTTCGACACGCTCATCGACCTGTCCTTGGGATGGCATTACGGGTTGGGGGGAGCTTTATCCGGCATCCCCAAGCGAGTCGGATTTGATTTCCGCGGGCGAGGTCGATTTCTAACCCACCGACTTTCCCTCCAAGGGTTCCACGATCAACCGGTCAGCGAATATTATCTGGATCTGCTGTCCCTTCTGGATCTGCCGCGGCCCAACCAAATACGCCATTCATTGACTCTCAATGGATCTGTCGGAACCCAAGTCGCGGAGTATTTGAAAACTCAAGAAGTCCATCCAAGAGAAAAACTTATCGCCATCGTTCCAGGAGGAGGAGCCAGTTGGGGTCCCAACGCGCTCTATAAACAATGGCCGCCGGACCGTTTCATGGAGACAGCGAACCACCTGGCTTCCCAGTATCAAGCCAGGATCCTTTTAATCGGAGACGCCCAGGAAGAGTCCCTCTGCCGGATGATTGCCAAGGGATTAAAGAGCCCCTCGATCCTGGCCGGGATTCCATCCCTTTTGCTTCTGGCCGGCCTGCTCAAACGCTGCGATTTGGTGATCGGCAACGACAGCGGCCCCATGCACCTGGCGGCCTGCGTCGGAACAAAGACCGTCGCCATCTATGGACCGGTGGATGGCTCCGTCTACGGGCCTCTCTCAGATCCATCCATCCATCGAGTCGTTGTTCACGGCCTGGCCTGCCGGCCCTGCTATCAGGGGTTCCGTTTTCCCCCGTGCCCCTGGGACAACGCCTGCTTGAAACAATTGGACCCCTCCCGGGTCATCACCGCCGCGGAGGAACTCCTTGACTAAGAAATTGAGGCAGGCCCGCGGGGATCCGTGGCTCCTTCTCCTGCTCGGGGCAGGGGCTTTGCTGCTGTTATCGAATCTAGGCAACGGACGGCTCTGGCAGGATGAGGCCGAGACCGCCGTCTTGGGAAGGAATGTCCTGCATTACGGATACCCCAGAGCATTCGACGGGATAAACCAGGTGAACCCGGCTCTCCCCCTTCAGGATGGGTATGCCTGGACTTACCACAGCTGGCTTCCGATCTACCTTGCGGCCGGCTCCTTTGCCCTGTTCGGAGTCGACACCACCTCGGCCCGCCTTCCGTTTGCCCTGTTGGGTTTGGGGGCCCTTTGGCTGGGGTATCGAGCCGCCCAACGCTTGACCGGCGATCGGTGGATCAGCCGGCTCACCCTCTTGACGCTGACAACCTCCGTTCCATTCCTCCTTCATATGCGCCAGTGCAGGTATTACGCCCCGGAGGTCTTCTTCACTCTCTGGGCCATCTTGGCCTATTGGCGGTTCCTTCACCAGAAACGCTGGAGCGGGGCGGAGTTCGTCCTGGCATTGACCTTTCTTTTCCATGCCGATCATGGAATTTTTCTCCCCGTCACCGCCGCCTGCGGCCTCCATTTTGCCTTCAGTCAACCCGGAACTCGAGGATGGGTGCGGGCCGGGGCCGTGGCCCTCTTGGTCCTAAGCCTGAACCTCCCCTGGGCGATCTATCTGGAAGCATGGCAGCACCATAAGGCCTTCTCTTGGAAGGAGGTCAGCCACCATCTTCAATTTTATTTCCGGCAGATCAACCGGTTCATCTTCCCAATCGTTTTCTGGCTCATCCTGGGTCTCGCCCGGCGCCGTTTCTTTAAGGGGCTGTTCGGTGAAAAGGATTCGAACCAACGGTCCGCGTGGCGATTGGTTGGGTGCCTGGTGGCGGTCGGATTGATCTTCCTCATCTTTGTTCCCGAGCAGAGGCATTTCCGGTATCTTGTCTTTCTCATCCCATGGCTTTTTATGATTCAGGCGGCCTTTCTGGCTCGATGGATCCGATCGGGCCGGGTGATCGTCGCCGCCTGTTTAACGGCACTGCTCCTGCTGACGGACATCATCCATTATTCAGGCCCCTCCCTCCTGGCAGCCCAAATCCCCGGGGTCCGGGAGAAACTTTCATCGCAGGAGGTAAGATGCCGCTCCCTGCCGCTGGAATTCCTGGGAGAGCTGACCCACCCTTACCGGGGACCGATCGACGGAATTGTCGAATCACTGCAGGAACAGGCCGAGCCGGGGGAGACGGTCAAGATTCCCTATGAAGAGATTTCCCTCTTTTTCTATCTGCCCGATCTAAAAGTCGAGCCGCTCTTGACGCTGGACCAGTTCGGACAGGAAACCTACCCGGACTGGATTATCCTGCGCAGGGACTGGCTCCCCTCCGGCTTCCTCGACAGCCCCTATTATCGGAAGATCGAGGGTCGATACCGGCAGATCCTCCTTGACGCGCCCGACATCCCATGGCAAAATCGCCCTGATCCTGGTTACCATCGGTTCCGAACGAACGCTCAAGCCCCCCCGGTCATCATCCTGAGAAAGAAAAGACCGTCATGAAAACCTCTTTGTTCACTCTGCACGCGGAGATGGATGAGAAACACTGGTGGTTTCTCGGCAGAAGGAAGATCGTGGAGAAACTGATCCGGCGCGCTGTGCCGGCTTCCAAAACGGAGACAATCTTGGACATCGGATGCGGCACGGGAGGAACCCTCGCCCCTCTGGCGGCGGATTACCGCTGCATGGGGATCGACAATTCCCCGGAGGCAATTCGCCTGGCTCAGGAACAATTCCCCGGAATTCCTTTCCTCTGCGGCTCTTTCTCACCGGAGATGGAAGGGGTGCGGCAAGCGTCCGTCTTTCTTCTCATGGACGTCTTAGAGCATGTCGAGGATGATTTCCTCCTATTCTCCAAGGTGCTGTCAGCGGCCAAGCCGGGAGCGCATCTGCTTCTTACCGTGCCGGCGGATGCCCGTCTTTGGAGTGCCCACGATGTGAACTTCGGCCATTATCGCCGGTACGATCTGGATCGGTTTACCCGACTCTGGAAAGGATACCCTGTCAGCCCCCTTCTGGTCTCCTATTACAACGCGTATCTCTATCCAGTGGTCAGATGGGTCCGGTTATTCTCAGGACCCTTTGGACACGGCGGAGACGGGACGGACCTCCATCTTCCCCCCGGCCCGGTCAACGCCCTGCTGGAAAAACTGTTCGCCAGCGAGGCCAGGCTACTGGTGGATCTTCTGGAGAAGAAACGTTTGCGCGGGTTCTCGCGGGGGGTCAGCCTCATCGCTCTTCTGCGCCGGGAGCCGGGAAGGGTGGAGCCGAGGTCGGAGGATTCCAATGGGCCACCCTGACCCGAACCGGCTGCGGCTAGAGGAGGCCGCACCACTTGTAATCTCTGAGTCGCGGCCGCGGCCCGTTCTGTCCGTTGTCGTTCCCGTCTTCAACGAGCAGGATTCCGTGGGGGAGTTGGCGCAGCGGGTCATCGAGGCTTGCCGGCCGCTCAAGGAACCGTTCGAACTGGTCGTCGTCAACGACGGCAGCCAAGACGACACGTTATGGCGCTTAATTGAATTAAGCCGCACGGTCCCTGAAATCAGAATCATTGATCTTTTCAGAAATTTCGGCCATATGCCCGCCCTGAGCGCGGGGATCCGTCTGGCCGGAGGAGAAGCGGTTGTTGTGATGGACGGGGACCTGCAGGATCCTCCGGAATTGATTCCGAAATTCTTCAGCCGATGGAAGGAGGGGGCTGACGTCGTCTACGGATTGAGAACCGAGCGGCGGGAATCCTTCCTTCGGCGGAGAGCCACCTCCTTCTTCTACTGGCTGCTCTCTAAAATCACCGAGACCCGGATCCCGGAGCAGGTCGGAACCTTCTGCCTCATGGACCGCCGCGTCGCGGAGATTCTGAACAGCCTGCCGGAACGTGACCGATACTTCGCCGGCCTCCGGGCCTGGGTAGGGGGGAAACAATCCTTTGTGACCTATGTTCGGCTGACCCGTTCCCACGGCAGAAGCCGAGTCGGAACAAAAGGGCTTCTCCGGCTGGCAAGAACCGCCCTGATCTCCTTTTCAAAGGCTCCGCTCCGATACGCCAGTCTTTTGTCCCTGGCCTGCGGGTTGGCCCTTTTTCTTGTCGGCCTGGTCGCGATCACTATTCGGCTCTTCACCAATCTGGCCATCCCAGGATGGGCCACCTTCACGACCCTCCTGGGAATGATGGGGTTTGTGCAGTCCATTGTACTGGCGGTCATTGCCGAGTATATCGCCGTCATCTTCGATGAATTGAAGGCTCGTCCCTTGTTCTTGATCCGACAACAGTACACCCACGGCGAACCGATCCATGTCCCTTCGCCAAAAGAGCGATGAGCAGGATTACGGCGGTCTTCTGCGTTTATAACGAAGAAGAATATCTGGAGTACGCGGTCAAATCCATTCTCCCGGCGGTGGACCGGGTGATTCTGTGTCTGGGGATGGCCCCTTACACAGCGTACAACCCCAAGGCCAGGGAGGTCTCCCACCCCGATAAAACAGAGGCGCTGGTGGACGCCTGGGCCGGAAAAGAATCAAAGCTGACCGTTATCAAAGGAGTGTGGAATTCCGAAGTGGAACACCGGGAAGCCGGATTGAAGCTGTGCCTGGAGGACGGGACCGACTATTACTGGCTCGTGGATGGGGACGAGGTGTACCGGGAGGATCATCTGCGGAACATCCGTCAAGAGCTGGAAAGAAACCCGGAGGTCGGAACTTTTATCATCAAGTGCCACATCTTCTGGCACTCCTTCTCCTACCGGATCCCGGCCCAGGAGATGACCTGGAGACCCCGCCGAATCTTTAAACTCACGCAAGCCCGAAGGATTTTAGGAATTCCGTTTCCCCACCGGCTTCGATTCGTGGGGGGGAATGATATCAACAGCCTGGGGCCCGTGATGGAAATTTCACCGGACCGTGCTGTTTTTTATCATTTTTCATACGCCCGCTCCGCGAAAGCGATGGAGGACAAGTTCCGGACCTTCAGCCACGCCCATCAGATCTCGCAGGAATGGATCGACAACGTTTGGAAGAAATGGCCGGACAACCGGCAGATGGCAAACATCCATCCGGTGGATCCGCCCAAATTCCCCCGGGCGCTCCACCAACCGATGGAGGATCTGCCGGCGATCATGCGGCAGCACCCCTATTATGGGCTCGACATCATCCCCTGAGGTCGCGGTGAGACGACGAGATCCTGAACAACCGGAGGGTGTGTGCCTTATGGCTTCGTGGCCGTGCGAGAACAGACCTGTCGTCTCACCGCTCTCCGAGGGGGAAACCCTGCGACGGTTTCCCCCTCGGTACTCCCCCATCCGGCAAAAGCAATCGGTGCTGTTGGGCGTGCGCTCAGGAGGGCGCCATTCCCCCCCGATTTCCCATCGGGGGGAGTTCCGTCTCCTCCAGCACGCCCAACACCCCCCTCTTCCAGAGGAATGGATGTGATTCTCTGCGATATCGTGATTCCGATCTGGAATCAGCCCGATCGGACCCGGCGATGCCTGGAATCGGTCTTAAGATCGATGGGCGAACCGGTCCGCTTGATTCTGATCGACAACGGAAGTTCTTCTCCAACCCAGGAATATCTGGAACGGTTCAGGGACTCCAGTCCTGTGCCGGTCCATCTGATCCAGAATTCGGCTAACCTTGGTTTTATCAAGGCGACGAACCAGGGAATCCGGGCCGGCCAGGCCCCATGGGTCTGCCTGCTAAACAACGACACCGTCGTCACCCCGGGATGGCTCACAGAAATGCTGAAGGTCGCCGCCGATCCCCAGGTTGGATTGGTCAACCCCACCAGCAACTCGCTGGGATTTCACCCCTTGAACAGTTCGATTGAGGATTACGCGCAGGGCCTGAAGCCGCAGACGGGAAGATGGGCGGAGCTGCCGATCGGTTTGGGATTTTGTCTTCTGGCCAAGCGGTCCCTCTTTGACCAGGTCGGCCTCCTGGACGAATCGTTCGGGATGGGGAATTTCGAGGATGACGACCTTTCCAGGCGGGTCAAAGGGACCGGACTCCGGTGCGTGCGGGCCTGCGCCGCCTACGTCCATCATGAGGAAAAGGTAAGCTTCAAGGAACTGCCGGATTGGGAAAAGGGGTTTGAACAGAACCGCAAGCGGTTTGAAGAACGATGGGGCCGCTCTCTGCGGATCCTTTGGGCGCCCATCGGCGCTTCTGCCCCAGATCCTCTTATTAAGGAAACGGCCCTGAAACTTGCCGCCCAGGGCCACTGGCTTCATCTCGCCGCTTTCCCAGGAACCCTGCCGGAAGAGATCTGTGCCCACGCGCAGGTGAGTCCCCTCAGGGTGAATCCCGGCCGCTGGCGGCTCCAGGCCACTTCCCGCCTTCTTCTCCGGCGGAAGAAACCGTTCGACCTGGTCATCAGCCACGACGCCGTTTGGTCCCGGTGGATCCAACGGCTCCGATGGCTTCACCAGGCCCAACTGTTACCCATGCCCACAGGCCAACAGATCCTTGAAACCTGCCGCCGCCTCTCTCACCGGAATTAACCCGATGACCCGACCCGATAAAAAAACGCCGGTCTCGGTCATCATCCTCGCCAAGAATGAGGTCTCCCGGATTAAGGAGTGCCTGCAAAGCGTCGATTGGGCGGACGAGGCGCTCGTTGTGGACGACGGAAGCACCGACCAGACCGCCGAGATCGCCCGGGGGATGGGGGCCCGGGTTCTCGAGCGCAGGATGGACATCGAGGGCAGGCACCGGAACTGGGCTCACGCCCAGGCGAAACACGAGTGGATCTTGAGCATAGACGCCGATGAACGGGTGACGGGGGAGTTGGCTCAAGAAATTCAACAGCTTCTTTCCAACAACCCGCTGTGCGACATCTACGCCATCCCCCGGAGGAATCACATCGGCAGCCGATGGATCCGCCACGGCGGGTGGTATCCCTCCGCCCAAGTGAAGCTGTTCAGGAAAAGCCGGTTCAAATGGGAGGAAACGACGGTTCATCCCCGGGCCCTCTCCAGCTCCGAAAAACCATGGGGGGCTCTCCAGCAGGACCTGATCCATTACTCCTACCGGGACATTTCCGACTTCATCGGGAAACTGGACCGCCAGACAACCCTGGAAGCGCAGAAATGGATTAGGGACGGCCGGCGGATGAGTTTAGGCAAGGCGGTCTTTCGATCCATCGACCGGTTCTTAAGAGCCCTCTGGTTTAAGAAGGGACACCGGGATGGATTCATCGGATATTTCGCTGCGGTCTGCGCCGGGCTGTACCAGTTCCTCAGCTACGCCAAGTACTGGCACATGAAGCAGCAGGCCACGGGTCCTGCCGCGGTTCGCCCCACGCGTGGGCCCCTCCGCCCGGTGTGGATCCTCCCACGCCGTGGGGCATCACCGCGTCACCCGTGGCCTGGTCCCACCGCAAAGAGTTGCACTCTCTCGGCGGTGATTCTGAGCCGGAATGCGGCGGTGACGATCGGGGACTGCTTGGACTCGGTGAGATGGGCGGATCAGATGATCGTTGTGGACGGCGGATCGACCGATGAAACGGTCTCCCTCTGCGAAAAAGCCGGTGCCCAGGTGATCCGCCGGCCCCCGACGGATAATTTCGGGGAGGAACGGAATGCGGGAACGGATACGGCCCGGGGTGACTGGGTTCTCCAGCTCGACGCCGATGAGGTGGTCACCCTGGAATTCCGTGAAGCGCTGGAGTGGATCCTCCGGTCCGACGGCCCTTACGCCGCCTACAAGTTCCGGCGGATCAATTTTTTCCTCGGCCGCCGGATGCGGTTCGGCGGATGGGAGCATGACTCCCTCCATCTGTTTAAACGGGGATTCGCCCGGTATGAGGGGCGGGTCCATGAACGTCTGGCCGTCCAGGGGCGGATCGGCACCCTGAAAGTCGGAGTTCATCACACCCCGTTTCATTCTTTGGAGCAATTCCTGGACCGGCAGAACCGGTACACAACGCTGGAAGCGGCTCAACTGGTCGAAACCCAGGGCCCGATCCCCATCCGAAGAATCTGGACGGAGACTCGCGTTAAGCCGATCAAGCTGTTCTGGAAGATCCTTGTCAAAAAACAGGGATTCCGGCACGGCACCTTGGGGCTGATCTTCGGTACCCTTTTTGCCTTCGTCCATTTCCTGAAATGGGCCAAGGCCTGGGAACTCCTCTATGCCAAGGCCGACCGCTAACCTCTTCGGGGTCCTGGCGTGGAGCGGTCCGTTCCCGGCATCACAGAAACTCCGACTCGGGGCGGGGTTCTCAGCGACCCTTGGCCGGTACCACCCCTGCTTCTTTCGGGGTCCTGTCAGGGAGCAGGCCAGTTCCGGCATCGGGCCTTGTTCGGATGGATTCTTCACAGTGACCATGTCAGAGTCAGGGCAGGTGGCCGAACCGAACAGGCCTCTCCATGGAAAGTCGTACATTTCAGCTTGGGTTTCCATTCCATCAGGGCTTGATCCTCAAAGGTCGGCCCTGCTGGCGGAATCTGGCCTGCTCCCTGCCACCCGAAGATCTCATCCTGTGGCCCTGGCTCGGGGGATGGGGTTCGAAGGCAATAGATGGCCCGAGCGGGCATGGTTCTCCGCCCGTGAGCTGTCATTCTGGCGGAGAGAGCGAGGGCCAGCTTTTAGCGCGACAGCCACGCTGGGGCTGTCGAGCGGGCCTGAGAACCCCGCCCACGAGCCGGGGCCTAGGACTAATCTACGACAGGACCCCGAAATCAATGAGAACTAAGAGGGGAGCGGTGTTTCTGGATCGGGACGGGGTGATCAACGTCTGTCCCACGCGCCGGTACATCACTCGGTGGAAGGAGTTCCGGTTCCTCCCGGGAGTTTTAAAGGGCCTCCGGATCCTCGCCCTGCATGGGCGGACGGTGATCGTCGTCTCCAACCAGGCCGGGGTGGGGCGGGGTTATTTCAGGCGTTCGGAGCTGGAGTTGATCACCCGCCGGATGCTGGAAAGGATCCGGCGGACGGGCGGAAAGATTCGAGCCGTCTATTACTGCACTCACCGGTTCGATGCGGGCTGCCCGTGCCGGAAACCAAAGATCCAACTGCTGAAGAAAGCCGCCGGGAAATTTTCAATCGACCTGACCCGGTCGTTTGTCGTAGGAGATCATGAAACTGATATCTTGATGGGTCGCTCCGCCGGCTGCCGTACGATTCACGTCCTTTCGGGAAGGCAGTCCCGGAAGGACGTCAGGCAATGGGCCGTCCATCCGGACCGGATCGCCAAGGATCTGGCTGAGGCGATCCGATGGATCTTAAAACAAAGATGACCCCGCCCCTGCGTGGGTCTCTCTGGCGTAAGGGGTAGGTAAAGCATGGTGTACGTTTACGTTCTTCAGAGCCTTGAGGATAAGCAGAAGCTTTACATTGGTGTAACTTCTGACTTACGCCAGAGAATGAAAGCCCATCAGGATGGGCTTTCAAGGACGACCAGGCGGTACTCTCCAATGAAGCTGATCTACTACGAAGCTTTTCAGGATACTGAAGATGCTAAAGAACGGGAGGATACTTTGAAGCAGTTTGGCGGTTCCTATCGTTCCCTTTTGAAGAGGATTCGCCGAAGCCGCCTGGTCGTCCTTACCCACGCAGGGGCGGGGTGAAGATTCTGGTCGCCCATGTTCCGGCAGGATCCGGCCACCAGCGGGCCGCGGAGGCGGTCGCCGCCGCCATCCGAAAGCTGAACTCATCCGCGGAGGTCCTTCTCCTCGATGCGCTGGAGCAGGCGGACCCCTGGTACCGCTGGATGTTCGGCCGAGGGTACCTGGACCTGATCCAAAATGCTCCTTTCCTCTGGGGAATGATGTACCATTTGACCGATTTCAAACCGTTCAGCCGGCCGGTTCATTGGCTCCATCGATTCGACAACCACCTTCATGCCAAGCCGCTGGAAGATTTCTTCATCGAAGCCAAAGCCGATGCGATCGTCGGGTCCCATTTCCTTCCGATGGAGGTCGCCGGCTCGCTCAAGGCCGCCGGCCGGATCTCCGCCCGCCTGATCACCTCGATCACCGATTATCTTCCCCATGCCCTTTGGATCGCTCCGGCGATCGATGTCTACGCGGTCGGCTCCTCCCATACCAAGGAGGAACTTCGGGCCAGGGGCGTTCCAAAAGACCGAATCCGGGTGACCGGGATCCCGGTTGATCCCAAGTTCCTACAGCCGGGGGACCGGTCCCTCCTCACAAAAAAACTGGGGCTGGATCCGGAGCGATTCACCCTGTTGATCGGAGCCGGCGGAGCCGGAACCGGGCCGGTTCGGCGGCTCATCCATCTGCTTGGGCAAGTCCGGGAGCCGATCCAACTGCTGGCGGTCGCGGGAAAGAACGATCCTCTCCGGAGGGATCTGGAAAATCTCCGGCCTGGGTTTCCGCATCCGATGAGGGTCTTTGGCTTCATTGACAATATGCAGGAGCTGATGGATGTATCGGACTTGATCTTGACCAAGCCTGGGGGGCTGACCTGCACCGAAGCGATGGTCAAGGGGCTGCCCCTGCTTCTGATGGAACCGATCCCGGGCCAGGAAAGACGCAATGCCCATATCCTGAAAGGACTGGGAGCGGCCGTCTTGGCCGACCGATTGGAAGAAGTTCCCCCGTTGGTCGAGAAATTCTGCCTCCATCCGGAGCAGTTCCAGGAGATCCGATCGAATGCCAAACAGGCCAGCCGGCCGGACGCCGCGTATCAGATCGCGAAACTTGCGGTGCAATGACTCCAAGGCCTTTTAAGCCGAAGGAAGAACTCCTGTCCATCCTCAAAGAGACCCGACGGCTCCTTGAAAATATGAAACCTTCTCGATCCATCTCCAACAGCAAGTTGGAACAGTTAGAACCGATCCGGCGCCAGGCGCTGGTCTGCCGGGCCTGCCGTCTGGCCAAAGAGCGGACTCATGTAGTATTCGGTGAAGGGTCGCTGGACGCGAAGCTGGTCTTCATCGGGGAAGGGCCGGGCCGGTCGGAAGATCTTCAGGGACGCCCCTTTGTCGGCCAGGCGGGAATCCTGCTGACCAAGATCATCCAGGCCATGGGGCTTCAACGGGAACAGGTCTACATCGCCAACGTCGTCAAATGCCGGCCTCCCATGAACCGCCCTCCCGAACCGGATGAGGTCGCCGCCTGCAGCGGATATCTGAAGGCGCAGCTCTCCACGATCCAACCCAAGATCATCTGCGCTCTGGGAAGGACCGCCGCGACTGCTCTCTTGGGAAGTCAGGCACCGATGAATCAGCTCCGGGGAAAAACCTTTCAGTGGGAAGGAATCCCACTGATCGTCACCTTCCATCCGGCTTATCTCCTGCGCAACCCGGCGGCCAAGCCGCAGGTCTGGGAGGACATGCAACGGATCCTCCCCCTCCTCAAGCCATGATTTCACTCCGGGGTCCTGTCGGGGGCGGGGAGCGGTCCGATTCCCGCCAGCAGGGCCGACGATTGAGGCTCAAGCCCTTCTTGAATGGAAACCCATGCTGAAATGAACGACTTTCCATGGAGAGGCCTGTTGGATCTGGCCGCCTGCCCATGTTCTGACATGGTTACTGTGAACAACCCATCCGAATGAGGCCCGATGCCGGGAACGGACCGCTCCCCGCCAGGACCTCGATAAAGGTACAGACGGTAAGGTACGTGGAGGTGGCGGTGGGACTGCCGGTGCAAACCACCTTCCACTACAGCGTCCCCAAACAGCTCCAGGAACAGGCGGCGGTCGGCAAACGGGTGCGGATCCCGTTCCGGAACCGGCAGTTGATCGGATACATCGTCGGAGTTGTCGGCCGGCCGGAGGGTTTCTCCGTGAAACCGATCCTCGAAGTTTTGGATCAGGATCCGATCCTTGGACCGGACCTGGTGGAGCTGACCCGATGGATCGGAAAGAAATATCTGGCCGGGTGGGGAGAAACCATCGAAGCCGCTCTTCCCGGCCCGATCCGGAAAGGCCGCCTGATGATGAAATCCAGAAGCCCCGAACCCGCCGTCGAGGTGAGCCCATCCAGCCCCCTCCCGCTCAACGCCGAACAGAAACAGGCGCTGGATTCGATCTTGGCGGCGGTGAACCGCCGGGAACACCGAGTCTTCCTGCTTCATGGAGTGACCGGCAGCGGAAAAACCGAAGTCTATCTGCAGGCGATCCAAGAAATTCTCTCGCAGGGTAAAACCAGCATCGTGCTCGTCCCGGAAATCTCCCTCACCCCTCAGACGATCGAGCGGTTCCAGGCCCGGTTCGGCGCTAAAACAGTCGCGGTCCTTCACAGCGCCATGTTGGAAAGTCAGCGGCTCCAGGAATGGCACCGGATCCGATTGGGTGAAGCCCATGTGGTCGTTGGGGCCCGTTCCGCGGTGTTCGCGCCGGTCCAATCGCTGGGTCTCGTCGTCATCGATGAAGAGCACGAACCTTCCTACAAACAGGAGGATGCGCCCCGCTACCATGCCAGGGAAGTGGCGATCACCCGAGCGAAGGCCTTTCAGGCCCCGGTCATCTTGGGATCGGCCACTCCGGCTATCGAAACCTATTATCAAGCGACTCAGCGGAGGATCGAACTGCTTCCGCTCAGATCCCGGATCGAGGAGGTGCCCTTGCCGCAGGTGGAGATTGTGGACATGCGCCAGGAATTTGGGCGGGGATCTCGGGGGAAGATTTTCTCCCGGCAACTGGAAGAGACTCTTGCCCAGACCTTAACCAGCCGCCAGCAGGCGATCCTGTTCCTGAACCGGCGGGGGTTCTCTCCTTTTATCCATTGCCGGGGCTGCGGGCAGATCCTCCGCTGTAAATCCTGTCAGGTGACCTTGACGTACCACATGGACACCCGCTCGATGGTCTGCCACACCTGCCACTCGGAACAGCCGGCTCCGGAGATCTGCCCGAAATGCCGGTCGGAATACATCCGGTTTCAAGGGATCGGGACCCAGCGGGTCGAATCGGAGCTGGCCCGGCTTTTCCCCCAGGCATCGATCGCCCGGATGGACACCGACTCCATGAAGGCCCGCGGATCCCACGCCAAACTGTTAAGTGCTTTCCGCCGGCACGAGATCGACGTCCTGGTGGGAACCCAGATGGTCGCCAAGGGACTGGATTTCCCCCGGGTCACTTTAGTCGGCGTCATCTCGGCGGACACAGCCCTCAACCTCCCCGATTTCCGGTCCGCGGAGAGGACCTTCAACCTTCTCACCCAGGTCGCCGGCAGGGCGGGGCGGGGAGCCCTGCCCGGGAAAGTGATCCTCCAGACCTACACGCCGCATCATTACGGGATCGTCGCCGCGGGCCGTCATGATTATCTTGCCTTCTATCAGCAGGAGATCGAAGCCCGGCGCCAATGCGGGCTGCCCCCTTTCACTCATCTGGTGCAGCTGACGGTCCGCTCACTTGGAGAGAACAAGGCCTTGGAGTACGCCAAAAAGATCGCCCAAACCCTCCGACGCTGCCTTCTCTCGGAGGTCCAGATCCTCGGGCCCTCTCCCGCTCCCGTGCATCGAGTCCGGAGGAACTATCTCTGGCAGCTTCTGCTCAAAAGCCCGGAAGAGGTCCACCTGAAGGAGCCACTGGCGGCAGCTTTGCGGGAGGTTTCCGCTTCCCGGGGCTGCCGCTTGGCAATCGATGTAGACCCGCTCTGAAAAGTCGGATAAGATAAACCCGATGATTGCGCCGATTGTTAAGGAGCCGAACCCATTGCTCCATCAGAAAGCGGTCGATGTGCAGAAGATCACCCTGGAAATCCAGAAACTGGTCGACACCATGATTGAAACGATGCACGCCGCGGAAGGGGTGGGGTTAGCGGCCAATCAGATCGGCTCCTCATGGAATATCCTGGTCGCCAGCGCCGACGGGAAAAGGGGGAAGGAACTGGTCCTGATCAATCCGGCGATCCGAAAGCGCCGGGGGAGGGACCTCTCCCCGGAAGGGTGCCTCTCTGTTCCCGGCGTCTCCTCTGAGGTCCTCCGTTCCGCCCAGGTGACGGCAGCCGGCCTCACCCGGAAGGGAGAAACGATCACGGTCGAAGCCAACGGCCTGCTGGCCAAGATCCTCCAACACGAAGTGGATCATCTCCAGGGGCATCTGTTCCTGTACCGGCTCGGTCTCCTGAAGCGCCGACGCCTCCTTCAGAAATATTTATCCCTCGCGGACACCCTCAACCGGGTCCGAGTATGAGTAACCTAGGGGTCCTGGCGTGGAGCGGTCCGTTCCCGGCATCGGGCCTCGTTCGGATGGGTTGTTCACAGTGACGATGTCAGAGCATCGGGAGATGGCCGAACCCAACAGGACGTTCCATGGAAAGTCGTACATTTCAGCATCTATTTCCATTCGATCAGGGCTTGAGCCTCAATCGTCGGCCCTGCTGGCGGGAATCAGACCGCTCCCCGCCACCCCGAAGGTCTCATGAGAAACTCCGGCTCGGGGATGGGGTTCGAAGACAATCGGAGGCCCGAGCGGGCACGGTTCTCCGCCCGTGAGCTTGGTTCAGGCGGAGAGAGCGAGGGCCGACGTTTAGCGAGACGGCCTCGCTGGGGACGTCGAGCGGGTCTGAGAACCCCGCCCCGAACCGGAGTTTCTGCGATGCCGGGAGCCAGCCCGCCCCCGACAGGACCCCGGCTGAAATTACTGAAATGAAGATCGTATTTCTCGGGACGCCGGCGTTCGCCGATGTCAGCTTGAAACGTCTGCTCAAAAGCCGGCATCGGATCGTCGGCGTTGTGACCCAGCCGGACCGGCCCAAGGGCCGCTCAAAACAGCCGGCCCCTCCACCGATCAAGGAGACCGCCCGAGGGGCGGGGATTCCGTGCCTTCAACCTGAGAATCTAAAGGAACCTTCCTTCCTTATACAGCTCAAGTCCTGGTCCGCTGAATTGGCCGTCGTGGTCGCTTACGGCCGGATCCTCCCCTCTTCAGTAATCCGGGCATTCCAAAAAGGAGCGATCAATCTTCACGCTTCTCTTCTTCCGAAGTTCCGGGGAGCGGCGCCGATCCAGTGGGCTTTGATCCGCGGTGAGACCGAGACCGGCGTCACGATCTTTCAACTGGATGAGCAATTAGATCACGGACCGATTCTCTATCAAACTCTTCATCCGATTCGGCCCGAAGATACCGCCGTCACCTTAAGCGAGTCCCTCGCCAAAATCGGGGCAGAAGCCCTTGTCAAAACCTTGGATCTCCTGGAAACCGGCTCCATCCGGCCGAAACCTCAGGATGAATCCCACATCAGTGCAGCGCCCCGTCTGACCAAGCAGGAGGGCATCATTGATTGGAAACTGGGTTGCCAGGAGATCCATAACCGAGTCCGGGGCCTCCAGCCCTGGCCCGGGGCGATCACTCATCTTACCGGACAGCCGATCAAATTGGTCGCGACCCATCCTGATCCGAAGCGGCACGACTCAGAGATTACAAGTGGTGCGGCCTCCTCTAGCCGCAGCCATGATCCCGCTTTGGCTCCGGGCGCCGTCGCCTTGGCTGATCCAGTCCAAGGGCTCTGGATCCAAACAGGGCAGGGCCAGCTCCGGATCGACCGCCTCCAGCCCGCCGGCGGCACGCCCCTCGACACCGCCGCTTTCCTCCGCGGCCACCCCATTCCCGCCGGTACGATCCTGACTTAGTCGGGCAGGCGTTCCGGTTGTCAATTGCGTTGTCATTTCGGTTGTCATTTAGAAGCCATCCAAGTACAATAGTTCTGTGTTTAAACCACGCTACACCATTACGCATGCCACCCTCAACCGCCTGACGCAGATCGCCAGAGCCCAGGAGGTTATCCAGCACGCTCATCTGGTGCCCAAATGGGAAATCTCATTGCGCCGGGAGGCCATCATCCGACAGGCACATGCCTCGACCAGCATCGAAGGCAACCCCTTAAGTCTTGAGCAGGTCAGCGACCTAGCGCATGGGCGAACCGTCATGGCTGCCCGCCGAGCCAAACAGGAAGTCATCAATTATCTGGGAGTATTGGAGCATCTACATGAACTTTCACCAGGGGAGAAGATTACCGAGGCCCAAGTCCTGGCTGTTCACCGATGGCTGACAAGGGGGATGCTGGATAATCCTAAATACGTAGGTGCTTATAGAAAAATGCAGGTTGTGGTCGCTAACCGACTCACGAGGGAAGTCATATTCCGGCCGCCCCAGGCAAAGGATGTGCCCCGCCTCATGAAGGAATTTACCTCTTGGCTTAATGTGAAACAGACCGCGACATTGAATCCAGTCTTGGCCGCAGGCATTGCTCATTACGAGTTTGTCCGAATCCACCCGTTCGTGGATGGCAACGGCCGGACGGCTCGCACTCTGGCAACGCTGATTCTTTACAAGAGGGGATTTGATACGAAGCGGTTCTTTGCCTTGGATGACTACTACGACAGCGACCGGCCTGCCTACTATGCCGCTTTGAACAACGTTAATCCCAAAACCCAGGATCTCACAGCATGGCTGGAGTACTTTGCCGAAGGGGTGGCCGTTTCAGTCGAACAGGTGAGGGAAAAGGTGCTGCGTTTGAGTCGGGATAGCCACAAGCGCGCTCAGACCGGACAGGTTGCCCTATCCGAACGGCAGATGCGGATTGTGGAGTTTCTCCATGACCGCGGGCGAATGACCAACAAGGAGCTTCGCTCCATGCTCAAAGTATCCCGGCAGGCCGCCCTCAAAGAGCTGAATAAGCTCATCCAGTTGGATGTTATCCACCCCGAAGGCCATGGGCGGAGTCTTCATTATGTTCTTTCGTAACCTGGCGTAAGGAGGTTCAAATCTACCATGAAATCGTCCAGAAAGACCGTCACAGCGGAGAAGTTTGACAAGGCTTTTGAGGAAGGGAAGGATTTAACCCCTTACCTGGATCTGCACTCCGCAAAGGCCCAGCATCCAACCCAACGGATCAACGTGGATGTTCCCAAAGATCTATTGGAAAAGGTGGATCGGGAGGCGGCCCGGATCGGCGTGCCTCGGACTTCCCTGATCAAGATTTGGATCGCTGAAAAGCTGGATTTCTTGCGCAGGGCGGCCTAGTGTACTGTCCCATAAATAACTTTACAAGTAAAAGGATACCCGCTATGATCGATAGCCATGAGCAGAATCGCGGAACCCATTCTCCTGTCTGGCGAGGAACGTTTGACCTTGGATACCTGGGCGCGTGGGAGAAGTC
>JACQCH010000007.1 GCA_016201735.1 Candidatus Omnitrophota bacterium
GCCGAGACGGGATCCTTTGGCTTGTGGGGCATCCGCAGCGCACCTCCAGGGCGCAGTTATGTCCTGTTGGGGGGAGCCCCGCGGGTCTTCAGTATACCAATTCATGATTTGTGCTCGACGGTTAAGTTGATCGCCATGACCATTAACCTTAAATCTCCTCTCCGAAGGGCGTTCAATAGCTTTTGACTTAATCCGGGCGTTTCGCTTATTGGCCCGGGGGCTGGAACCTCAGCACGGGGGATTAACCCTTCAGTTTCTAGAAGCCCCAGAACATCCCAAACAGTACGGGCAGGAAGGTCCTCTCGAAAACCGCCTCGAACAAGCCCTAATTGTTGGGCCGTCTCTTTGCCGATCGCAAAATTCACTGTAAGAGCAGGCGGCGTTCGCACTTCTCGAAGAAGCGCCTCCGCCTGCTGGCCTCGAACATCTTTTACACGAGCATTGATCGCTTCCGCATGGCCGGAGATTCTCTGATAAAACTGGCCATTGATGGCAAATTTATAAGCCATGAGAGGATCTTGGAAAAATAAGGTCAAACCGTGGGTGATAAAAGCGCGGCCTTCCGCCTCGGTCGGAAACAGATCTGGGCGAGCTCTTTGCAAAGCAAGGAGGAGAGCAGGTGGAATCGTCGCCCGGCCTTCGGTAAGATTGAGAGTGGATTGAAGGACCGCTTCCTGGACTTCTTCTTCCTCTTCCCAGAACTTTCGATGCTCCGGATGGTTTAGAAAATAAGCTAACGCTTGGTTCTTTCGGACCTGCATTTCGTTTACAAACTTATAATATAAAGTACAGCAGCTTAAAACCTCTCCCCACGGCATCAGGTAATAGACTTTGCTCCCGTTCGGATCGATACCAAAGAGGTAGACTGAAGAAACTTTTCCTTCCTCCGAATCTTCTTGCCAAGCCCGGTACCCCGGCTCGTAAAGCAGAAACGGCTGTTGAGAAAAATTCGCCAGACGCGCCGGGCGATAGCCAAGAGGATCGGCCTCCTCCGGCTCGGTTTCAAGTCGAGTTTTTTGCGGAATTGGTCGACCGTCAGGAGACCTAAGGGAAAGCGGCTCTGCAACATCAGCGAGTGAGCCGTAGCTGGTTACTAGGATTGACCCAACCGACCAGGGATTCCATCCACGCCTCATTCCCATGACGGTAATGACGCGGTTGTAGACGGGATCTGAATAGAGGTCCTGCTGATGCAATTGCTCAAAGAGGTCGTGGATTGGGTCGCCCTGTTCAATGAAAGCCACAAGGACGCGTAGGGCTATTTCCTGTCGGATTTCATCCGACTGAATGCCCTGGGCAAAGGCGGCGATAGCTGCCCGTGCCGTGGAATGTGTATAGGAGAAGAAAGGGGCGGTCTTAAGATTCTCAAATACTGGGTCAACTGCGGCAGGTGCGTGATCCAGACCAATTCCATTTCTAGCAAGAGACGCCATAATTTCTTGGGCCAACCCGCGGACGGGTTGGCCATTGCCAAAACCGCTATAAGAATACGCGACGGAACCGATGCCGCCAACCGTTGGCCAACGAGAATGGTACGCCCAAGATCGCGACAACTCTTGAAGCTGAGCAAATGCACCGGCACTCAAAGTATCTTCAGCCAAAGAGAGGCGCTCTCTCATGGAAGATTCGTACTGATGGACTTGGTCCCAAGCACTAACCGGCGCGGCACGACGTCCAACAAACCACCTAAAGAGAGAAGCAGCATGGTCTAAAAGACGTCGGAAGAACGATGGGCGATAGGGCTGAGAATATGGGTCGTAACCGCGGGGATATTCGGATTCTCTCAATGGAGGTTCTATATCAATAGCACTGCCATAAATGGTAGTGCCACGACCAATGACGGCCAGAGGACCATGAAAGGTGGCGCCCATATCCTGTTGAAGCCACATATTTATCGCCCTATGACCTTCAAGCGTTCGCCCCACCATCCCCACCATCGTATCCTCAGCCAACGTTCTTAAAGTGAAACCTGCCTCTGGTCCGAGGGGTGGTTGGCCATGGATAGTTTCCGGTTCATCGTAGGTTAAGTACCCTATAAGGGTGGGAACCGTTGTGGCCAAAACGTCGCGGAAACTAGGGTTATCTGAAACCGTAATAAGGAAGTTTCGAGCAGAGCGACGAGTAAAACCGTTCTGATCAGTCATGCGAACCACTGCCTGAGAAACAAGCTCCTTTTGCATACTCTCAGGAAGCGTGTTCTGAAAGATCACGAATGCAGGGAAAAACCGTCCATCTTTTATGAGGAGCCCAAGTAGATTCCCGGCTGCTTGTTGAACAGCGGCATCTTTCTCATAGCGAAGATTGGCGGCAAGTGCTTCTACAAGCGGCCCTGCCTTCTGGATAAGAGTCTCGGGAACGGTCTCCCCAGAAACTACTCTTTCAACCCACGCTAGTGCATTCAAGCGGTCTTTCACCTGTTTACCTGTAAGCAGCTTGATGTTTCCGTCAACCTCTTCTGGAGTCGGTTCTTCTAGGCCTGCTTGCAACGGTTTCTTTGAGGCAAGGAGAAGCGCCTCTGCCGATTGTCTTAAAGCTTCTGCCTGATAAGGTAGAAGCGAGCGTTCATGCTGTCTAATGAAGTCATCGACTTGTGTCCGGAGTTCGGTTTCCCTGCCCTCTCTGGCAAGCTGGACCCATTGAGCAACTCGTTCAACGGTTAAAAACTGTCTAACAGAAAGAGGAAGTTGCCCTTGAAGCTGGTCGTACAATTGCTGCACCTCTGGAGAGATGGAAACCGGTTTCGCAGGAATTACTTTTTGCGCTTCCGGCGCAACCGCTGGTGTAACTGGTAGCTGAGGCAGGCTCCCCTTCGCCAACCGCATAGTCAACGATTGAACTAAATGGGCTGACCCAATATCGGGTCGGTTGTGCCAAATCCACACGCGGGTGGCTAGGTGCTCGAATCCTTCATTCCACTCGCTCTTAGGCTCATTCAGCAGCATCCCCAGGACAGTCCATTGCATGGGAGCTTGTGCCGGTTGAGAAGCGTAGGTGTTCCATAAATCCAGAACGAAACGCTCAATTGGAGTAGAAAGATTTTGGGATCGTAAGGCTTCAGCAACGGTAGAGTAGCCGTCTATCACCCGCTCCAATGTTAAAGGTGTTGGCCGTCCGCCTCTTCCTGGGGTAGCGTATCTCGTCAGCACGTCAGGCCGAAATCTGGCAACGCCGCTGGAGAGATACGCGACGCCGTTGGGATGAAGCAGTGTACGTAAAAGGTAGACATGAGCTGAAAAGAGCTGCCGGGATACAGGAGCGAACGCTCTCAAGTATTCATAATCACCAGGAAAAAGATCGTCTGTTACTGGCAGAGGGTGTTTGAATTTTTGAGCAATCCTTTGTTCAATCCCTTTGGCAAGCAATGTTGGAAGGTTGTAATAAAGCATGGAGGAGACTATCAGCCCCCCAGTATGTTCTCTAACTTGCGCTACCAAAGCTGGGGGGATTTGCTGGGTAACAATGGGTGCCCGTTGGGTCTGATAAAGTCGGATCAGCCGTTCTCTCGCATCTGAAATGTTGGTGGCTTGGTCAATCGCCTGGTCTACAGATCGAAGGAATTCTGGTGAAACCAGAGAAAGGTCAACCTTGACGACTCGGGCCTTGGCTTGCAGATTCCTTCGAGCCAATGCTTGTTCTGTTGCAGTCGGATAAATATCAGCATACACGACAGATGGGAACTTTCCCGAAGCGGATAGTTCGTCGGGGATGTCGTTAAGTTCGCCAGATCCCAATATGACAGCAGGATGGCCCGCTGGAGCTTGCCGGATCGCTTCGATAATATCCCGACGAATCCGGTCAAAATGAGCTTGGGTGTCTGAGCCTCTGAAGCTCTTATCCAGATCGTGGAAGCCCTCCGCCACAAAAGACATGGCCTCTTGAACTGTTTTGAGTTCCTCCATCCCAGCGGCCTGACCTTCTTTGACTCCAACAGGGATTCCGAAACGGTTCCGAAGTTCCCGGTTTGCAGGGGACTCCTCCATGCCCGCATTGAGTTGACGTAGGGCAAGGGCCTGGCTTGGCAAGGCGAGGTTAACGGCCAAGAAGATGGCCGCTATCTGTTGCATCGCTGCGGAGCGACTGAAAAGCGATCGGCGCCGATTCATCATCTTGTTTGGTCTATTATCTCAAGCATCCATATCCTTTGCTAAACGCTGTAAGTAGCAGAGACAAAAATCGGGCTGCCGTGACGCAGAACCCTCTGCACCTCGGCAGCCCGGCGATCAAGAGAATCTTTGATCCGAAAGCTTTGCGACCCCACCTTTCAGTGGGTGTGCCCTTTTCGAGGCTATCAAATAAAGTATAGCCGATCGGTCTCTTAATTGTCAAGTGCTTAGGTAGATTTAGGTTGCCTTAATTTTTGTGCGCGTTTGGTGTTTTACACTCCCACCAATGACCAGCTTGAAAAGGTTGTTTCCTCTCTCCATAGTACAATGGAAGTCAGAGATGGCAGACCCTAAAGAGATACCCATTGATCCGAAACTGGTTCGCGTCGCTGCGGAGGTAGCCAAGCAGCTCCAACCGCTCCTTCCGACGATCCAACAGGCATCCCGGCTCATCCGAAATTATCCCGTCACGAATCGCCACCTGGCGGAGATGGATAGGCTCAGCCGTGACCTGAGAGCCGTAGGCGCCTCGGAAGGGTCTCTGAAAATGCTTGGATCTTTGGCGCCTCTCGCTCATCAGGTCGCGCGTTTAAGAGAAAACCTTACAGCCATTCAAAGAATTTGGCCAACTGAGGAGGAACGACCCCATAATATCCGCCTTCTCCTGGAAGGGATCCGCCAGCCTGTGGGCAGACTGCAACCCCAGGCGGGGATGGCTCGGTTTGAACCTGTGATGGCGCAACTTGACCGAATGAATCGGAGATTGGAGAAAGTGGTTGCGGAGATTTCTCGGTATCGGAAAGATTCATCGGCAGAACTTGAATCGGATCCCTCTTGTGCGCTCAAGGATGTCGACCTCCGATTCTTAAGCAGCCCTAAGATCAAGATCGTGCGACGGAGCCGATCCGTGGTGGTTAGGCTGGAGCAAAAAGGGTATCTCATTCTCCTTCATCTGGCGAAAAAGAGGCGTCGAGGAAATCCAGCCGAAGGAGAGGACCTGCTGCGCTTGGTCCGAAATCCCAACCAAACCAGGGAGAAAGCGCGCAATCTCCTCGGCCAAGTAATCAGAAGGGTTGAGGAAAGATTGAGCAAGGCGGTCGAGGCGGTGGGAGGAAAAATCGATGCTGCGGCAGAGATCATTCAAAGCAGGCCGTCGAGCCCCACCTCCGGCCGTAGATCAAAAAGAGGGATGCACCGATACTTGCTTTCGATCGATCCAAAACGGATTGTCCTTCCGCCTTCCCGCACCTCCAATCCCAAGCATCGCTCAAGATAAACCGGCTCTCGCCGCTACAAGCCGCTAAAGACCGACCCGTCCAAACAGTCTCTGAGAACTCCGCCTCTGGCAGCAATACCCTGAAATAGCTGCCTGTTCGTTTACATCCCCTCCGTCGATGGAACCCCTGTAAATGGGTGTCGTTCGACTACAGCCTGTCCTTTCCGTCAAAATGAAATCGATTTTAAACAAGGGGAGGGACGACTCTTATGGACGAACCAGCGCGGAGTACAGATAGACCAGAACAGCGAGTGTCTGGGCCAACGATTCTGACGAGTGGGGAGGTATGTGAGGTTCTGAAGATCGAGCCGTACCAGTTGAGCTACCTGCTGGAGACAAAGCAGGTTCCGCCTCCACGGAAAACTCTGCTGGGCCGACGCCTTTATTACACCGAGCAGGATCTTCAGAGGATCAAGGATCGACTCAAGGTCAGGGAAATCCGAGCCCGGATGCGTGGCCGGAAGGCGGAGTCTTCGCCAAAACCGGTCCTGCCAGGGTAAGGAACCTGTTGTGTTCGACCAGGGGTTTCTGGAGCGGACAAGGCAGCAGTGGGAGCGGTTCAGCCCGGCTCCGCTGACGAAGCAGGATGCTCTGGAAATTGCATCGAACATGGCCGGCCTTCTGAAGCTGCTGGTCAAGATCAACCAACGGGAAAAACTTTTGGAGGATTCCAATGGGTCTATCGGACGAAAAGCGAGCCGAGATTCTGAAGGCTGCCGCTGATTTCTACCACGCAAGATTATGGGAAACTCCTCGTATCCTGGCCTACTTGAAAGGCCGGAAGCTCTCCGAGGAGATCATCACCTGGGCTCGGCTAGGTTACGCCGCCGGCGGGCTTAAAGATCATCTTCTGAAACTCGGATTCACGCCGGAGGAGTGCCGGGAAACGGCTCTTGTACGTGAAGATGGCAAGGACTTCTTCTACCGGAAGATCATCATCCCTTACTTCAGCCATGGGGAAGTAACGCTTCTTCGCGGCCGATCCGATCCGGAAGAGGCCGATAAGATCTACCTCCACTTGCCCGGGTATGAAGTCCGAATGTACGGAGAGGATATTCTGCCTTCTGCCACCAGGGTTATTGTCGCAGAAGGGGAGATGGATGCGCTCACGTTACGGCAGTGGGGATTCGACGCGGTAGCGATCCCTGGTGCTGGGGCTTTCAAGCCGGAATGGGAAAAGTGTTTTGAACACTGCCGGCAGGCCATCCTCTGCTTTGACGCGGACCCGGCCGGAGAACGTGGCGCTGCAGAGGCCGCCGAAATCCTGGGCGAGAAGGTCTCGATCATCCGAATTCCTGAGGGGAAAGATGTCAACGAGTTCGTCTGCCGTGGCCACACGAAGGAGGAGTTTGAGGAACTGTTGGCCACCGCGAAGGGGGGTCTTATCCTGGCCATTGAGCGGCTTCCCCATCTCCCCGAAGACGAGAAAGCCAGATCCGCCGAGCAGATCATGCGCCGGTTTCCGGAGCTTTCGTCCGCCAATCGAGTCATCCTTCAGGAGGAACTCCGTAAAGCGCTCGGATGGGACAAAAGGTTGTTCGAGCGCATTGTCAAGGAGACGACGGCGCAGTGGGAAAAAGAGCGGAAGGGGAAACTCCAAAAAGCAGAGTTTGAGACGCGATCCCGAAATCTCCTTGAAACTCCCTCAGACCTTTACCAGATCCACGCCCTTCTGGATGAGATGTCTTCTGCTAGCCACGATCTGGTGGAGCTGCTTCTCGCCTGCTCCATCAGCTTGCCTGTTACTCAGGCGGCCGAGGAAGCATTGGTGTGGCTGATGGCTGTTGGGGCCCCTTCTGGTGACAAAACCAACCAGGCCTCCCTTTTGAAAGAAATGCCTCAGATTTATTTCTTGGACACACTCACGGAGAATGCCTTTGTTACCGGATATGTTCCAGAGTCGGGTGAACGTCCAAACGACTTGCTTTCTGAGCTGAACGGTCGGTGCCTGGTGATCAAGGAGTTGGGATCTCTTTTCAGCCGGAAGGCTGAGGTGATCCGACAGGTGTTGGGGGATCTCCAGGCGATTTACGACGGGCATTTTGCCAAGTACACCGGGACCCGTGGGCTGGTCAAACACACAGCCGCTTTCTCTTTCATCGGCTGCATCACACCTTTGGCTCTGAGCCAGCATCAACGGTACATGAACTTGATCGGACCGCGGTTTCTTTTCTACCGGCTGCTTCCCCTCACGGAAGAGCAGATTCAGGACGGCTTCGAGATCTCCTGGCAGGGCGAAAAGCATCGGAAGGGGCGCCTGGAGAAACTGCGTCGGCTTGTATCGGCCTACGGGTGGCAACGACACAACGCCATCCCGCAGCTTTTGCCTGAAACTCCGGAGCAGCAGGCTCAACTGAATGAGTTGGCGGTGTTCCTCGCCTACGGGCGGGCGATTGTCCTGACCGAGCGACGGCAGGAGTTCGGGGAGGAGGGCAAAAGCTATTCGGTCTACGAGAAATACGGCTACCAGCGGGAGGAACCTTTCCGGGCCCTTCAGCAGCTCAAGGGGCTGGCCAGAAGCTTGGCCGTCGTCCATGGAAGAAACCACATCACTGACCATGAGCTGGAGCTTTTGCGGCGGGTGGTTCTTTCTTCCATGCCGCCGGATCGAGCCGAGGCATTGCTACTTTTTCAGGCCGGTCAGTGCCTTAAACCAGACGGCGGCTTGACACGGCGAGAAACCGCCAAGGCCTTGAAGCGAAGCTACAACCAAGCCAAACGGCTGTTGGAGGAATTGGAAAGTCTGGAGATTCTGGAGTCGGTGTCAGAGGGAGAAGGCAAAGAGAGGAGCTATTACCCTGCTCCCCGCTTCAAATCCCTTATCACCGCTCCCCTGATCCACCTGGATCATCTTCTGGATCTGGAGGGGGTTGCCAAAAACTTCCCCCAGGGTAAGGCAGAGGTTGTTTTGAGCGATCCCAAAACCGAGTGGATACCTCAAGGGGAAGTTCATGGCAACGGAGTTATCACCTCGGAATTGCGGGATTCTGAGGTTCACAAGAAATCTGCCGCTAGGCCATGAGACACAGGGGGTTGCATATCGTTGTCGGCGAAGGCCTCTCAAATGATTTCGGAAAAAAATCGAGGTCACAGTGAGAAGCTCTGGGCGGGGGGTTTGGCAAAAGAAGGAAACCGTCGAGGAGTCGCACTGCTTGAGCATCTTCGCAGTCAAGCAGGCGCGCCTTCTGGAAAAAGAATCGGGGCGCTGGTGGGACCGGCGGTCTAACGGCGCAACCTTCCTTGAAACGGAGGTATCTATCAACCAGCCGATTTGGCCTCAAAGGTTGTTTGTGAAGCCGACTCTGACCGACGGGCTGGGTAGAAAACGTTTCCTTGAAACCTCGGAAATTCGGCTGGCCAACACGTTCTGCCGATTCGGAGGCAAGCGATGGTGGTTCCTCTGCCCGGGACAAAATTGCGGGCGCAGAGTGGCGAAGCTGTACTTTCCGCCCGGCAAAAACCGGTACCTCTGCCGACATTGCCATGGCTTGAGTTACGAAGGTCGTCAGAAACACCGGGACCGATCGTACCAGAGCTTCGGAAGATTTGCCCTGTATCGGAAGCGGGCAGAAAAAGCAAAGACCTCGTTGCAGCGGGCACGATGGCAGCTTCGCCAACTGCAGGCCTTCGATTGGATCAAGGCGGGGATGAAGAGCGACCAGATCCGTCACAATGTCCAGATGGAAAGGTTGCGGCGAAGGGCCGGGCTGCCTCTTCTGCCTTGACAAAGGAAACGGTATGGTGCCTCCTGTGGAAATGATGAACAAAACGGTTCTCTACGCCCGGGTATCCAGCAAGGAACAGCAGGAGGACGGCTTCTCCATCCCTGCCCAGTTAAAACTGCTGAAGGAATACGCCGCCAAACAGGGATTCCAGATCGCCCGGGAGTTCGTGGATGTGGAGACAGCCAAACAGGAAGGCCGCACTTCCTTCGGGCAGATGATCGGCTTCCTCAAAGAGAGTCCCTCCATCCAGAACGTCCTGGTGGAAAAGACCGACCGGCTCTACCGGAACTTCCGCGACTACGTCACCGTCGATGACCTGATCGCCAATGGTCTGACCATCCACTTGGTGAAAGAGAGCGAGATCCTGGGCCAGAATTCCAAGTCGCACCAGAAGTTCATCCACGGGATCAAGGTCCTGATGGCTAAGAATTACATCGACAACCTGTCGGAGGAGGTCAAGAAGGGGATGCAGGAGAAGGCGGAGCAGGGCGAATATCCTTCGACCGCACCCATTGGGTTCCGGAACGATGCTGTGACGCACCTGCTTGTCCTCCAAGAAGAGGAAGGCCTGGCCATCAAGCGGCTCTGCGAGTTGTTCATCACAGGGAACTACTCGTTGAATCGACTTCGGCAAGCCGGCATTGACGCGGGCTTACGAGGACGGGTCTCCGGAAGATCTCTGTCTCGGAGTGAAATCGAGCGGATCCTCAAGAACCCGATCTACTACGGTGCGTTTTGGTGGAAGGGACGGCTGTACCAGGGCAAGCACACGCCAATCATCTCCAAGGAGTTGTTTGACCTCGTCCAAAGGACGCTGGCGGATCGGCACAGAGCAACCCGCGCCAAACGGCATTCGTTTACCTTCTCCGGAATCTTTCGGTGCGGCTACTGCGGCTGCACACTGAGCGCCGAGCGGCACAAAGGGAAATACGTTTACTACCGCTGCACCCAGTCCAGAGGTCCTTGCCAGCAGAGATTCCTCAAGGAGGAGCTGATAGATGAAATCGCCGCAGGCCTGGTCAAGCGGATTCAGCTCGAGGAGAGTTTGCTGGACTGGCTCCGAGAGACGCTGCGCCAAAGCCACGCGGACGAGCAGGCCTTCCACGATGCGCAGATCGAGGCGCTGGAGGAAAAAGAGAAGGCCATTCAGCGCAGGTTAGACCAGATCTACATCGACAAGCTGGACAGCAAGATTACTGAGGAGTTCTGGCGGCAAAAGACCGACGAGTGGCGAGCCGAGCAGGACGAAATCAGGCGCCGGCTCGTCCTTCACAGGCAAGCCAACCGGAGTTACATCGAGGAGGGAGTCAAAATCCTCGAACTGACACAACACGCACCCGCCTTTTATCTTAGGGCGACACCGGAAGAAAAGCGGGAAATCCTGAAAACGGTGCTCTCGAACTGCGCCATGAAAGACGCAACTCCCATCCCCGTTTACAATAAACCGTTCTGCTGGCTGGTCGATCTGGCGGGTCTTGAGGGAATGCGTCCCCGACGGGATTCGAACCCGTGTCGCGGCCTTGAAAGGGCCGTGTCCTAGACCGGGCTAGACGACGGGGACGAATTGCTGATCAGATGAGAGGATCTATTCGGCCGATGACTTCTGGCCGTTCCCGCTGCCGCCGTTGTCCCCGCCCCCATTTCCATCTTCCGGGACAACCGTGGCGACTGCGGCGAGGGTGTCTTTGGACCCCAAACGCATCAGCCGGACTCCCTGGGCGGCCCGGCCGGTGGTCCGGATCTCCTTGACGGGGGATCGGATCATCTGGCCCTGCTGGGTGATCAGCATGACCTCGTCTTTATCCGAGACAGTCAGAAGGGTCAGCGCCTCCCCGTTTTTCTTAGTGACCTTCAGGTTGATGATCCCTTTGCCGCCGCGGGACTGCGACCGGTAGGCCTCGACGGGTGTCCGTTTCCCGAAACCGTTGGCGGTGACGGTAATAACCGTCGTCCCTTTGAGGCAGAAGGCCATGCCCACGACCACATCCTTCTTCCCCAGGGTGATCCCCTTGACCCCTTTGGCCCCCCGCCCCATGTCCCGGACCTGCGATTCCGGGAAGCGGATTGCCTTTCCCTGCGCCGTCGCCAAAAGCAGATCCTCGTGGCCGTCGGTCAAGACCACCCGGATCAGCCGGTCCCCCGGCTCCAGCCCGATGCCAATGATTCCGCCCCGGCGGGGATGGCTGTAGGCGGAGAGAGATGTCTTTTTAATGAGCCCCTTGGCCGTCAACATGACAAGGAACTGGTCCTCTTTGAATTCCCGGACCGAGACGAAGGCGGCCATCTGTTCTCCGGAAGGGACCTCGAGGAGATTCACCAGCGCCTTTCCCTTCGCCTGCCGGCTGGCCTGCGGGATGTCGTACACCCTCACCCAGAAAACCCTCCCTTTGTCGGTGAAGCAGAGTAGGTAATCGTGGGTGGAGGCGACGAACAGATACTCCATGAAATCCTCTTCTTTGAGTTCCCCTCCGGTGACCCCCTTGCCGCCCCGTCCCTGTTTCCGATATGCCGACACCGGCAGCCGCTTGATGTAGCCGGAGTGGCTGATCGTGATCACCACATCCTCGTCGGCGATCAGGTCCTCGACATCCAACTCCTTCGCTTCAGCGACGATCTGGGTCCGCCTTTCATCCCCGAACCGTCTGGCGATTTCCTTCAGATCATCCTTGATCAGACCAAACACCTTCGCCTCGGAAGCCAGGATCGCCTGCAGTTCACTGATCTTCTTGATCAGCTCCAGATACTCCTGCTCGATCTTCGTGCGCTCCAGCGCCGTCAGGCGCCTTAACTGCATTTCCAGGATTGCCTGCGCCTGAACCGGGCTCAGCTTATACTCCTTGACGAGCCCCGCCTTGGCCTCTTCCTCGCTCTTGGAGCGGCGGATCAGCTTGATGATCGCGTCCAGGTTGGCGAGCGCGATCTTCAACCCTTCCAGGATATGGGCCCGTTCCTGCGCCTTCCTCAGCTCGAACCGGGTCCGCCGGAGAATCACCTCTTTCCGGTGGTTGATATAAACCTCGATCAACTGCTTCAGGTTACAAATCTTCGGGCGGTTCTCCACCAGCGCCAGGAGGATGATGCCGAAGGTGGCCTCCAGCTGGGTGTGTTTGAAAAGCTGATTCAAGACAATCTGGCTGTTGGCATCCCGCTTTAGATCGATGACGATCCTGAGGCCTTCCTTGTCCGACTCGTCCCGGAGATCGGCGATCCCCTCCAGTTTCTTGTCCCGCACCAAGCCGGCGATCGCCTCCAAAAGAGTGGTTTTGTTGAGCTGATATGGAATCTCGGTGACGATGATCGATTCCTTTCCGCTCTTGCCGGACTCGATGTGGGCCTTGGCACGGATCCTGATGATCCCGCGGCCCGTCGAGTAGGCATCGACGATCCCCTGCCGGCCGGTGATCAGCGCCCCTGTCGGAAAATCGGGCCCCTTGATGATTTTGCTCAGCGCCTTGACGTCGATCTCCGGGTTATCGATTGCCGCGATGATCCCTTCTACGATCTCGTTGAGATTGTGGGGAGGGATATTGGTGGCCATCCCCACGGCGATCCCGCTGGAGCCGTTCACCAAAAGATTGGGCAGGGCCGCCGGAAGCAGCCGGGGTTCCATCAGGGACTCGTCGAAGTTCGGGGTGAAGCCCACTGTTTCCTTGTCGATATCGGCCAGCATCATCTCGGAGACCGGCGCCAATCGGGCTTCGGTATACCTCATGTGTGCTGCTGAATCTCCGTCAACGGAATTGTGGACGAACACGCAGGCGGAAAGGAGGAAATTGTGGTGCTCCTCCACTGTAATGTCCCAAACATCCTGCGGCTCGTCGAGAGGTCCCTTTGCGACAACCCGATGATTGTACGTGGCTGCTTGGTCCAGCATCTCATCGAGATTGGCGAAGTATTGAGCTAAACGCTCTGTCCCTGGGAAATGGTTGCGCCGATTACGGTCGTAGATCTCCGGAGTGATTGTCTCCCGCGGGAATTGGCTCAAGAGACCTTTCCCGTATCGGAGGATCCTTGAACGGATTACGCGGTGTCGGTATTCCTCCGACTTCCATCGTTCTCGCAACGTTTCCGCGGCCTGGTTAGCTAGCTTGTGCATCATCTGCGGATCTGCAGCCATTCTTTTGAGATTGCTCGTCCGAACGGCGACACGCTGGCTCTGTCTAAATGTTTCATCCTGCCGTCGCAACGCGAACTCTCTTCGGTGAATCTCCTTAGTTCCCGGTTGTCTCCACAGCGCATTCGCCATTCGGGCAAAGTGATCCTCGCCATACTTTGCACGATAAGCCGGGTTTGTCCAAAGGCGCCTTGAGTTCTCGGAGATTTTCCGGCGGATCTCTGGTCTGCTTAAGGCCGCTCGGGTGGCTTGTATAATCGCTTCTCTTTTCGAGGAATTCCACATCGCCCGGCTCTTCTCAGAGATGATCTGCCGGACGCGCTCTGTTTGTTGTGGAGTCAGCGGGCGTTTTTTAATTCCACGCAGGGCTTTATTCATCTTCGCCCGATAATCGGAACTCTCCCACAGCAATCGCATCCGGCGACTGATTTGGCGCCCTAATTCTGGGTCTTTAGCAAAGCGCATCCGCAAGCGCTGGGCTATCCTTTGCCCGTTTTTCTTCCGGAACGCTTCCGAGCGATTCTGGAGGATAATCCTCTGGCGGCGTTCCTCCAGTGCCTCAGGATTCTCCCGATAGTAGCGTTGTATCCCTTCTCGCTGCAACACTCGGAACGTTTCCTGATTCCATAGCTCGCCAATCTGCCCTGCATGAACATGGAGATGCTCTAAAAACTTCATCCGCTCCAGATTCTCGGGCCGGTTGTCAAATCGGTCAAAGTTCTTATGATGCCGGACGAATGGGCCCCGCATCCTCCGGGCCAGTCCTTTTGCCTCCATCCATCGGTCTACCATCCGGTGGACGAACTCGTACTGGCCCGCGGAAGGTTGCTGTACCGCCAAATAGTCGTTTAGCTCCTCCTTGACCGGGGCAGTCTTGAAATACCCGGGCATTAGGCTGTCCTGATCGGTTAGGTCTTTGGCCTGTTTATAGGAGCTGTCGCGCAGCATAAATCGGTGGTCCGGGGTACAGCGGATTTTCTCTCCTGAGTCAAGGGTCAATTCGATCAACGTTGCTTGTCGGCGTGTTACCCTTGGATTCCGGGCTATCCCAACGGTAATCTGCCCCTCTCCATCAACAGAGTAGACGTAAAAAGGCTTGTTCGAACCGAACTCTTGAGCCAGTTCCTCAAACGAACGGTCGCGGCCATCCAAAAGCTTGATCTTTGTATCTCCGGTAAAACAGCCGAAATTCCCCTGCCCGTCGACGAGCGGGTACCGGACCGAGAAATCCTGCGCCATCCGGACCAGCGCGTCATAGACGGCTGTATCTCCATGCGGATGGAAGCGTCCCAGGGTGTCTCCGACGATGCGGGCCGATTTCTTGTACGGCTTGCCGGCATCCAGGTTCAGCTCCCGCATCGTGTAAAGGATCCGCCTCTGGACCGGCTTTAATCCGTCCCGGGCGTCGGGCAGTGCCCGGCCCACGATGACCGACATCGCGTAGGAGATGTAGGAATCCTTCATCTCCTGCTCAATCGCGATCGGGACGATTTTTTCGTTGCGGGCGTACATCAGACGTCCAGGAACCTGACTTCGGGAGCGTGCTCTTCGATGAAGAGCCGCCTCGGCTCCACCTCATCTCCCATCAAGGTCGTAAACATCGCCTCCGCTTCCACCGCATCCTCCAGGGTTACCTGCTGCAAAGTCCGCTTTTCGGGATCCATGGTGGTCTCCCAAAGCTGGGTCGGGTTCATCTCTCCCAGCCCTTTATACCGCTGGACCTGTAACCCGCGGCGCCCCAAGGCTCGGATGGCCTGCAGCAGCTCCGCCAAGGAGGCCGCCTCCGTCACTTCCTTCTCCTGCGCGATCTTGAACAGCGGCGCCCGGTCGGAAGAAGATTGTGAGGCGGTTTCTTTTTTTGACCCCTTTCGGACCGGGGGAAGATCCGGAACTCCAGAGGCCTCAAAATTGGTCAGATCCACCTCTAACTTACCAAGTTTCCCGGACAACTCCTCCAACTCACTGGCCTCATAGATCTCAAGCGCCTGGGTTTCCTTCTCTCCCTTGGTCTGCTTGGCCAGTTCCTCGTCAGAGTATAAGAATTGGGCATCTCCCTCTACTTTGACCATAAAAATTGGTAGTTTTTTGGTCTTTGGGTGTCTATTTTCGACTAATTTTTTAAAATCTACTCCCTTTTTATTAAGAGACTTTGCCAGCCACTCCACCTCTACCAATAATCTAAACAGCTCTTTCGCCTGGGCCGGGGTATACTCCTTCTTCTCCTTCACATGGGTCAGAGTCGCTCCCTCCAGCCCCAGATCAAACAACAGGTCGTTTAAGGCCGTTTCCGAGTAGATGTATTCCTCCCGCTTGCCCCGTTTTATTTTATAAAGAGGGGGCTGGGCGATGTAGATGTATCCTTTCTTGATCAGCTCCTGCAGCTGCCGGTAGAAAAGGGTCAACAGCAGCGTCCGGATATGAGAACCGTCAACATCCGCATCCGCCATAAATACAATCTTGTGATACCGGAGCTTTTCGGCTGAAAATTCCTCTCCGACCCCCGTGCCAAGGGCGGTGATGATCGTTCGGACCTCGTCATTGCCGAGGACTTTCTCGAGACGGGCTTTCTCCACATTAATGATTTTCCCCTTGATCGGTAAGATCGCCTGATATCTCCGGTCTCGTCCCTGCCGCGCCGATCCGCCGGCGCTGTCGCCTTCCACGATATAAATCTCGCACAGACTGGGATCTTTCTCGGAGCAATCGGCCAACTTTCCGGGCAGGTTATCCATTTCCAGCAGCCCCTTGCGGCGGGTCAGCTCCCGCGCCTTCCGGGCCGCCTCTCTGGCGCGGGCGGCGAGAATCCCCTTTTCAACGATCTTATTGGCAACGGATGGATTCTCTTCGAAGAACGCCGTCAAGGCGTCGTTGACGACGCTGGCGGCGATCCCTTCCGCCTCGGAATTCCCCAGCTTGGTCTTGGTCTGCCCCTCAAACTGGGGGTTTGGAATCTTAACGCTTACGACCCCGGTCAATCCCTCCCGGACATCCTCGCCGGATAACGGGGCGTCGTTCTCTTTTAAATGGCCCCGGGCCTTGCAGTAGTTGTTCAACACCCGGGTCAGCGCCGACTTAAACCCGCTCAAGTGGGTGCCTCCCTCGATGGTGTTGATGTTGTTGGCGAAAGAGAATAGGGTCTCCGAGAAACCGTCGTTGTATTGGAGGGCGACCTCGACGATAATCTCCTCTTTCTCCCGAGAAAAACTGACGATCTGCTTATGGACCGGGGCCTTCCCCCGATTGAGATACTCGATGAAGGAGACCAGCCCTCCCTCATACTGGAAGGTCTGGCTCTTGTCGGTCCGCTCGTCGGTCAGGGTGATCTTCAGCCCCTTGTTCAAAAAGGCCAGCTCCCGCAGTCGATTCGCCAGGGTCTCGACAGAGAAATCGATCTTCTGTCCGAAGATCTCCCGGTCTGGCTTGAAGGTCACCTTGGTCCCGGTGCTTGCGGCTTTCCCGATCACGTTGAGTTTGGTTTTGGTCTTCCCCTTCTCGTACCTCTGGTGATGGACTTTTCCGTCCCGGCGGACTTCGACCTCCAGCCACTCCGACAGGGCATTGACCACACTGACGCCGACTCCGTGGAGGCCGCCGGACACCTTGTAGATCCGGTGGTCGAACTTCCCGCCGGCATGGAGCGTCGTCAGGGCCACCTCGACGGCCGGTTTCTTCTCTATCTTGTGGATGTCCACAGGGATCCCGCGGCCGTCGTCGTTGACCGTGACGGAATTGTCCGGCCGGATCGTCACCTCGATGGTCTTGCAGAAACCGGCCATCGCTTCGTCCACGGAGTTGTCCACCACCTCATAGACCAGGTGATGAAGCCCCCGCGTCCCCGTATCCCCGATGTACATGGCCGGCCTGCGGCGGACGGCTTCTGTTCCCTCAAGAACTTGGATTGTTGTCGCGTCGTAGGTCTGGGTCGCTGCCTTACGCATCCTTTTTCTCTCCCATCCTAAACCCGAGCGCTTGAATCCGGCCGGCTCCCAGCAGTTCGATGAGCCCCTCAAGCAACGGCATCTTCTTTGGGCGCAGGTTATACATCCATCCGGAGTTCTCTACTTCCACCAGAAGTCTCCCCTTATGGAGTCGGCGGGGCCAACTGTGTCGCGCGGCCTCTTTTCCCACAAGACGCTCCCATATCTCTTGAATTGCTTCCTGAGAGGGTCTGGCGTCCGGGCGTAAGCCGTTGAAAATTTGGGGGAGAATTTCCACCAGGGGAGCGGTGGAATGTGCCTTGGACTTGCTCAAGGGTTTATGATCGGCATAACCATATAGATATAATTGTCTTTGGTCCGGATTACTCCGGGGCGGTCCGGGCCCGGCAACTCAAACTCCACCGATCCATCGGAGAGCGCCTTGAGTACGTCGACCAGATAGTCTGGATTGAACCCCACGGAGAACTCCGGTCCGGAATAGCTGGCTTGGACCTCCTCGTGGGCTTCCCCTACCTCCGGGGTCTGTTTGGAAAGCACCAAGTGGTCGGCCTTGAGATCAAATCGGATAAATGGGGATTCCTGGGTAGTCCAAAGCCCGATTCGCCGCGTCGCCAACAGAAGGGCTTCTCGAGCAACGGCCAGTTTCTGCGGGACCTCGGCGGGGATCACCGGCTCGTAGTTTGGAAATTTTCCTTCGATTAGACGGGAGATCACCTGTGTGTTTCCAAGATCAAAGGCGATTTGGTTTTCTTTGAGCGACACTCTGGCCGTCGGGCCTTCTCCAAGAAGACGGTGGAGTTCCGTGATTGCTTTAAAGGGAACAACGACCTGGTATTCCTTTTTGGCGGTACTGCTAACCTGCTTCTCGATCAGCGCCAGGCGGTGGCCGTCAGTGGCAACCAGCCTCAAAAGATTCCCTTTTGTAACAAAGAGAATCCCGGTGACTACGTAGCGGGACTCATCTCGAGAAACAGCGAAGGCGGTTAAGCTTAGCATCTCTTGGAGCAGTTCTTGATCGATGACCAACCCGTCCTGATTCTCTATTTGTGGGATGCGTGGAAACTCCTCACGGGGAAGGCCGACGATCTTAAAGAGGCCTTTCTCACATTCGATTCCAACTTGCTGATTCTTCCGGGTGCTTAGCTGTAAAGAGGTGTTTGGAAGCTCTTTGACCAGGTCAAAAAACCGCTTGGCGGGAATCGTGATGGCCCCTTCCTCCTGAACCTGCGCTGGGAGGGTACATGAGATCCCCAGCTCAAGATCGGTTCCCGCCAAGTACAGTCCGTCTTTTCGTGTTTCTATCAGTAGGTGGGAAAGAATTGGGAGCGTGCTTCGTGTTGGGATAACCGGGTAAACGGTTTGGAGCCCTTTAAGCAGGTGTTCTCGTGAAACGTGGACTTTCATCGTGTCTTGTTGTTATTAGTTAGATTAATAGTAACAGTAATAATAACTGGTGTTGAATTTGTTGAAAAATCACCTAACCAGCTTACTATAAAAAGGATAGGATTCAACACATAGAGTGAAGAACTCGCGCGTTCTCTAAACAAACCCCACACCTCATGAGGGCCGAACCGAGTTTTCAACAAACTATTCACAATTTTCACCCAACATCTTAACCAGCGTAGCCAGCAGTTCCTGAAGCTTCGGGTCATTTCCCCTAGCTGAAGAGACCCTTTGGCAGGCATAGAGAACCGTTGCGTGGTCCCTGCCACCAAAGGCCTCTCCGATGGCAAGCAGAGAAGCCTCGGTCAACTCCCGCGAAAGAGCCATGGCGACCTGCCGGGGAAGGGCCACCTCCTTGGTCCGGCGTTTTCCACGGATGTCATTCACTGTTAGGTTAAAATAACTCGCCACCACCCGCTGAATTCGCTCCAGAGTCACCCGTTTCGCCGTCTCGGCGACCATTCCCTTCAAGGTCTCCTGCGCCATTCCGAGCGTAATCCCCCGGCTCACCAGGACCGAGTAGGCAATGACCCGATTTAAAGCCCCCTCCAGCTCCCGAATATTGGAAGAAACCCTCTCAGCGATAAAAAGGGTCACGTCGTCGGGCACCTCCTGTCCCTGAGCCGCCGCCTTTTTTCGGAGAATGGCGACGCGAGTCTCCAGATCCGGAGGATGGATGTCGGTCACCAGCCCCCACTCAAACCGTGAAACCAAACGCTCCTCGACGCCGCGGAGCTCTTTCGGAGGCCTGTCGCTGGAGATCACCAACTGCTTATGGGCGTCGTAGAGGGCGTTGAAGGTGTGAAAGAAACCTTCCTGCGTCGACTCCTTCCCTCCGATAAACTGAATGTCATCGATCATAAGAACATCGGCCGACCGGAATCGATCCCGGAAAGAAGCCATCGTCCGGTTTTGAATCGCCCCAATGAGTTGATTCGTGAACCGTTCGCTGGAAAGGTAGATACACCGTGCCTGTGGAAAACGTTCTTGGAGCCGGTGTCCAATGGCCTGCATCAGGTGGGTCTTCCCCAACCCCACCCCCCCATAGATAAACAGAGGATTGTATGCCTTCGCGGGGGACTCACTGACCGCCAGCGCCGCCGCATGGGCGAACCGGTTCGAAGGGCCGATGACAAACTGTTCAAAGACGTAGCGGGGATTCAAGACCGGCCTGGGCCCGACGGGAGACGAAGAGACCTCCGGCTGCTCCAAGGATTTCTCGGGAAGCGTCGCCGTCGCCTGAGCGGCGCCCGTCATCAGGCCGTGCAGGTTTGCCAGGGGCTGTCTGGTTTGCGAAGCGATCGTGAACTCGATACGCACCTTGGAGGGATAAAGGCCTCCCAGGATCCGGTCGATCAGCTCCGTGTAATGACTGGAGATCCAATCCCGGAAGAACGGGCTGGGAACCTCGACGATGAGAGAGGTTCCGGTCGACGACACGGCCCGCGTCGGCTGAAACCAGGTTTCGTAGGCTTGACTCGGCAACTCACGCTGAATGCAGGCGAGCGCCTGATTCCAAAGATTGAGATCCAACGGTTCCATTCGAAAGGACAAGTCCTCAAATAATAATGCGATGGATGAGACCCCGCATCATAACATGCGGGTGCTTGTTTGACAAGGGTGCCGCCGCGCTGTTAGAATGCAACCCTCATGACCCCGCCCCTCCATGGGTTTCTCTGGAGCAAGGTGGGGATAACGCACGTTCCTCAGAGTATCAGAGGGGGGACCTTGTACATTAAGGCAGCTTCTAACTTGCTCCAGAGAATAAAAGCTCATGAAGCTTTTCGGGACGCCCAAGAGACTCCTCAAGGGTGTCCCTCAAGCGTCCCGACCCATGGAGGGGCGGGGTGAAGAAACACCTGAAGCCGATCTCGATCCTCAAGCGGAAACGCCGGCATGGATTTCGTCGACGGATGTCCAAAAAAGGGGGCCGCAAAGTGCTCAGACGCCGACGACAAAAAGGGCGCCGCCTCCTGATTCCGTGAGGATTGAAGAGCGGCCCCTCCGAAATGCGGCCGGCCAAGCTGACAAAATCAAAGCGATTGATGGGAGGAGACGGTTTTCGACGCCTTGTGCGGTACGGGAAACGTCTTCGGGCGAGCGATTCCCTCCCCGCCGGCTGGCTGAGCTTAACGGTGCTTCCCAACGGTTTGTCTTACAGCCGGTTCGGTTGCACCGTCCGTCGACGGGCAGCCGCCGGAGCCGTTTCTCGGAACCGCTTAAAGCGGTGGCTCCGGGAGGCGTATCGGCTCAACCAGAGCGAATTTCCGTCGGGGGTCGACCTGCTGGCGGTTGTTTTACAAGCCCCTGCGGGACTTACTTTTCAGACGGCGCAGCAAGCTCTGCGGAACCTTTCCCGCCGCCTGGCCTAGCGGCCAGGATTCTGTTTCGAGGGATTCGGTTTTATCGAGAGGCCCGTTTGAGCGGGCTCTTTTCCACCCTTGGGCTGATCGAATCCGGGTGTCGATTTTATCCAACCTGTTCCCGATACATGGAGGAGGCGGTGGTGCGGCATGGGTTTTATAGAGGGATACGGCTGGGTCTGCAGAGGATGCTTCGGTGCCATCCGCTCCAGCAGCCAGGTGGATGGGATCCGGTGATAGAAACGAAATGACCCCGCCCCTCCGTTCCTGCGCTGTCGAACAGCGCAGGACAGCCAAGATAGAGTTTGACAGCGCCTGTGCCGAGCGATTGCTCGGCACCATGAAAGGCCGTTCGGCCTTTCATGGGAACGGAGGGGCGGGGTGAAACCTGAACAGCGACTCTTGTTGGCGCTCGGGCTTACCTTGGGGATCCTCCTCTCCTGGACGATGCTGCTTCCTCCCTCACAGCAACCCCCCGCGACAAATACACAACTTAATGGAAATAAAGTAATTAGAAAAATAGATAGGCTGGCGGAGCCACTTTTTTCGGTGGAGAATGGACCGTTTAAGTTAGGGATAGGAACTCAGCGAGGCGGCATTCAAACCGTTCGGGTGGAAGGAAGCGATCTATTGGTCTCTGCTAACCCAGGGCTGTTCCAGGTGGAACGGATAGAATCCAGCGAGACGCCCCTGCAGTTTGAAAGTCGATGGGAAAGCGGAACCCTTTTAAGCACGTCGGACCTGACTTCTCAAGGGAGCCGAATCATTCGTCAGATTTCAATTCCTGGGGATAGCCATAACTATTTGTTGGAATGTAAGTTAAAACTATCAAACGAATCTAAAACAACCCAGGAATATCAACTCCGGATAGTAACGTATCTTCCCCTCCATCTGCCGATCTCCAGCGATCAAAGGTATCAGGATGGGATCGTTTCCATCGATGGGAAGATCCAACACATTCGCCTAAAGCCGAACCAGATACTTCGGTTTTCCGGATCCCCCGCCTGGATCACGGCTCAAGGGAAATCCTACGCCCTTATTCTCCAGCCCAGGGTTCCTTTGGGAATGTTCCACGTGGAACATTCCTCCTCAGGGGTTCCGGTTGGGTGGTTGACCCTCCCTCCGGTTGAATTGGCTCCCGGGGGACAGAGCCAGTGGGATTTTAAGCTGTACGCGGGGCCGATGAGCCTGGAAAGCTTAAAGAAAGCAGGACTAGAGGAAACTATTTCTTTTGGGGCATTTTCCGGTATAGCGAAATTCCTTTTCGGAATCCTCCGCTGGAACCAGGGCTGGATGAAAAATTACGGTTTAGCAATCGTCCTTTTAGGATTTCTGATCTGGAGCCTCTTTTTCCCGGTGACCTGGTCCGGCATCCGGATGACAAAAGTAATGGCAAAACTGCAGCCCCAGATGGAGAGGATCCGGAAAGAGTACGGGAAGGATCCGCAGCGGATGAACCAGGAAATGATGCGGTTATATAAGAAAAACAGGGTGAACCCATTAAGCGGATGCCTCCCACTCCTGTTCCAGATGCCGATATTTATTGCTCTGTTTCAGGTGCTGAGCCGGTCGCCGGAACTGCGGGGCGCAACCTTCCTGTGGATTCGAGATCTCTCAGCCCCAGACGCCCTCATTCATTTCCCGTCGACGATTCCTCTTTTGGGAAACAGTTTAAATCTCCTGCCGATCCTGATGATGGGGGGTATGTTTCTCCAGCAGCGGATGAACAAGACTCCTGAAACCACCCTTACTGAAGAGCAAGCGATGCAGCAGGGATTCATGCGCTGGTTTCCCCTCCTCTTCGGATTCCTCTTCTATAGTCTTCCTTCCGGTCTTGTGTTATATTGGGTGACCAATACCACTCTAACGCTCGGGCAATATCTCCTTTATTTTCGACTGCATACAGAATAAAGATGAAACAGAAAGAAACCCGATCTGTAGAGGCAGAAGGACGCACCGTCCAGGAAGCGATCGGGAAAGCTCTTTCGACTCTTGGGGTTCCTAGGAGTTCCGTCACGGTTTGGGTATTGGCGGAGGAAAACAAAGGGTTGTTCGGGATGCGGGGAGCCAAACCTGCCCGGGTGAAAGTCAGGCTGAAGGCCGAGAATAAAACCTGATGTTCCACGTGGAACACCTGTCCTGAGCTAGTCGAAGAATGTCCAAAATCATCGCGGTCTGTAATCAAAAAGGCGGGGTCGGCAAGACCACGACGGCAATTAACCTGGGAGCCGACCTGGCCTTCTCCGGAGATCGAGTTCTCCTGATCGACCTGGATCCCCAGGCGAATGCGACCGGCGGACTGGGAATTGATAAGAAAGGGGTTTCCCAGTCGATTTACCAGGCGATCTTCGACGGAGTTCCGATGGGGAAGGCCGTTCTGACGACTAAGATTCCAAATCTGTGGCTGGTTCCTTCCCAGACCGCTTTGTCCGGCGCCGAGGTAGAATTGGTTAGCTTGCCCGCCCGCGAAGAACGGCTCAGATCGGCCCTGACCCCCCTGCGCTCCTCCTACGATTGGATCCTCATCGATTCTCCTCCATCCCTGGGACTCTTGACCGTCAACGCCTTGACTGCGGCCGACAGTATCCTCATTCCTCTCCAGTGCGAATATTACGCCCTAGAGGGGTTAAGCCAGCTTCTGGAGACCGTCCGCCTGGTTAAGGAGCATTTGAATCCTGCCCTATCCATGGAAGGAATTCTCCTCACCATGGCTGATTTTCGGACGAAGTTAACCAACGATGTAATCCAGGAAGTCCGCCGGTTTTTCGGGTCCCAGGTATACGACCTGGTGATTCCCCGGTCGGTTCGTTTGAGTGAAGCCCCGAGCCACGGGTTGCCGATCCATCTTTACGATCCACAGTCCGCCGGGGCCAAAGCGTACCGACTGTTGGCGGAGAGAATAAAGAGTTGCTGCCGGCCCGGGGAAACCGGAAGCTGGCAGCCAAGACAAGAGGAGAAAAATGCCGATGCCAGAGAATCGTGGACTAGGCAAAGGGATACGGGCTCTGATTCCGGAGGGGCCCCCGCAGTCCAAGAAGACCTCGGAGGAGCAGATCAAAGTTCCTCTGGAGGCGATCCGGCTCAATCGATTCCAGCCGCGTAAGAAAATCGATGAACCGAAGATCCAAGAATTAGCCGAATCTATACGTCAAAGTGGTTTGATTTACCCACTTTTAGTTAGGAAAATAGATAAAAGTGGTTTGAATAGACCAGAATACGAATTAATCGCCGGAGAGAGAAGGTATCGGGCCCTTCGTTTGATCGGAGAAACTGAGGCCCCCGTCATTGTGAAGGAGATTCCCGACCAGAAGGCGCTGGAACTTTCCCTGGTCGAGAATCTTCAGCGGGAGGGACTCAACCCCATCGAAGAGGCGTTGGCCTATCAACGGTTGGTTCAGGAGTTCGAGTTGACCCAGGAAGAAATTGCGGCCGCAATGGGAAAGGATCGGGCGACGATCGCCAACACCTTGCGGCTTTTGAAGCTGGATTCCAAAGTGCGGGAGGAGCTGATCCAGGAACGGCTGACCCTGGGGCATGCCCGAGCGCTCCTGGGGGTCGAATCACAGCCGGCCCAAATCCTTTTGGCTCAGCGGATCGTCGCGCAGGGGCTTTCCGTCCGTCAACTGGAGCGGATTGTGCGGGAAATGACCACCCGATCCCGGAGAGGGCGCGTCTCTAAGACGGAGGATCCACACCTGAAGGACGCAGAGGGCCGTTTGAAGAGATCGTTGGGCACACACGCGGAGATTCTTCCCGGAGGAGTTCACGGGCACTCCGGCGGCTGGATCCGGATCGCCTATTACTCTTTGAAGGATTTGGACCGCCTCTTGGCAAGGTTGACTTGAAAGGCCTATCTTCTATAATAGAATTTTTACCATGACCCCGCCCCTCCATGGGTTTCTCTGGAGCAAGGTGGGGATAACGTGTGGGTGTGTTCTTCCGAATATTAGAGGTCAGACATTGTACATCGAGGTGACTTCCAACTTGCTCCAGAGAATAAGAGCTCGTGGAGCTTTTCGGGACGCCCAAGAAGATCCTCAACAGCGCTCGGGCGTCCCGACCCATGGAGGGGCGGGGTGATCCAACAAACACTGGTTTTAATCAAGCCGGATGGGCTTGTCCGCTCCCTGACGGGGAACATCCTGACCCGGCTATCCGAGACGAAGCTGGAGATTGTGGCGGCCAAGATCACCCGGGTTTCCAAAGAGGTGGCGGAAGCCCAGTATCGCCAGCTTCGGGACAAACCGTTTTACCCGGAGCTGATCCAGTATCTTCAAGGGGAACTGCACGACCGCCGAAAGGTTCTGGCCATGATCTATTGGGGGCAGCATGCGATCACGAAACTGCGAAGTCTGGCCGGATCGACAAATCCCGAAGAGGCGGATCCGGTTTCCATCCGGGGTTCTTACGGGCGGATCCGAACCAGCGGCCTGTTTGAAAATGTCATTCACGCCTCTTCCTCGGAAGCGGAGGCAGAGCGGGAGATCAAGCTTTGGTTTCAACCGGATGAGATCATCGTAGACCTTTACCCCACCCAGGAGGTCACCTTAAAAGAGGTAAAGGTTCGGCAATGGGCTCCCTGAATTTTCCCTCGAGCAGATGCTCACCAGTATGACCGGCTTCGGCCGGGCGGAAGTCTCCCTGCCGCCGTCGGGCCGAGCGATCGTAGAGATCCACACCCTGAATCATAAGTTTCTGGAGCTGGAATGCCGCCTTCCGGAAGGCTTTCAAGGATTTGAGGAACAGATCCGGTCTCTGGTGAGCCGGGAGATCCGTCGGGGCCGGGTGAGGGTGACGGTGACCCTCAAGGCGAAGGGGGTTCGGTCCCCGGTCGTTTTCCAAACGGCCCTGGCCCGTCGGTATTTGAGGCAGCTGCGGGGTTTTCAAAGAGAGCTTAAGATTCCCGGATCGGCAGACTTGAATCTTGTTTTGACCCTTCCGCAAGTCGTCGCGGCCGCCGAGCCGGAGCTTCTGCCGGCCCGCTGGGGGTCGCTGCTCAAGACCGGCGTCTCACAGGCGCTGAGTCGGACCGTTCGGATGCGCAGACAAGAGGGAGAGCGGTTAAAGAAAGCGCTCCTACAGTTGTTTCACCAGCTGGAGAATCTGCGGCGAAGGATTCAGGGGCGGGTCCCGTTGATGCAGAAACAGATGGAGAAGAAGATAGCCGGTCGGATCCAGGCGGTGGTTCCGTCGGCGGATCCGAGGGCCGTCGTTGCCGAAGCGGCTTCCCTGGTCCAGGGGACCGATGTCTCTGAAGAGATGGAACGGATCCGGTCCCATTTGACGGCCCTGCATCAGGTGATGGCCCAGGGAGCCGAGAGCCCCGGGCGGACGATTGATTTCCTCGCCCAAGAGCTCCATCGGGAAGTGAATACCGTGGGGTCCAAGATCCGGGATACGGCGATTGTTCGACAGGTGATCGCCATGAAGGGCCACATCGAGAAGTTGCGGGAGCAGGCGGCCAACGTCGAATAAGACAAAGAAGGGGGGCCGGCTGTTTATCTTGTCGGCTCCTTCGGGAAGCGGCAAGACGACGATTCTCGAGGCGATTCGAAAGAGCGACCCGAGAGTGGTCCGATCGATCTCCGTGACCACCCGGCCTCCTCGGGCCGGAGAACGGCATGGGCGGGATTACTGGTTCGTGAGCAAGACGCAATTCGCCCGGCGCAAAAAAGAGAGAATGTTTTTGGAGTGCGCCCGGATCCTGACTCATTGGTACGGGACGTTGCTGGCCCCCGTCGAGAGGGCGCTGCGATCCGGACGGGATGTTCTTTTGGATCTGGATATCCAAGGGGCCCGGCAGATTCGGCGGTCCGGTTTGCCGGCGACGACGATCTTTCTTCTTCCGCCGTCCTTTGCCGTCCTGCGGGAGCGCTTGAAGCGCCGCGGGACGGAGTCGTCCGCGCAGATCCAGGCCCGGCTCCGGCTGGCGCGGCGCGAGCTGGCCGAGCTGCAGCATTACGATTACGCCGTGGTGAACGACCGGTTGGAAGAGGCCGTCGTTGCCGTCAAGACCATCGTGAGGGCAGAACGATTTCGAGTGAACCGAGTTGCTAAACCGTGCTAAGCTCAAGGAGTGTCCGTGCCTTATAGACAAGCTCCACCCAGTCTTTTAGACAAAGAAGGTTCCAGGTACAAGATCGTGATTCTCGCGGCCAGGCGAGCTTTGGAGCTTAGCGAAGGGGCTCCCAAGTTGGTGGACGCCAATCCGAAGGCAAAGCCGTCTATCGTCGCCCTCAAGGAAATTTCCGAGGGAAAAGTCACTTACCGGGTCAAGAAGCAGGCGAAGTGAGCCCATTGGTGAAGGAGATGGTGGTTGGGGTCACCGGGTCGATCGCCTGCTACAAGGCCTGCGATGTGGTGAGCACCCTGCGAAAGACGGAAGGGCTCAGCATTCATGTGGTCATGACGAAGGAGGCGACCCGTTTCGTCAGCCCCTTGACGTTCCAAACTCTCTCGGGGAACCGGGTTTATTCCGACGTCTTTGAGCTTCCCGAGGAGTGGGATCTGCTCCACACCTCCCTGTCGGCCCGGGCGGAGCTGATCCTGGTCTGTCCAGCGACCCAGAACCTGATCGCCAAGCTTTCTCATGGGATCTGCGATGATCTGTTGACCAGCGTCTTGTTTTCTTCCAAGGCGCCGGTTCTTCTGGCTCCGGCGATGAACAAGGCGATGTACGAGCATAAGATCACCCAGGAGAATATCGGACGCCTGAAAGGGCTTGGTTACGAATTCATCGGCCCCATTCACGGTGAGCTGGCCTGCCGGCAGGTGGGGATGGGCCACATCGCGGAGGTAGAGGAGATCGTCAGCGCGGTGCGGCTGCGGCTGGCGAAGATCAGCGGCCGGAAGCAAAAGGAGAAGGCGGGACGCCGATGAAGCCGCGGCGCCGAAGGTCTTACCGCCTGCTCATCACGGCCGGGCCCACCCGGGAGCCGATCGACCCGGTCCGGTTCATCTCGAACTATTCGACCGGGACGCTGGGATACGCCCTGGCGAGAATGGCCAGAGCGCGCGGACATCAGGTGACCTTGATCAGCGGCCCAACGGAGCTCGTGGCTCCCCGGGGAGTAAGAAAGATCGACGTGGAAACGGCCGGTGAAATGGAGCAGGCCGTCGTGAAAACCTTCCCCAAGGCGGATGGATTGATCATGGGAGCTGCCGTGGCCGATTTCAGGCCGATTCGGGTGGCCACCCAAAAGATCAAGCGCTCCGGGGTGGCCGGTTCCCTGCGCCTTTGGCAGCTGGAGCTGGTGGAGAACCCGGACATCGTCGCCCGGGTCGCCCGGCAGCGCAGGGGAAGCCAGGCGATCATCGGATTCGCCTTGGAGACGGAGAGCCTCTTGGCCAACGCCCGCCGGAAATTGAAATCCAAGGATCTCGATGCCATTGTGGCCACCCAGCTGTCTCCCCGGGGGAAAGGGCGCGGTCCCTTCGGGACCGATCCCGTGGACGGAGCGATCCTGGACCGGGAAGGCCGCACCAAGTCCTTCCGGTCCCTTGCAAAATCCCGCTTAGCCGCCCGGATTCTTGACACCGTCGAGGAAACCCTCGCTTCTCGCGCCAAAGAATGAGGATCTCTTTCCCGCCGGTTTTTTCCCAGGAGCTATTGGATTCAATTAAATCTTTGATATATGGAAATGAACCGTAATCTCCCACCTTCCTCATATTGGAATCCATCTTGGATCGTTGGATTTTTTGGCGCGGTAGCCAAGTGGTAAGGCAACGGTCTGCAAAACCGTTATTCGTCGGTTCGATTCCGACCCGCGCCTTGTTTGATTTGATCCGGGGCCGGGGTGTTGGAATGGTAGACAATGGGGTCTTAAAAGCCTCTGGCCGCAAGGCCGTGCGGGTTCGAGTCCCGCCCCCGGCACGAATTGAAAAATTTTGGGCGGTTGGCGCAGTCCGGTTAGCGCGTTTCCTTGACATGGAAAAGGCCACTGGTTCGAATCCAGTACCGCCCACCATTATTACGCACGGATGTTAGACATAATGTCTTACATATGTTATACTTGTTGTGGAGGTGAAAAATGAGACCGGTAAATATCCGCGAATTGACGCATCACTTCTCAAGCTATCTTAAGGTGGTGAAGCGGGGAGAACGGATTGTGGTCATGGAAAGGAGTTCGCCAGTGGCAGACCTGGTTCCTCATAACGAGAACTTGACCTCACCCGGCTGGAAGCGGCCGATTCAAAAGATCCAGGTAAAAGGAGAAACCTTTTCTGAAACAACAATCCGCTCACGATCCGAACAGCGATGAGGGCGTTTATAGACACCTCTTCGCTCTTCAAAAAATATGTTGAAGAAGATGGTTCAAAGGAATTGGATTCTCTGCTCCAAGAAGTTTCAGAAATAGCGGTTTCCCCTATAACGTGGGTTGAGATGAGCGCAGTAGTTGCCAGACGTCTGCGCGGAAAATCCTTAACCTCACAGCAGGCGGCATGGCTTAAATCCGAGATGTATAAAGATTTTCAGAGTTTTCACCGAGTCGTTTGGAATGAATCCTTAGAAAAGGTGGCAACAGATTTTGTTTATCAGTATTCACTCGCGACTCTAGACGCTATTCAGCTGGCTTCAGGAGTTCTCTCGAAGGCTGAGACATTTGTAACGTCCGACAGGAGGTTGTTTGGGGAAGCGCAAAAGAAGGTTCGCAAGGCCGTGTGCATATGAGGAAGAAGGCCCTTCCTCCCAATTGTGGGTACACGACGGCACCGTTATTGCGCGCGGATGTTAGGGTTTATGCGAAATCTAGATGAGATTCCGAGTTCCGGACCCGGCACTTTTGGAAATGGTACCGGATATTACCCACGTTTTTATCCTAAAGCGATGACAGCAAAGTCAGTAGATAACATATTAGCTAGCATTGAACTTCCTCTAAGTCCGGCAGAGCTATATCGGGAATTAGATATGGCTCTTAAGGATCGAGATCCCTACGATTTTGTCGCTGACAGAGGAGCTAAAAAAGCGCGAGAATGCTGGGTCGCTAGCCAATTTCTCGAGACCCACTCCCAACGGACATGCCGACGCTATCAAATAACGAATATCGTAACGGAGGCACCGGACGTCGAATATCGAGATACAGCAAATCTTACCGAAATACTATCTATCGAAGTGGCAGAGTTGCTGAGTCCTGACCGTAGGCGATCGGAAGAATATTTGAGAGAGAAAGAAGAACGGGAAACGTGTGCTAGGGAGAACCGCGAATACAGCTCCAATCCAAAGGACCTTTCTCAGGAGTTTCTTGAGAAAGAAAAAGCCCAATTTCCGATTGTTGCTGCTCAGGTTCTGGAAGAAAAACTGGTAAATAGCTACGGACCCAACTGCACGCTTATTCTTTACGTAGGTCTTCGGCTGTTCGGCCGGGAGCCGATTCTCAGCTTTATAAAAACGTATCGGTTTACATCTGTAAATAGGTTTAGAGAGATTTGGTTTCTTTATAATAGAGGAGACATAATCCCATTACAAGAGTCGGCGAGCCAGAAATGAGTAACGAGTTGCATCGACTACGGCACAGCGCGGCCCATATCCTGGCGCAGGCGGTCAAGCGGCGATGAAAAGAATCTGGGTGCACAAGGCGAGATCCTTTGAGGACGTGGAACAGGCCGATGTTTCGTTCTGGCGACGAGCGGGAGCCGCAGCCCGCTTCGAGGCCGCGTGGGTGATGCTTGGCGAGTTTCTCAAGATGAGAGGAAAGTCCCGTGATCAGCTCCGATTACGAAGATCTGTTCAACACATTAAACGCTCATAGGATCAAGTACCTTGTGGCGGGGGCCCATGCGGTCATGTTCTACTCGGAGCCCCGGTTTACCAAAGACAATCTGGATCTGGCCAAGCTGAGAAAGCGTCGGGATGAGTGACGAGTTGCATAAACTGCGGCACAGCGCGGCGCATATCCTGGCGCAGGCGGTGAAACGCCTCTGGCCCGGGACGAAGCTGGCCATCGGCCCGCCGATCGAGGAGGGTTTCTACTACGATATCGCCCCACCGCAGCCCTTGACCGACGAGGATCTGCCGAAGATCGAGCAAGAGATGGCTAAGATCATCAAGGGGGACATCCCTTTCCAGCAGTCCTGGATGTCGAAGGAAGAAGCATCCTCTTTTTTTGAAAAGCGGGGCGAACCGTTCAAGCAGGAGATTATCCGGGACATTCCGGACCCGAAAGTCTCGATCTACACGAATGGGGATTTTGTGGATCTGTGCGAAGGGCCCCACATGAATTCCACCGGAGAGGTGAAGGCATTCAAGCTCACGTCGCTCGCCGGGGCCTACTGGCGGGGGAACGAGCGGAATCCCCAGCTGACCCGGGTGTACGGGACCGCCTTTTTCAAGCCGGAGGAGCTGGAGAATTTTCTTAAAGTCCGGGAAGAGGCCAAGCGCCGAGACCATCGGAAACTGGGCCAGAGCTTAAAGTTGTTTTCGATTCTTGAGGAGGCGGGAGCCGGTTTTGTCTTCTACCATCCCAAAGGGGCGGTGTTGAGGCAGATCATCGAGGAGTACTCGCGGCGGCAGCATGCTTCCCGCGGCTACCAGCCGGTGATCACCCCCCACATCATCCGGAGCGACATCTGGGTCCGGTCCGGCCATTACGATTTCTACAAGCCGAACATGTACATCTTCCGGATCGAGGAGCAGGAGTGGGGGGTCAAGCCGATGAATTGCCCGGGCCACATCCTGATCTACAAATCGGCCCTGCGCAGCTACCGGGAGCTTCCCCTCCGGTTCTTCGAGCTGGGGACGGTCTACCGGAACGAGAAGTCCGGCGTCCTGCACGGACTCCTGCGGGTCCGGGGATTCACGCAGGACGACGCCCACATCTTCTGCCGGTTGACCCAATTAGAGGCGGAGATCGAAGCGGTCCTGGAATTTATTCAGGCCGCCATGCGGGATTTCGGGTTTTCAGAGTACCGGGTGGAGATGAGCACCCGCCCGCCGGAATTCTTAGGAGATGCGGGACAATGGACCCGCGCCGAGGAGATTCTGATTCGGGTTTTGAAGGCCCGGAACATTGTTTACACGGTAAGCCCCGGAGCGGGCGCTTTCTACGGGCCGAAGATCGACATCCATATCAAGGACACGCTGGGCCGGTACTGGCAATGCGCCACCGTCCAGCTGGATTTCGTCCTGCCGCAGCGGTTCGACTTGAGCTACGTGGAAGAGAACGGTCAGGAAGCGCCGCCGGTGATGATTCATCGGGCGATCTTCGGATCGCTGGAACGGTTCTTGGGGACGCTGATCGAGCAGTATGCCGGCGCCTTCCCTGTCTGGCTGGCTCCGGTGCAGGCGGTGGTGATTCCTCTGACGAAAGACCAGGAGCCGTACGCCGGGACCCTGCTGCGGGATCTGGCCGAGAAGAATCTGAGGGTGGAGTTGGACGATCGCCGGGAAACATTGCAGGCTCGGATCCGGGACGCGGAGATGAACAAGGTACCGTACATGCTGATCGTCGGAAAGCGGGAAGCGGAGTCAGGAAAGATTGCTGTCCGGGCCCGGGGCACCGGCGATATCGGCGCGATGTCAGTGACGGAATTCGTTGAGCGTGTAACACTGGAAGTCCAGCAAAAACGATGAAACGGATCACGAGAGTGATCCGTTAAAAAGGAGGTGATGCGCATCCAAAAGGGAGAGTTGCGAGTTAATGATCGGATTCGTGTGAGGGAAGTCCGTTTAGTGAGTGCCGATGGGGCGCAGGCAGGGGTTGTCCCCGTTGAAGAAGCGCTGAAGGCGGCGCGAGAAGCAAATCTGGATCTGGTGGAGGTGGCTCCTTTGGCGAGCCCGCCGGTCTGCCGGGTGATGGATTACGCGAAGTATCGGTATGAACAGGCAAGGCAGGAGCGGGAGAGCCGGCAGCATCAGCGGCACTCGCATCTGAAAGAGTTGAGGTTTCGTCCGCAGATCGATGAGCACGACTATCAGACGAAACTTCGGTCGCTGGTGAAGTTCCTTAAACGGGGAGACAAGGTGAAGGTGACCCTGGTTTTCCGGGGACGGGAGATGGCCCATCAGGAATTTGGGCATCGGCTCGTACAGCGTCTCCAGACCGACATTGCCGATGTGGCGCAGGTGGAGCGGGCTCCCATGCAGGAAGGGAGATTTGTCTTCCTGACCGTCGCTCCAAAATGAAAGAGGGTTATCCATGCCTAAGATAAAGACAAGGAAGTCGGTGGCAAAAAGGTTCCGGCTGACGGGAACCGGGAAGGTCAAAAGATCGCACGCGTTCCGGTCCCATCTTTTGGCGGGGCGGAGCCGGAACCGGAAACGCCGGCTCCGTCGGCCGGATCTGGTCAGCTCGGCGGGTGAGAAACGGATCAAGCAGCTGATTCCATATTCATAAGGAGAATCACCGATGGCTCGAGTAAAACACGCGGTGTCCAACCTCCGGCGGCACAAGCGGATGATCAAGAAGGCCAAGGGGGCTTGGGGGAAACGGTCCAAGATTTTCCGGCGGGCGAAAGAGACCGTTAACCGGGGGATGGTTTTTGCAACGCGGGACCGGAAGGCCCGGAAAGGGGATTTCCGGCGGCTTTGGATCACCCGGATCCATGCCGCCTGCGGCGAGCAGGGGATCCGCTACAATCAGTTCATGGCCGGTCTGAAAGCGGCGGACGTCCGGTTGGATCGGAAAATCTTGGCTGATCTGGCGGTGACCGACCCGGCCGCTTTCCAGCAGATCGTGGAAGTGGCCAAGCAGCTGTCTGAAAAACCGGCCGCCGCTTAAAGAGGTCCGGTGGAGCCGCTCGAGATCGGCAGGATCGAACAGGAGCTGGAGAAGCTCCTGAGCGACACGGCGCAGGCCCTGTCCAAGGCGGATCAGCCCGTTGCCGTCGAGGAAATCCGGGTCAAGACGCTGGGCCGCCGGGGCGGGCTCAACCAGTTTTTTAATCTCCTAGGCCAAGGGGTCCTGACTGCCGAGGAGAAGGGCCGCTTGGGGCAGAAACTCAACGCCGTCAAGCAGAAACTCGAACAGGCAATTCAAGAGCGCCAAAAGAAACTCGACAAGACCGCCGGCGCCAGGGCCTCCGTTTCAGAAGACCCGACGCTGCCGGGAATTCTCCCGCAGGGTGGTCGGCTTCATCCCATCAGCCAGACGATTCTTGAAATCCTCACGATCTTCCAGGAGATCGGGTTTTCCGTCGTGGAGGGATTCGAAGGGGAAACGGAGTTCCACAATTTTGACGCCCTGAACATCCCGCCGGAACATCCGTCCCGGACCGAAAGTTTCGATACCTTCTACCTGGCCAAGGAACGGGACGCGGAGCCGAGCCGGCTGCTGCGCTCCCACACCAGCCCCATGCAGATCCGTTTCATGCAGGGCCGTCAGCCCCCTTTTCGGATCGTTGTGCCCGGCCGGGTCTTCCGCCCGGACGCGGTGGATGCCTCCCACTGTTTCCAATTCCATCAGATCGAAGGACTGGCGGTCGCCCCGGGGCTCACGTTTGGGGATCTGAAAGGGGTTTTAACCGTCTGGGCCCGCGGGATGTTCGGAAGCCAGACCCGACTCCGGTTCCGGCCCCATTACTTTCCGTTCACCGAGCCCAGCGCCGAGGTGGACCTGGCCTGCATTTTCTGCGCCGGGAAAGGATGCCGCGTCTGCGGGCAGAAAGGATGGCTGGAGATCTTAGGATGCGGCACCGTTCATCCGGCGGTCTTTAAAGCGGTCGGATATCCCGTCGGGACGATCGGCTTTGCCTTCGGGATGGGAGTGGAACGGATCGCCATGCTGAAATTCGGGATCGAAGACATCCGCCTCTTCTTTGAAAATGATCTGCGCTTCCTCCAACAGTTTCCCTGACCCATGAAAATTCTTTTCTCCTGGCTTAAAGAGTTCATCGAAATTTCCCTCCACCCGGAGGCGTTGGCGGAGCGGCTGACCTTGTCCGGCGCCGAGGTGACCGGGCTCACCCAAGCCGACGGCGATTGGGTTTTCGAGTTGGAGATCACTCCCAACCGGCCCGATCTCCTGAGCCATTTAGGGATGGCCCGGGAAATCGCGGCGATTTTAGGACGCCCATTCCGCCCGACAAAAACGGCTCGAGAGAATGTCTCTCTGATGAATCAACCGCCGCCTTCGTTCCCAGTGGTCATTGAGGATACCCAAGGATGCGCCCGCTACGTGGGGATCGTCATGGAAAGGGTTCGGGTGGGAGAAAGTCCGCCGGAAATGGCCCGGCGCCTGATCCGTTTGGGGGTGCGGCCGGTCAATAACGTGGTGGATGTCACAAATTTGTGCCTGCTGGAACTTGGCCAGCCGCTGCACGCGTTCGACCTGGACCGCTTGGAGGGGCGCTCGATCCGGGTCCGGACCGCCGGGGCGAAAGAAACGCTGGTGACGCTCGATGGAGTTTCCCGGGCGCTTCCTCCGGACACGCTGGTCATCGCCGATGCGAAGCGGCCGGTGGCACTGGCGGGGATCATGGGGGGCCGCGACACGGAGATCAGCTCCAAGACGAAACGGATTTTTCTCGAGTCGGCCTGCTTTCATCCGGACCGGATTCGCAGGACCGTCCGGCTGACCAAGCTTTCCTCCGACTCTTCCTATCGGTTCGAGCGGGGAGTGGATTTACAGATGGTGCCGATGGCAGCGGTTCGGGCCGCCCGTTGGATTCAAAAGGTCGCCGGAGGAAAAATAGAAGGGGGCCTGATCAATGTCGGAGAGCCCTCACCGGTGCGGCGGCGGATCCCCCTGCGTCCGAAGCAGGCCCAGAGTCTGCTCGGGATGCGGATTTATCCCGCGCAACAGCGTCGATACCTGGAACGGCTGGGCTGCCGTGTCACCGGGACCCAACAGGGGTACCGGGTGGAACCCCCCTCTTGGCGCAGCGACCTCAAAATCCCGGAGGATCTTTACGAGGAATTGGCCCGCCTCTGGGGATACGATCGGTGTCCCACTTCCCTTCCGCCCGTTCCCCGGCAGGAGATCAGTTCCCGCTGGCAGCCGGTGGAGGATCACTGGCCTGTTCTTCAGACGCAGATTCGCCGCCTGCTGGTGGCGGCAGGGGCACAGGAGATCATGACCTACACGCTTCTGAGTCAAGAGGGCCTTTCCCGCTGTCGGCTGGCCCCTTCCCGCAGGATTGCGAATCCGTTGAGCCGGGAACAGGAGTGCCTGCGCCCTTCCTTATTACCGGGTGCCTTGGAGGTGGCGGCCCGAAATCTTCATCGAAAGACGGCAGCCCATTTCCAGTTTTTTGAGTTGGGGCACCTCTATGAAAGAGAAAAGGTCTCCGGAGAACCTTCTGCCCTTCCGGACCGGGCCCTTCCCTTTGAAAAGAGAACCCTTTCAGTCCTGGCGGCAGGAGTTCCCCTCCCCGCTTGGGGAGGGACCCCGAAGGGGCCGAGCATCCTGTACCTTAAAGGAATCATCCAGTTCCTCTGTGAGCGGCTCCGAATCGGTCTCCCCCGCGAAGAAATTCTTGGAGAGAAAGAAATTCAAAAAAACGATTGTCCCTGCTCGTACCTTCTGGCCCCGGCCGTTCAATTCCGGCTAGATGACCAGCTTCTTGGATGGACCGGCAGAGTGGATCCAAAGGTCTTGAGCGCCCATGAAATCCCAGAAGAGATTCCTCTCATTTATGCGGAGCTGAACCTGGAGTTGATCATAAAGACCCCAGCCGTTCCTTTGAAGGTTCAGCCGTTGGCCAAGGTTGCCCCGGTTCTCCGGGACCTGGCGATCCTGGTGCCGGCGGAGATTCTTCATGAAGCAATCCTGCAGGCCATACAGACGGCGGGACGGCCTCTTTTAAAGGAAGCGACCCTGTTTGATTTTTACCAGGGGCCTCAAGTGCCGCCGGGGGAAAAGAGTTTGGCCTTCCGGCTGGAGTTTTCCGCTGGAGACCGGACCCTGACCGAAGAAGAAGTCGCCGCTGCCTTCCGGAAAATCCTAGACTCCCTGGGATCCCGCTTCAATGCCAGCATCAGGTAATCCCGCTTAGAGATTGAACTCGGAGCTGTTTTGTGGTATAAGAGAAATGTCCCTGCGGTGTTCGTGATTGGTCGAAAGCGATTCTGAACCAACAGCAGAATCGTAGGGAGCTTGACTTCAGCGGTGGAGAGCAGGCCCACCGGGTGTTGAAACAGGCCCGGAGGGAAGCAAGAAACCGGTGAGCAGGTTCCCGATGGTGAAGATACCAGGTTCAAGAATGGATTCGACACACGGCATTCGCGGGGACGTTTTTTTGAAGGGCGGTTTTGAGGTTTCGAAATGAGCAAATCCCCGAAAATCACCCCCTCACTCAGTCTCTTCCAGAAGGAGTTGGATCCGTCCCCCGAGGCGATGCCCCACGCGGCCTCCACGCCGCTGGCGGCCCGGATGCGCCCGCGGGACTTGTCGGAATACGTCGGCCAACCCCACCTTTTAGGCCCCGGGAAAATCTTAAGGCGGGCGATCGAAGCAGACCGGCTCTCGAGCTTGATTCTGTACGGCCCGCCGGGCTGCGGCAAGACGGCGCTGGGCTTTTTGATTGCGGCGAAAACCAAGAGTCACGTCGAGCGGATCAATGCCGTCGCCGCCGGAGTGGAGGATCTCCGGCGGGCCATTGAAGGGGCCCGGTTCCGGCGCTCGACGGCGGAGAAGCGGACGATCCTTTTTATCGACGAGATCCACCGGTTCAACAAGGCCCAGCAGGATGTCCTGATGCCGGAGGTGGAGGATGGGACAGTCCTCTTGATCGGGGCCACCACCCACAACCCTTTCTTTTCACTCGTCTCACCGCTTCTGTCCCGTTCCCTGGTGGCGGAGTTAAAACCCTTGTCGAAAGAAGAAATCCTTTTGATCCTCCGCCGGGCGCTGGTCGATAAGGAGCGGGGGTTGGGGCGGATGAACCTGCAGGTCGATGAGGAGGCACTGGCCTTTTTAGGGACCATCGCCGACGGAGACGCCCGCCGGGCCTTAAACGGGTTGGAGTTGGCCGCCGTCACGACCCCGCCGGATCAAACCGGCCCGCCGGACAAAGAGGGACTTTCCCGAATCACCCGGGAAGTGGTGGAGGAGTCGGTCCAGAAGAAAGCGGTTGTGTACGACCGGGACGAAGACGCCCATTACGATACCATCTCGGCCTACATTAAATCGATGCGCGGGTCCGATCCGGACGCAGCCCTCTACTGGCTGGCGAAGATGCTCTACGCCGGGGAGGATCCCCGGTTTATCGCCCGGCGTCTGGTCATCTGCGCGTCGGAGGATGTCGGCAACGCCGACCCACAGGCGCTGGTTGTGGCCACTGCCGCGGCCCAGGCGGTGGAAATGATTGGGCTGCCGGAGTGCCGGATTCCGCTCGCCCAGGCGACTGTTTATGTCGCGTGCGCGCCGAAATCCAATGCTTCTTATGTTGGAATCGAGAAGGCCTCTGAAGATGTGGAGAAGGGAACCCTTCTGGAGGTTCCCGAGCATCTAAAAGATTCCCATTATCCAGGAGCCAAACGGTTAGGGCATGGGAAAGGGTACAAGTATGCTCACAGCTTTCCGGGACATGTTGTGGAGCAGACCTACCTGCCTAGAGAAAAGGTTTATTATGAACCCAGCGATCAGGGATTCGAGAACCAAATCAAAGAACGGTTATCCCAGATTCGCCTAAAACGGAACTCGTAATTTTCATATTGACAAGGTGTTGGGAATATTTTATTATTTTAGTCTGTATTTATGACTAAAATAGTCAAGATTTCGGAGGGAATAGAAATATGTCAGCGAAGAGTTTGTCTGAAGCAGAAATTTCTGAAGTAGCCAAGCGGCTTGAATCTCAGTCTGCGGAGGATGTCCTTCGGTGGGGAATTGAAACCTTTTTCCCCAAGATCGGGTTTGCCTCCAGTTTCGGAGCGGAGGATGTGGTGGTGATTGATCTTATTTCCAAGGTCAGGAAGGAAACGACGATCTTTACGTTAGACACCGGCCGGCTTCCGGAGGAGACGTACGAGGTGATGGATCAAATCCGTGCCCGTTACGGGGTGACGATCACCAGCTATTTCCCGGACCGTCCGGCGGTGGAAAAATTGGAGCGGGGAAAGGGATTCTACTCCTTCCGCCAGTCGATTGAGAACCGGAAAGAGTGCTGCGGGATTCGGAAGGTGGAGCCGTTGAACCGAGCGCTGGCCGAGCTGGATGCCTGGGTGACCGGTTTGCGGCGGGAGCAGGCGGTGACCCGGGCCGCGCTGCCGAAGGTGGAAGTCGACACGGCCCACCGGGGCATGGTGAAGTTGAATCCGATCGCCGAGTGGACCACCCAACAAGTTTGGGATTACATTCGCAAGAACAAGGTGCCGTACAATAAACTGCACGACAAAAATTATCCTTCCATTGGATGCGCTCCCTGCACCCGGGCAGTTAAGCCCGGCGAGGATATCCGGGCCGGCCGTTGGTGGTGGGAACTGCCGGAGCAGAAGGAATGCGGTTTGCACGTCAAATGAGGCCCGGACTTGCGGAGGGGAACGACGCAAGTCCGTTGGCCGAATTTGATCCCGAGGAGCGTAGCGACGAGGGATCTCAAAAGGAGAGCAAATTTATGAAACCGATGATTTCTATTCTTGGAGTGGCGGTGACGTCTGTTTTTCTGGCCGGATGCGCGACCTCTCTTGGGACCAAGACGAGCGAGGCGGAATCGTTGAAAGCCCAGGTCGCTTCCTTGGAGGGCCGGGTGGGAGAGTTGAATTCCAAGGTTGAAGATCTCTCGAAGCAGCAGGGATTGTCGGAGGGGGAGGCCCAGGCGACTCCAACGGCCGCCTCGGAGAAGGAAAGCGGGAAAGGATCGGCAGCCCTCTCTGCCCGCCAGGTTCAGCTGGCGCTGAAGAACGCCGGTTTTTATTCCGGGCAAATTGACGGCAGGCTGGGCCGGAAGACCAAGCAGGCGGTCAAGGCGTTCCAGCGTTCCAACGGTTTGACCCCGGATGGAAAGATAGGGGCCAGAACCTCGATGGCCTTAGCGAAATTCATTGAGAAAGAAAAATAAGACTCGCCGGAGCGGCCGATGAGTGACCTTGTTCTCCCTCATGGTGGAAAACTCGTTGAGCGGTTGATCCAGGGGTCCGAGCGGGAAGCGCTGCTTCATCAAGCGCAATCCTTGCCTTCCCTGGTGTTAAACGAGTGGGTCCTCTCCGATATCGAGATGCTCGGGATCGGCGCCTTCTCTCCCCTGGAGGGTTTCTTGCGGGAGGCCGATTACGATTCCGTCATCGACCGGATGCGGTTGACCAACGGGGTTGTCTGGCCGATCCCGGTCACCCTCGCCGTCACGGAAGGCCAAGCCGACTCCTGGAAGGAAGAGGTGGATCTGGCCTTAAGATCCCCCGAGGGGGAAATCATCGCGGTCCTGCATCAGCCGACGCTGTTTCCTTACAACCGGATGGTGGAGTCGAAGCTGGTCTACGGGACGACCGATGTGAGTCATCCCGGAGTGGCTCGGGTCATGGCTCAAGGCCCCTATTACGTGGGGGGGCGCGTCTCAGTGTTGAATCTGCCGCGGCATCCCGCTTTCTTGACGTGCCGGCGGACCCCCGCGCAGATCCGCCAGGAATTTCACCTGCGGGGCTGGAAACAGGTGGTGGGATTCCAGACCCGCAACCCGATCCACCGGGCCCATGAGTATCTGCTTCGGTGCGCGCTGGAGATCGTCGACGGGCTGCTGATCCATCCGCTCGTCGGACAGACCAAGGGAGATGACATCCCCGCTTCCACGCGGATGCGCTGCTACGAGGCGCTCATTGAAGGGTATCTCCCGAAGGACCGGGTCCTCCTGGTGGTCAACCCCGCCTCCATGCGCTACGCGGGGCCCCGGGAAGCGGTCTTTCACGCGATTATCCGTCAGAACTATGGCTGCAGCCACTTCATCGTCGGCCGCGACCATGCCGGCGTCGGGAAATTCTACGGGCCGTTTGATGCCCAGAGGATTTTCGAACGTTTCTCGAAAGAGGAACTGGGGATCACGCCGCTGTGCTTCGACAACGCCTTCTACTGCCGGGTTTGCCAGGGGATGGCCACCGTCAAAACATGCCCGCACCCGGCCGCGGAGCGGATTTCTTTGAGCGGGACGGCGGTTCGGCAGATGCTCTCGGAAGGGAAATCCCCTCCGCCGGAATTCACCCGTCCCGAGATCGCCGAGATTTTAAAGGAAGTCCACAGCCAGGCCAGCCAAGTCCATGCGGGGTCGTAAGAGAAGCCCATGTCGGTGGTTCTTGATCGGGTCTCCAAACGGTTTTCCCAGAACGGCTCGACCGTCGAGGTCCTTAAGGAGATCAGCCTCACGATCGAGGATGGAGAATTTGTCTGCCTCGTCGGCCCCTCCGGCTGCGGTAAAAGCACCCTCATCAACTTAATCGCCGGCCTGGACCTGCCTTCCTCAGGCAGGGTTCTCATCGATGGAGTTCCCGTTACCGGTTCCGGCGATTGCGGGCTGGTGTTTCAGGAACCGGCTCTTTTCCCGTGGCTCACCGTGCAGGGCAATGTGGAGTTCGGCCTCCGGATGGCCGGGAGTCTCCCCGCGAAGCGGCGGGAAAGGACCGCCAAATATCTGAAGATGGTGCACCTGAGCCGCTTCGCCGATTTCTATCCTTATCAGCTCTCCGGGGGAATGAAACAGCGGGTCGCGATCGCCCGGGCGCTGGTGATGGATCCCAAACTTCTTCTCATGGATGAGCCGTTCGCCGCGCTGGACGCCCAGACCCGCCGTCTGCTTCATGAAGAACTGCTGGAGATCTGGCAGGAAACGGGCAAGACGGTCTTCTTCGTCACTCACAATGTGCGGGAGGCCACGGTGCTGGCGGACAAGGTGTTGACGATCTCGGCCCGGCCGGGCCGGATCAAGAATGGATACGCCATTCACTTGCCCAGGCCCCGACGGGAAAGCGATCCGCATCTGATCGTCATCCAGCAGAGGATCCTTTTGAACATCCAGGAAGAGATCGCGAAGGTGGTGAAGGATGAAGACATGGATTACCTGGTCAAAAAGAGCATCCCCCAGGGACATGCCCATCGGAGCGGGGGAAACGAACCCTGAAAGGGGCTCTGAGATCTCTCATTGAGTTTCGGGGGCGGTCGGATGCTGAAAATCAAAAGTTCAATCCTACAGAAGATGATTCAGTATTGCGAGAAGGAAAAACAGGAGGCCGGCAACGAAGCATGCGGCTATCTTGTGGGCCGGGATGGCGTTGTAACGGAGGCTTATCTCGTAGAAAACGCTCATCGGAGCCCCACGAGTTATCACATGCAGCCCGTAGCACAGCTCGTGCTTCAAAAGACGCTTCGGGAGTTGAAGTTGGAGGAGATGGCAATTTATCATTCTCACGTGGCGACACAAGCTTATCCTTCGCGCCGCGATATCGATAACGCGACAGCTGTTCAAGATCTTTTCGACGGCCACTACGTACTGGTCTCATTGCAGGAACCGGGCCGGCCTATTGTTAAAGCCTTCAAAATCCGGGACGGGAATGTTCAGGAAGAGGAAATTCAGGAGGTGTCGCCCGAAGGGCGTCATCCTCGCGGAAGCGAGGATCAGCGAAGGGAAGATTCCCGCTTTCGCGGGAATGACTAGATGGGCATGAATCGGCTGCTGCGGATCGGAACCCGGGGATCTCCATTGGCACTCGCGCAGGCGGCGGAGGTGAAGCAGGCGCTGGAGAAGGGGCATCCGGGTTTGAGCTGCGAGCTCGTCGTGTTAAAGGTAAGCGGCGATGACTTCACGGTCTGGAAAGGGAACGAAGGGGTTCCGTTGAAGGGGCTGTTCGTTAAGGAAATCGAAGAGGCCCTTTTGAAAGGAAGCATCGAGTTGGCCGTCCATTCGGCGAAAGATCTTCAAGCGGATCTTCCGGCGGGATTGAAGATCGCCGGGGTGCTGCCGCGGAAGGATCCGCGGGACGCGCTGGTGGGCCGAGATGGAAAAGGGCTGGCGGATCTGCCGGCGAACGCCCGGATAGGAGTCAGTTCTTTGAGACGGCAGTCGCAGTTGAAACGGCTGCGACGGGACCTGGAATTGTTGCCGATCCGGGGGAATGTGGATACCCGGCTTAAGAAATTGGATGCCGGCGAATACGACGCGCTGGTTCTGGCGGTCTGCGGGTTGATCCGGCTGGGGCGTGAGAGTCGGATCACGGAAATTCTAGAGACGGCGAAGATGATGCCGGCACCTGGGCAAGGAGCGCTGGCGGTGGAGATTCGGGAGGACAATCAGGAAGTTGCTCAACTGCTGCAGGCCGTGAACGACCCGGATGCCGAGACGGAAGTGGAGGCGGAGAGGGCCTTCTTGAAGGCGCTGGGCGGGGGCTGTTCGGTTCCGGTCGGGGGATTGGCCCGGGTCGAGGGAGAGAATTTAACGTTGACCGGAGCGGTCTTCTCCCCGGACGGATTGAAGGTGGTGCGTGAACAGATCGTCGGCCCCCGACAGGCGGCCCGGCGGATCGGCACGGAACTGGCCAGCCACCTGCGGGCCGCCGGCGCCGACCGGCTGCTGTACGGCCAGTGGAAGAAACCGGTGGGCGCGTGATCGGAGCCGTCTATTTCGTTGGGGCAGGGCCCGGCGATCCGGAGCTGATCACTCTGCGGGGAGCGGAACTTCTGAAGAAGGCCGACTGCGTGATTTACGACCGGCTGGCGGATCCGCGGCTCCTTCGATGGACGAAACGAACCTGTCAGCGAATCTACGTCGGCAAAAAATCCGACGAGGGAGGAGAAAGTCAGACCCGGATCAACCGGCTGCTCGTTCAGAAAAGCCGGCGGCATTCGACCGTTGTCCGTTTGAAAGGAGGAGACCCGACGGTTTTCGGGAGGATCTCCGAAGAGATGGGAGCCCTTTCGAAAGCCGGCATCCGGTTTGAGATCATTCCTGGGGTCAGTTCCGTTTGGGCGGCCGCCGCGGCGGCGGGGATTCCACTCACGGACCGGGAGTTCAGCTCCAGTGTGGCGGTTGTAACCGGCCAGCAGGCCGCGGGCAAAAAAGAGTCGGTTCGGTGGAAAAATTTAAGCCGTGGTGTGGACACCCTGGTGGTCTTGATGGGGCGCTCCGCCCTGCCGACGATTGTCCGGAGAATTCGGGCGGCCGGCCGGCCGGCATCGACGCCGATCGGGCTGATCCGCTGGGCGACAACACGGCGGCAGGAAATCTTGATCAGCACCCTGGGGAAGATCCGAGAAGAGTTAAAGCGGCGGCCCGAGTTCGGGCCGCCGGTCGTGACGATTATCGGTGAGGTAGTCCGTCGGGTGGAAAACAAGCCGTTGAAAGGGCTTCAGCCCTTGAAAGGCAAACGGATTTTGGTGACCCGGCCGAAAGAGGACGCGGCCGGCTTGGCGCGCCGGCTGGAAGCGCTGGGGGCGACCTGCGTGAGTCTGCCGACGATCGAGATCCGGCCGAGGGGACTTAGCAGTTCGGAGGCGAAACGGTTATCGGAGAAACTCCCTCGATACGGCTGGATTTTGTTCACCAGCCATCACGGCGTCGAGGCCTTGCAGAGGATTGTTCGGCGAAGGAAGGGACTCATCCGAGGGAAGATCTGCGCCATCGGGCCCCGGACCGCCGAATCGGTCCGGGCGGCCGGGTTGAAAACGGAGTTGGTGCCGTCGGAATTTTCGACGGATGGAATCCGGGAAGCGTTCCGCCGCATCCAAATCCGTTCCCGGAAGATTCTGATCCCACGCTCGAACCTCGGGGCCCGGGACGCGCTGGCGCAGGAACTGCGCCGCAGGGGGGCTTTGGTGGATGAGGCGATTCTGTATGAAACGGTGAATCTTAAAATTCCTCCGGTCCGGTTGAAAAAAGCGCTGCATCGGATCAATGCGGCGACCTTCACCTCCGCCTCGACGGTCAAGGGGTTCTTTAAAGCACTTGAGGAAGCGAAGATTCCGGTCCGTTCGGCGTTGAACGGAGCGGCGGTGGCGGCGATCGGACCGGCGACGGCGGATGCCCTTAAAAGAGGGGGGATTCGCCGGTTTCATCTGCCGAGGGAGGGTTGGACAATTGAAGGCCTCATTAAAACTGTGATAGACGTAACCGGTCATGGTTCGACGGGCTCACCATGACCGGAAGCCGTGGGGTGGCGATGAAGATGCAGGCCCGGTTCCCGAACTATCGGCCGCGGCGGCTCAGGCAATTCCCGGTTTTGCGCCGGCTGATCCAGGAGACGCGGCTGATGCCGGAGCAGCTGATCGCTCCGGTTTTTGTCGCCTCGGGTCTGCGGCGGCGGGAGCCGATCCTGTCGATGCCCGGAGTTTTCCGGCTGCCGCCGGCGGAGGCGGTGGAGGAGGCCGCGGCTCTTTCGAAACGGAAGATCGGAGGGATCCTTCTGTTTGGAATTCCGGACCGGAAGGATGAGGCAGGATCGGGCGCCTTCGATCCCGACGGGGTGGTTCAGCAGGCGGTCCGGGCGATCAAGCGGGCGGTCCCGGATTTCACCGTGATCACGGACGTCTGCCTCTGTGAATACACGGCTCACGGCCACTGCGGGATTGTCCCGTCATTCCCGCGAAAGCGGGAATCGATCCTCCGGTCAAGCCGGAGGATGACGGTTTCCATCGATAACGACGCGACACTGCCGGTCCTCGCGAAGATCGCGGTTTCCCACGCGAAGGCGGGGGCGGACCTCGTCGCTCCGTCGGCGATGATGGACGGGCAGGTGGGGGCCATCCGGCGCTCACTCGACGCGGCCGGTTTCACCGAGGTTCCGATTATGAGCTACGCGGCGAAGTACGCGTCGGCCCTTTATGGACCGTTTCGGGAAGCGGTCGAGTCGGCCCCGAAATTCGGGGACCGGCGCAGCTACCAGATGGACCCGGCGAACCGGGAGGAGGCGCTGAGGGAGGTGGCGCTGGATATTAAGGAAGGGGCCGACCTGGTCATGGTCAAGCCGGCGATCGCTTACCTCGACGTGCTCAAGGCGGTGAAGGAAACGTTCCATTGGCCGACCGCCGCCTACCAGGTGAGCGGAGAGTACGCCCTGATCAAAGCAGCGGCTTCCAAAGGGTGGGTCGACGAGAAACAACTGGTCCTGGAATTCGCCGCCGGGATCAAACGGGCGGGAGCGGATCTTATTATTACCTACTACGCTAAACAGCTTGCCGAATGGCTGAATGGAGGAAAGAATTCCCGTGAATGAAGAACTGAAGCGTTATGCCAAGTGCATCAACCCGGAAGCGCAGGCCAACGAGATTTCCCGGTTCGAGAAGGAAATCCTTCGGCTCGAACAGCAGCAGCTTGAACCGGATGATTTCAAGAAGTTCCGGCTCGAGAACGGAGTGTATGGGATCCGGGGCGTCATGGACGAGCACATGATCCGGATCAAGGTCCGGTACGGAGTGATGGACGCCGATCAGTTGGAAGCGGTCGCCGACATCGTGGAAAAATACGCCACGCCGAAGGTGGGACACGTCACGACCCGGCAGGCGATCCAGCTCCACAAGATCAAACGGCACAACGTTCCGGCGGCGCTTAAACATATCGCCGAAACGGGGCTGACCGCGCGGGAAGCCTGCGGCAACACGGTGCGCAACGTCACCGCCTGCCCCTTCGCCGGGATCTCGGCGGAAGAGGCGTTCGACGTCATCCCGTACGCCGACGCGGTGAGCCGGTATTTCCTGCGCAACCCGGTCTGCCAGAACCTGCCCAGGAAATTCAAGATTGCCTTCGAGGGCTGCCCGACCGACCATGCCCGGGTCCCGATCCACGACTTCGGCGCGGTGGCCCGGGTCCGGGAGATCGACGGCAAGCAGGTGCGCGGGTTTGCCACGTACGTCGGCGGGGGATTGGGGACGGTTCCGTTCGCCGCCCACCTGCTGGAGGAATTCACCCCGGTGGATCTGCTGATCCCGACCATCGAGGCGGTGATCCGCCTGTTCGACCGGCACGGAGACCGGAAGAACCGGGCCACGGCCCGGATCAAGTTCGTCATCAAGAAATGGGGGATCGACGAGTTCCGGACGCAGTTCGCAGCCGAGCGGAAGGCCGTCCTGATGACCAGCTCCGGCAAGACCGATTGGGAGATCCCGCTCTACGAGCAGGAAGCGCCGCCGGCCAACGTCAAGGCGAAGATCCCGGTGATGCCGGTCCAGATGAAGGAGTACGAGCGCTGGCGCCAAACCAACCTGTTCAGGCAAAAACAGACCGGTTACACGGCGGTCCAGATCCGCTGCGTTATGGGGGACATCACCGTCGAGCAGATGCGGGGCGCGGCAGCGATCGCCCGGGAGTTCAATGGCGGGCGGATCCGGACGATGATCACGCAGAATATTCTGCTCCCGTGGATCCGGGAAGAGGCCGTTCCCGCGGTTTATCAGCGGCTGGTCCAGTTGGGGATTGCCCAGACCGATGCCGGGTCGCTGGCCGACATCACCCGCTGTCCCGGAGCGGACACCTGCCAAATCGCGATCACTCATTCGCGGGGGCTGGCGGTGTCGATTGGGGAAATTTTCAGCAACGGGAGCAAGGCCTTGTTGGACGACGTGGCCATGAAAGATTTGACGATCAAGATCAGCGGCTGCCCCAACTCCTGCGGCCAGCATCACATCGCCGACATCGGGTTCCACGGGGCCGCATCCCAGATCAACGGCCACGCGGTCCCACACTACATCGTGATGGTCGGCGGCCGGACCGCGGAAGGAGTGGCGGAGTTCGGCCTGCGTCTTGGGATGGTTCCGGCCAAGCGGGTGCCCGAGGCGACCAAGAAGCTGCTCACTCTGTACCGGGACGAGCATCACAGCGGCGAGGCGTTCCGCCAGTGGGTGCATAGGGTCGGGGTGGATCGGCTGAAAACGGAACTCGATCCGATCCGCACGCTCCCGGCCTTCGAGCAGAGTCCGGAGATGTACGAGGACCTCGGCGCGATCGGCGAGTTCAAGCTGGAAGTCGGGAAGGGGGAGTGCGCGACGTGAGGATGACGAACGCAACCTGCTGGCGGGAAGCCCAACGATACTTAGTCGGCGGGGTCAATTCGCCGGTGAGGTCATTCCGGGCGGTGGGAGGGCGGCCCTTCTTTGTGGACCGGGGACAGGGGCCGACTCTCTGGGATGTGGAGGGGAACCGTTACCTCGATTACGTCTGCTCCTGGGGGGCGCTGATCCTGGGTCACCGGCCGCCGGAAGTTCTGAAGGCGGTCAATGAAGCATTGGAGCGGGGGACGACGTTCGGCACACCCACTCCATGGGAAGCGGAACTGGCGAAAGAAATTTCGCAAGCGGTCCCTTCAATGGAGCAGATCCGGTTCGTCTCCTCCGGGACGGAGGCCGTGATGAGCGCCTTAAGGCTGGCCCGAGCGGTGACGGGCCGGAATAAGATTCTGAAATTTGACGGGGCCTATCACGGCCATTCGGATGCGCTGTTGACGAAAGCCGGGTCCGGGATGGCGACCCTGGGACTGCCCGCGGTGCCGGGAGTTCCCAGACAGGTCACGCAAGACACGATCACGATCCCATTCAACGATCCGAAGGCCGTCGAGCAAATGTTCCGCCGTCACCGGAAACAGATCGCCTGCGTTTTGGTGGAGCCGGTGCTGGCCAATGTCGGGGTGATCCCGCCGGCCGAGTGGTTTTTGCAGAGACTGCGCGCTTTAACGAAAGAGGACCGATCCCTGCTGATCTTCGACGAGGTGATTACCGGTTTCCGGGTGGCCTACGGCGGCGCGCAGGCACGGTTCGGCGTCAAGCCCGACATCACCCTTTTAGGCAAGGTGATCGGCGGGGGATTTCCCGTCGGGGCGTATGGCGCGAACCGCCGGCTGATGCAGTGGGTGGCGCCACAGGGACCGGTCTATCAGGCCGGCACGTTGGCGGGCCATCCGGTAGCGATGGCGGCCGGCCTAGCGACCCTGCGGGCCTTGCGGCGGCCGGGGGTCTATTCCCAACTGGAGAAAACCGGCGCGGGACTTCGGAAAGGACTTTTGCGTTTAAGCGTGGGGATGGGGGTTCCGATCGTGGTGAATCAAATCGGCGGATTGCTGTCCTTGTTTTTTAGAAGCAGTACCATCGAGACGGGGAAACAGGCGCGGGCTTCAAACACCCGCCGGTACGCCCGGTATTTTCGGGGGATGCTGGCCCGGGGCGTGTATCTGCCCCCGTCGGCTTACGAAGCATGGTTCCTCTCGACGGCCCACGGGGAGCGGGAGATCGAGAAGACGCTGAAGGCCCATTCAGCAGCCCTGGAGGAATTTTAAAAGATGTCTCGGCGCGGCGTAGCCAAATCGATTCTGGAATTGATCGGAGACACCCCGATGGTGGAGTTGACCAAGGTGGCGACTCCGTCGATGGCTAAGGTGTGGGGGAAGCTGGAGGCGTTCAATCCAGGCGGGTCGGTCAAGGACCGGATCGCCTTCGCGATGATTGAGGATGCCCGGGAGCGGGGCCTGCTCAAAGAGGGAGGAACGATCGTCGAGCCGACCAGCGGCAACACGGGGATCGGGCTGGCGATGGTTTCGGCGGTCCGGGGGTATCGGCTGATCCTGACCCTGCCGGAAGGGATGAGCATGGAGCGGGTCTCTCTGCTGGAGCGGTTCGGCGCGGAAGTGGTGATCACTCCGGCGAACGAAGGGATGGCCGGTGCGGTGAAGAAAGCGCAGGGACTGGCGGCTTCGATGCCCGGTTCTTTTATGCCGCACCAATTCTCGAACCCGGCGAATCCCAGGATCCATCGGCAGACCACCGCCCAGGAAATTTTGCGCTCGACCGACGGGGAATTCCACGCCTTTGTCGCAGGGGTCGGCACGGGTGGGACGATCACCGGCATCGGGGAAGTCTTAAAGAAGCGCAACCCGGAGATCCGGGTGATCGCCGTGGAACCGGCCTCTTCCGCCGTCATCTCCGGGAAACCGGCGGGGGTCCATAGGATCCAGGGAATCGGGGCCGGGTTTGTGCCGGAGGTACTCAACCGGTCGGTGATCGATGAGATCATCCCGGTGGAGGACATGGACGCCTATCAGATGGCCCGCCGGCTGGCCAAGGAAGAAGGGGTGTTGGCGGGACTCTCCGCTGGCGCGGCGGTTTGGGCCGCCCTGAAAGTGGCCGAGCGGCTGGGGCCGGAGAAAACCATCGTCGTGATCCTGCCGGATACCGGAGAGCGATACCTGAGCATCGATCCTTACTTCGAGGAATTTTAGCGTGAAACCTTCCAGCGGAGTCCGTTACGCATTGACCGCTCTGGTGGATCTGACCCTTCACCAGCAGACCGGGCCGGTGACCGTCGCGGCGATCGCCAAGCGCCGGGGGATTCCGGTCCGGTACCTGGAACAGCTGTTCAACCGACTCCGGCGTCGCGGGATCGTAGCTGCCGAGCGGGGTCCCCGAGGAGGGTACCGTTTAAACCGAACCCCCGGGGAAATCCCAGTCAGTGAGATTTTCCACTGCTTGGAATCGGTCGATGCCGTTCACCCTGAGCAAGCCGATCCTTCCCTTGCGGTCTGGAAACAGGTGGAGGCGGCGGTCCAGACCACGTTGGAAGCGACCACCCTCGAGGCCCTGGTCGCCCAAGCCCGGGAGAGGGTCCCTTCTCCCATCAACCACCCGTTCACCTTCCACATCTGACGAGGGATCCCCGCTTTCGCGGGGATGACGCTGCGCGTCAATTTTTCTTCCTGCCCCTCTTGTATTTTGGACGGCGAATCAGGTATGCTTTTTATGTAAAAGCACATTGACGCCAACGACCCTGTTATCAAGGCAAATCCGCCGCAAGGCGGAGACGCAAAGCTAGAGGGCCCCCTCGGGGCAGCCAGTTACCAGGGACGTAAAAACGGCCTTGGCTCCTTATAACAAGAGAGACCCAAGGCCGTTGGCGTTTTGACCCTTGCCCATCCTGCCGTTTTATCCATCACCTTGTTTTTTCAAAACCGATCAGGTAATTATTGGACTAGGCAGTTTGAGGGGCAGCCAGTTGCCGGGGTCAAGAACGGCCTTGATTTCTGGCGATGGATCAGAAATCAAGGCCGTTCTTGTTTTGCGTAAATAAAAAAGGAGGAAACCAATGCGAGGCTTTCATTTGTTGGCTATTGGAGGGCTGGTGGTGGGTCTGATCGGGGTTACCGGGAACGAGGCGCTGGCCGCCAAGGCAGAGGCCGAAGCGACCAAGGCGGATTCAGAGAATGCGGCCCTGGATGCATCGAGTTTTGAGGGAACAGTCGCCGATTTCCAAAGCCAGGGGTTGAGCCGGTCCGAAGCGGAAGCGTTGGTCCGGCAGGCGTCCGGTGAGGTCGGCGCGTCTCGGGACCTGCCGTCTGCTGGAAGAGAAATAAGAGAGCAAAGCGGCAACTTACTCCAGGGCTCGACCGGCTTAGGCGGTGGGACCACGGGCGGCCAGGGCCAAGGACAAGGAAACAGCCAGGGAGCTTCTTCTAATAAGAATAATGAGACCACCGGTGGAAACAATCAAGAGCGCGGCCAATCCGGTGGATTTGGCGGGAACCAAGAGCATGGTCAATCCGGTGGATTTGGTGGAAGCCAGGAGCGTGGCCAATTCTCTAATGAGGGGCAGGGTCGGGGCCAAGAGCGCGGCCAACCCTCTAATGAAGGACAGGGTGGGAACCGGGAGACCGGTGGTAATCGAGAAGGCAACCGTGAGATGAGCGGAAATCGGGAGGGTAATCAAGGAGGCGGTCGTGAAACGGGCGGCCGTGAGATGGGTGGTCGCGAGGCAGGTGGCCGCGAGACAGGGGTTCGTGAGACCGGAGGCCGCGAAACGGGCGGACGCGAGGCGGGTGGTCGCGAGCAACCGGAACAGCGCGAATCCGGGGGTGGCCGTGAGAGCAACCGGGAACAGCGCGAATCCGGTGCTGGCCGTGAGCAGCGGGAGCAACCCCAGATGGAACGCCCACAGATGGAGCAGCCCCAGAGGGAACAGCCTCAGCAGGAGCGGCCCACATCCGAGCGGCCCGAAGGGCCTGTGCCGGGTGCACCGGAGGTTCACTAAAATTTTTGGGAATATTTTTGGAGTTGGCGGATCTAATGGTTAGAGAGTTAATCGAAAATTAATTTGAATACTAAAAAGACAATTTGGCAAGAAGCAAAAAGGAGGAGGAAACGACATGGATAAGGCAATCTTTCGATGCACAGCGGTTGTTTTAGCGGTGGGGCTGGTTCTCTGGAGCCCAGGGATGCCGCTGGCTCTAGCGCTTGACGCAGAGGTAATCACTCAATGTCGGGAGGCGATCGCTAATGATTCCACTCTCGATCCTGCGGTCAAGGAGATCGCCTTGAATGAAGTGGTGCCGAAGTTGGAGGAATCCACGAAGCCAGATGCTGCTCCGGAAGTGAAGGCTGAGGCCAAGATTGTGGAGACTACGGCAGGAACGCTTCATCAAGCGAGCGAGGCAACCAAGAAAGCCCTGGAGAATTCGGACACGGTGGTGAAGGCCACCGTCGATGGACTGGTCAAGAATGGAGTTTCCGCCAGCGAAGCCAACAAGGCCGGAGAGAAAATGAAGACGGATCTGGCGAAGGCGCGTGAGACGCTTCAGCAAGGGGGAACTCTGCAGGACGCCGCGAAGTATTTTGAGAGCTGCCAGAAGACGTTCACCGATTACTCCGGTTCCGTGGGGAAGGATCAAACCCTAAACATGAAAGACATCCTTCTTAACAGCGGCAGCGGCGGACGCCCGGAGGATTTTAGATCCATGCAGATGTTGGGCTCCGTCATCGATTCATCCCGGAACGGCAACGTGACCGAAGCGGCGATGAGGGCCCATTTCGAAGCGACCTTCCACGACGTCATTCTTCAAGGGGGGACGGAGGGGAAGAATGGGCCGCCTCCCGAAGCGATGCGGGGATTGATGGAGCAGATGGTGGCTTGCGGAGTGAACCCAATGGAAGTGGCGCAGAAGTCCTACGAGTCTTACCGAGCGGCGAACCCCGGACTTGAGACATTTGGCAATCCGGTCGGCGGTCCGAATGAGATGTTCGGGCCGGGACCCGGAATGGGGAATGTCCCACTAGATGCGGGCCGATTTTCTGGGCCTAGCCCAGAGGCCATCGCTGCGATGAGTCCGGAGCAAAAGGCCGGATATGAGGCGTGGAAAAGTGGGGATTCCGCTGTGATTCACGAGATGATGATGAACGACACCATGAGGGCGGCCGTTGAGGCAGGAACCCCCCCGCGCGAGGTGCTGGAACAGATGGCCCGCAATGAGGTGATGTACCGGGAGATAATAAGTCCCGCTGAGGTTACCCAGGCCCGGGTAGAGGCCCAACAGCAAACGGCGTTAGATAAATATGCGGACGGGCACGTGTTGTGTCCTCCAGGGAAGACGCATAATGAGGCATGGAAAGCAGGAGACCCTCCCGATCAGCACTGTCTATAAATCTCCAGATTTAGAAGTGGGCGGTCAGGGAAGTGGTGGCGGTCCAGTCGACGTAATCGCCGGTGGGGTCGTTCGAGTTTAAAGAAGTGTGGCTGAAGCTGGAGCCGATGCTCCAGGTTTTGTTGAAGTCGTACGTGCCGGAGATCGTCCAGATCTGGGTGTCGTCGTACCGGGACTCGGCTGTGATGCCGCTGACCTGACGGTGGAGGTAGTTTTTCAGTTCGTAGGAGTAGCTGGCGTTGGCCGAGAGTTTTTTGGTGATCGGCCGGTTGACCGAGGCGGTCAACTTGTAGTCCTGCGCATCGTAGAAGTCCTGCCGGGCGTCGTTGGAATCGTGGAAGTACCATTCCTGCTTGACCTTCAAGAGGGCCTCTTTCCACGTCGTCCCCAATTCGTATCGGAACCGGTGCCGAGTGTCTTCCCGAGGGGTGAGCGTATCCAACCCGGCGCCGTCGCGGGCCCTTTTCGAGATGTAATGCCGGACGAACCATTCGTATCGGACCGCATGAAACCACCGCCCCCAAAGATTCTGCCGCAGCCCAATGGAGGGTTTGATCTCCCGGTAATTGGAGGGACCGGAGGAGGGATACCAGGTGTCCCCCAAGTCGACACCCGCGTCCGCCCGCCACATCCGCCCCGGCTGCCAAGTCAATTTCACCGGCGTCAGGGTTTGGGAGGTATAGGTGCCGTCGCCGTACTCGAAGTATTTGTCAAAGGAGCCGGAGTAGGAGGTCTGCCAGCTTAGGGTGGGAGTCAGCTTTTTGGAGAGACTCAGATAGAGGGATTCTTCCGAGTACCAGTCGCCGTTGCGCTCCGCAGCGTTGGCCGGGTTTTTCTCGTAGGAGATCCCTTGAGAGACCTCTCCGGAGAACCGGAGCCGTCTGGCCTTGCGGCGCTCCTCCAGGATCTGCTGGGCCCGCCGCTTGATGGCGGCGACCACCTCCTGAGTCGTCGGCGCAGCCGGTTCCTCAGCGAAACTCAAACTGGCCTGATTTGGAAGCAGAAGGATCGATCCGACAAGAAGCCCGATGCCTAGGACCCGCTTACTGCTGGCGCCGTTCACGGAGCACCTCCTCTTTCTGGTAGGCCCGTTCTTGGTACCGCTCGAAGGCCTTCGCCCGCTTGAGGGCCGCATCGATCTGGGTCCATTCCGTCGCCCTCGCTTCCTCCACCAGATCATGGAGAAGCCGCTCCAGCATGTCCCGCTCCTTGCGCAGGCCGTCCAACTCGGCGTAAAGCGAGGCCTTCTGGGCTTCGTTGGGGACGGCGTTCAACGCCTTCCTCTTTTGGACCATCTGCTCATAGATCTGCCTGAGGGCATCGTTGACCTTGAGGATCTGCTGTTTTAACGGCTCATCCTCGGTGGCAACGTTGAGGGCTTCTTCATGGGTGAGGGGCGTTTCTTCTTCGTCGGGCGGGGCCGCTTCCAAGCGGGGAACCAACCAAAGGGAACTGCTTAGGAGAACACCTAAGGCAAAAAACCTCAGATCTTTTCCCATCCATCCTCCTCTATTCTTCGGGGAGAGTGAAGCAAATTGGAAGTAGTTTAGGGAAGAACCTTCTGTTTGTCAAGGAGGTTATGATATGTTATCCTGACTTCTTCAGGATGACGAAGGAAGGGATCCGCCTCAAGCTCCTTGAAAAGCTTCGCCAGCAGCCGCCGAAAGCCCGTTTAAAGAAGAGCGCTGCCATCGCGCGAAAACTCCGGCGTTTGCCCCTCTACCGGAAGGCCAAGGTTCTCCTCTGCTACGCGGCCGTCGATGGGGAAGTGGAGACCCGTCCGATCTTGGATCAGGCCATCGCCGACGGTAAGCGGGTCGCTGTTCCGATCACGTTCCGGCGGGACAAGAAACTGGCCGCCGCCGAGATCAAGGATCCCAAGAAGGGTTTGAACTTCAAAGGGCCGTTCGGGATTCCGGAGCCTTCGCGGCATCTCCATTGGAGGATCGCTCCTGATAAGCTGGACTTGGTCTTAGTCCCCGGTGTCGCGTTCGACCGCCGGGGCCATCGGCTGGGCCGGGGCTTAGGGTACTTCGACCGTTTCTTGGAGAAGGTGCCGGCGGATGTTCCCCGGATCGGGTTGGCCTTCCGGTTTCAGGTGGTGAGAGAACTTCCCTTCGAACCGCACGACCAGCCGATGCATCGAGTGATCACAGAATGAGCAGAACATGAAAGTTCTATTGATTGGAGATATCGTCGGGGCGCCGGGGCGGGACGCGGTGAAGGCCCTGGTGCCGATTTTGAAGGCCCGGCACCGGATCGACTTCGTCATCGCCAACTGCGAGAATGTGGCCGGCGGGGCCGGGGTGACTCCAAAGACCGCCCAGGACCTGCTCCAGGGAGGGGCCGACGTGCTGACCTCCGGCCAGCACATCTGGCGCTACCGGGAGATCGGCCCCTACATGGACGCGGAGCCGCGCCTCTTGAAACCGGCCAACTATCCGGCCGCCACGCCGGGGTTCGGGGCGTATGTCTACGAGTCCAGAAGCGGAGTGAAGGTGGGGGTGATCAATCTCTGCGGACGGGTCTTCATGGGGGTGGATGCGCTGGAGGATCCGTTCCGGGTGGGGAGCCGGCTCATCGAGGAGATCCGGAAGAAGACACCGGTGATTTTCGTCGACATGCACGCGGAGGCCACTTCCGAAAAGGTGGTGATGGGCTGGTACCTGGACGGGAAGGTGAGCGCCGTCGTCGGCACCCACACCCACATCCAGACGGCCGACGAACGGATCCTGCCCAAGGGGACGGCATATCTGACCGATATGGGGATGACCGGCCCGTACGACTCGGTGATCGGCCGCAAGGTCGAGCCGGTGCTGGAGAGGTTTTTGACCGGGATGCCGAGCAAGTACGGTGTCGCCGACGGAAATGTGAAACTGTGCGGGGCGATCGTCGAGGTGGACCCCTCGACGGGGAAGGCGCTGGCCATCGAGCGGGTGCAGGAGAAATTCGGTGACTGATACGAGCGTGGGGCGAATACGTGCATCGTGGCAGGCCGATGTGGAAAAACGCGGCTCTCTTCCGAAAAGATCACTCTCCCGGCCGGCGTTTAAAGCCGGATTCACCGTCCAGGATCTTCCTGTTCAGGAACGGCCGCGGGAACGGCTGGCCGCTTTAGGGAGCGAGGCGATGTCCCAGCAGGAACTGCTCGCCTGCCTGCTGGGGCGGGGCTGCGCCGGGGAATCGGTGATCACGACGGCCCAGCGGCTGTTGAGCCGGTTCGGCGGCTTCTATGGAATCGCTCAGGCCCGGCTGGATGAATTGGCCCAGGTCCGGGGGATCGGACTCGCTAAGGCCGCCCAGCTCAAAGCGGCCTGCGAGATTTCCCGCCGAGCCGAGATGGCTCCGCCGAAATTAAGCGGCCCCATTGAATCAACGGACGCAGCGGCCGCCGCCGCCAAACAATTTTTGAGTGGCCGGAAAAAGGAACATTTCATCGTCCTTCTGCTGGATGCCCGGTTCCGGCTCCTGCGGGTTTCCCCTGTTTCGATCGGATCGCTTCAGATGAGCATCGTCCATCCCCGGGAAACATTTCAGGAGGCGATTTCCGCCGGGGCGGCGGCCCTGATCGTGGCGCACAACCATCCCTCCGGAGATCCGACCCCGAGCCAGGAGGACATCGGGCTCACCCGCCGGCTCGTCGAGGCGGGCCGCCTGTTGGGGATCCCGGTCCTGGATCACCTGATCATCGGGCAGGGCAGGCCTTTCAGTTTGAAAGAGGCCGGCTTCGTGGGATCTTCCGATGCGTGAGTATCGGCTCCGCAGTCCGTTCGCCGGGGATCTGGAAGAATCGTTCGCCGCGGAACCGTCTGCCCGCCGGGTTTACACCGTCTCGGAACTGACCCGCCAGATCAAGGGGATCCTGGAATCGGCCCTCGGGCAGGTCTGGGTTGAGGGGGAGCTTTTCGAGCCGAAGGTTTATCCGAGCGGGCACCTCTGGTTCGACCTGAAGGATTCCCAATCCAGCCTGAAGTCGGTGATGTGGCGGGATGCCGCGGCCCAACTGAAATTCAGACCGGAGCACGGCCTGAAGGTGATCTGCTCCGGACGGGTCGATTTCTACGCCCAGCGGGGTGAGATAAAATTCATCGCCGATTCCCTCGAACCCAAAGGGCTGGGGGCCCTCCAGCTGGCCTTCGAACAGCTCAAAGAAAAACTTCAGAAGGATGGACTGTTCGACGAGGCCCGGAAGCGGCCGCTTCCCGTTTTCCCGGAACGGATCGGGATCGTCACCTCCCCGCGAGGTGCGGCGATCGACGACATCCTGAAGGTAATCCGGGGCCACGTTGAGATTTCCCTGTACCCGAGCCGGGTTCAGGGAGAGGAGGCGGCTCGGGCGGTGGCTCACGGGATCCGGCAGTTGAACACTCTCGGGGATCTGGATCTTTTGATCGTCGGGCGGGGCGGCGGATCGCTCGAGGATCTTTGGGCCTTCAACGAAGAAGCAGTGGCTCGGGCGATCTTCGCTTCCCGACTTCCGGTCATCTCCGCCGTCGGGCATGAGAAGGATGTGACGATCGCCGACCTTGTGTCTGACCTGCGGGCCCCGACTCCGACGAAGGCCGCGGAGCTGGTCCTCGCTCAGCGCAGAATCTGCCTGGATCGGTTCGCCGCGGCCCTGGAGGAGCCGGCCTTCACCGAGGCCGGCGAATGGCTCAAGGAATTCCAGGAACAGATCGAAGAGTTCCAGGCCGGCCTTCTCGACGGAGTCCGGGAACCGCTGTTGGACACGGCCCACCGGATCCGGGTCCTCCAGGGGGATCTCCTGGCCGGATCGCCCCGGGTCCTCATCCTCCAGCAGGCCCAGCACCTTCAACGGCTGAAAGAGTCGCTCGTTTCCCGGACGGCCCGTTCCCTGGAAAAATCAGAGGCCCGCGTCGACGGGCTGGCCGGCCGCCTGCACGCCCTAAGCCCGCTCGCCGTCCTGGAGCGGGGCTACTCGATCACCTTCGATGAGAAAGGCCGGATTGTGAAGGCGGCCGCCGATGTCAAACCCGGCGGTCTTGTTCAAACCCGGCTTCACCGAGGCCGGCTCACCAGCCGCGTGGAATCAACCACAGAAAAAGAGGAATAAGATGGCGACAAAAACGAAAGGATCCAATGAGCCGCCGAGCCGGCCCCAACCGGCCGGCCGGTTTGAAGCCGCGCTCAAGCGGTTGGAAGAGATCGTCGAGGAAATGCAGTCCGGGGATCTGACCCTGGAGGCCCGCCTCAAGCGTTTCGAGGAAGGGGTGGTGCTGGTCCGGGAATGCAAGAAGGCGCTCGAGGAGGCCTCCAAGAAGGTGGAGGTGTTGGTCAAATCCTCCGGTGGGAAACAGGAGACCCGCCTGTTCGACGAGGTTCGCCAGCGTCTGCGGGAGAGCGACTCCGGCGACTACGAGGTCGAGGAAGAAAAATCATGAGCCCGTCGAAGCACGAAGAGCGGTAGCGATGGTTCGGGTCCGGTTCGCTCCGAGTCCCACCGGTTTCCTCCACGTCGGGTCCGCCCGGACGGCCCTCTTTAACTGGTTGTTCGCCCGGCACCAAAAAGGGGAATTCCTCCTGCGGATCGAGGACACCGACGCCGTCCGCTCGAAACTGGAATTCCTCGACGAGATCATGGATTCCCTCCGCTGGCTGGGCTTGAACTGGGACGGGGAACTGGCCTTCCAGAGCAAGCGCCTCGAGATTTACCGGAAGACCGCCGAGGGGCTTTTGAATCAAGGGGCCGCTTACCTGGACGGGAAAGCGATCATCTACAAGGTGACCCCCGGCGAGGTGATCGAGATCAACGACCTGATCCACGGCGTCATCCAGGTCAACACCCTCGAGATCAAGGATCAGGTCCTCATCAAATCCGACGGGATGCCGACCTACAATTTCGCCTGCGTCGTGGACGACTCGGAATTTAAAATCAGCCACGTGATCCGGGGGGACGACCACATCTCCAACACCCCCAAGCAACTTCTCCTGTACCGGGCGCTGAAATTGGCTCCTCCCCAATTCGCCCACATCCCGCTCATTCTCGGCACCGACCGGTCCCGCCTCTCCAAGCGGCACGGGGCGACCAACTTGAACGAGTACCGGAGGATGGGGTACCTGCCGGAAACGGTGGTCAATTTCCTGGCCCTGCTGGGCTGGTCCCCCGGGGGCGACCGGGAGATCCTGTCGATCGAGGAGATCATCCAAGAGTTCGATCTCTCCCGTGTCGGGAAAACCGGCGCCGTTTTCGACCTGGCCAAATTCTCCTGGATGAACAGCCAGTATTTGAAGAACGCCTCCCTCGAGACCCTGATGCCGCTCGTCCAGGCAGCGCTCAAAGAGAGGGGCTGGTGGTCGAATGGTTTAGACCCGGTTTGGGTAGGGCAGGTGATCGAGCTTTACAAAGGGCGGGTCGAGACGATCCAGGATTTTTGTAAGCAGACGGAAGGATTTTTCACCGGCAACATTCCGTTCGACGCCGATGCGGTCCAAGCCCGGCTCAAACAGCCGGGGGTCGACGGCCGCCTGACCCAATTCGCCGACCGCCTGGAAAAAATCGCCCGGTGGGACTCCGCTTCGATCGAGACGGCCTGCCGCTCCCTCGCCGAGGAGTTGAAGATCAAGGCCGCCGATCTCATCCACCCCACCCGGGTCGCCGTGACCGGCCGCTCCGTCGGGCCGTCCCTTTTTCACATCCTGGAGGTCGCCGGCAAGGAGCGCACCGTCAGCCGCCTTCGCCACGCCGCAACCTCCCTCTGTTCGGTACAATAGAGACTCGATGCCATTCTTGGCAGGACAGCGGGCGTGGAATCGCGGCAAGACCAAGGAAAACGATCCTCGCGTCCGCAAGATCTCGGAGACATTCAAGGCCAAGCGCATTGACAACTTTGACCAGTGGCGACGCAACGCAAGGCGCATCGGGAGGATCCCCAATACCCAGACACCGTTGGCCAGAAGCGAACAGCTCGCATTCCTCATCGGGTTGGGTACAGATAAACCATTGCTTTGGCAATACGCCGTCAAGGTGACCCATGCTGTTTTCACCAAGGAACCCTGGGTGCAGCGGCGAAGGCATTCGGCATCTGTAGATATCGGCCTGTATCAGATGAGACTGAGTGAACGTCTGGGCATCCCGAGTGGAGGTCGCGGAAAGCTCATGGTACAGTTGCCGGAGTGGATCCGGTCGGATCGACGGTACCTTATTGCTTGTCTCAAGGGGTTATTCGAAGCGGAGGGATCTTACTCGGTGCATGCACCAACGTACACTTACAACCTAAGTTTCAGCAATAGGAACCCTGCGTTACTCGGTGAGGTCGAATGGGCTTTAACCCTCCTCGGGTTTCATCCCGAGCGACGATCTTACGCCGTTCGCTTACGAAAGAAACGGGAGGCGCTCCGCTTTATTGAACTCATCCAGTTCCGCCACTACGCGGGCTAAAGTATAATAGGCAACGCTGGCGAAGTCTTCGAAACTCCATTGCCCTGTCGTCCAATGGTAAGACACCAGATTCTGGATCTGGGTATCTAGGTTCGAGTCCTAGCGGGGCAGCCACTCTGTACGCTCGACGAACCGGCAGGCCTTGACCTCCTCCGGCTTGATGAAGGGCAGCTCATAGAGCGTCAGGGTAATCTGGTTGGGTGTGTAAAGGACCTCCTTCACCGTCAGCTCAAACGCCCGCTTGCGCTCCACCGGGGTTAGCTCATCAAGCACCTGATCCAGCACCGCCAACCCTTGCTGAACCACCTCCGGTTTGATCTGGCGGTTCTCGTACCGCCGGATTTCGGATTCCAACGCGATAATTTCTGCCTTAAGCTGCCTGCGCCGTTCCTCGAACTCTTTTAAGGTTTCCTGGACATAATACAGGCCTTCTGCGCCGTTTCCCAGGAAGCGAGTGACCGCCTCTTTCGCGTTGGCATCTACCTGAGACAGCTCCCGCTCAAACTGCACCTTCCGCTGTCGCAAAGGCCCCAGCTCCTTCACGAACAGCCGATTGGTGCTACCAACGAGGTCGTTGCACAGACGGGGGGACTGGGTGATCTTCCGTATCCGCTCGAGGATCAACCGCTCCAGCCCTGACGCTTGCACCCGCCGTACGCTGCAGGCCTGCGTCCCCAGCTTGTCCACCCGGGTGCAGGAATAGTACGGGTAGATCCGCCTGCGTCCCTTGCTCCAGGCGGAGGTCATGACCGACCCGCAAACGCCGCAGCGGACCCGCTCGTTGCCAAGCAGGTAGGTATGCTGGGTCGATTGGGCAAAACTGTGGTGGGTCCTGGCGTTTTGCTTGATCAGCTCCTGGACCCGGTTGAAGACGGCGATGTCCACGATCGGCCCGTGAACCCCATCGACAATCTGGTATCGCTCCTCGGGCTTGAGCATCTCCTGATTCTTTCGCTTCCTGAACTTGTTGACTTCCTTCTTGCCGATGTAATGGAGGTTCTGGAGGATATGGGCCACATCGGTCTTTTGAAATGGCCCGGCCGGGTGCACATTGCCGCGCCGGCCGGTGTAAGCCTTGGTGCGGTAGCCCCGCTCATTCAAGATCCGGCAGGCTTTTCCGAAGGAGCCGTATTGGAGATAGGTTTTGAAGATGAGCCGCACCAGATCCGCCTCCTTCGGATTGATGATGAGGTAACCCTTCCTGGTTGGATCCACATCGTAGCCCAGGATCACGCCGCCGTTCCACAAGCCCCGCCTAGCCCGGGCAAACACAGCCGCCTTGGTCCGCTCGGAAACCAGCTCCCGCTCGAACTCCGCCAAGGCCGCAGTGATCACCATGAGCAACTTCCCGTGAGGTGTCGTGGTGTCGAAATTCTGCTTGAGGCACAGGAGGTCGCACCGCTGTTCGTGGAGGAACTGCGTGAACCTCAGGAAGTCCGACAGCGACCGGCTGATGCGGGAAAGTTCTGTGCAGGCGACCACATCGATCAGCCCTTCCTTGATCTCATGGAGAAGCTGCTGAAATTCCGGCCGGTTGGTGTTCTTCCCGGACCGGCCGCGCTCCTCGTAAATCTTGGCACCGATCCACTGGCACTTGCCGTTGCTGCGCCGCCTCAGATCCTCTTCCAGCCGCTGCCGCTGTGTCTTCAAACTCCCCTCGATCTCCTTGGCCTGCAGATCGGTGGACACCCGAATGTACAACCCGCAACGCTTAACCATTTCTGTTCCCCTCCTTGTTTAACAGGTCTACGACCTCCTGTTTCCGAAGGTCTGTCGCCAGCCGTTCCAACAACCCGTGCTTCTCAGCGTAGCGGATGAGGCCGCGGCTTAAGAGATCCAGCAACTCCTGGTAACGCTCCTCGTCGGTCACTCATGTTCACCACCCCCTTTGCGTGCATTGGCATTTAATCCGCCCCAGCCCACGCCGTTCCCTTTATAACGCTACGCCGTTCCTTTCCTGTCCATTCCCGGTACTCAGCTTGAAGAGCCGCTTGACCTGCTTTGCGGCGCCCTGTTCGCCGAACTCGTCCAGCACCAGTCGGCGGAAGGCCTTAAACTGCGGCTCCGGCAGGGCCGCCTCCGCAACGCGCAGCACCCGGTTGCACACAGCCCCATAAATCTCCAGAACCTCTAAGCCGACCCGCCCAAGATCGTTCATCCGAGCGGCCACCACCGATCCCGGAACGGCGTTCCGGTCCCAAATATCCTGATTGGGGAAGCGTAAGGCCGCTCCGGAGCGTATAAATCGGGCGGAGGATCGCCGGTGACCCCACAGGATTCGATCGCCCCTTGCTGAGAACAGCCGTGGTAGGCCAACGCCAGTGCCCAGACATAGTCGTCGTGGAGGCCTTCTTCATGTTCATAGCGGACAACCCCAGAGGCGGTTGCGCTTCGGCGAAGTCCATGGAGCTGGTGGATCAGCGCTTGGTGTCGTGGAATCTTGATCTGGCGACCCTCAAAGGCGATCCGGAGGTGGGTGATCAGCGACTCTTTCACCCCGCTGGTCAAGGTAACGCCCTCCACGATGGAGCCGAGCTTATCCCGTGCCTGCTCCTCAAGCGGAATCCCGTAGCCGGTGGCGTCCACCAGTATCTTGGAGGGATTCAGCCGGTCTTTAAGTTGCTCGAGATAAGCCAGTTGCTCCGCGAAGCTGGCCTTCTTGAACTCGGCGAGGTGGACGACGCGGCTGACCGAATCTTCGGATCGGGCGCAGCCGATCATGACGGTCGAATCCTGGATCTTCCCAAAATCGACACCGAGGCTAACCATCCCGTCGCCTTGGATGCTACTCCCAGGCAAGGTGTCATCCACGGCTGATAAGATCAGCTCATAGGGAAAGTAAGCCAATGTTTCATCGATGAACTCGCAGCAGTACTCCTGCCGGAAGCTGATTTCATCCAGGGTGGACCGGAGTTCCTCAATCTTTAAATCGGGGCAGGCAGTGAAATCGCACAGATGCTTGGAGAACTTGGGATCTTGTGTCCAGAGCCGGTGGAATTCGCCCCGTTTGCCCAGCGGTGTAGAGACAACCGTTAACCTGCCTCCACGAGAGATGGAAGGGACAATCGCCTGGAGCATGAGCTTGTCATCCTGGAAATGGGCGAACTCATCCAGGTACACATGATCGGCGGCAAAGCCCCGGACCGTGTTGGGGTTATTGGGCAGAGAATAGATGCTTGAGCCGTTGGCCAGGGTAAAGGAGGTCTTGGTCTCCTCCAGGAACTTAGGTTTGAGCGGCCGCAAGAAATCGTAAGCATACGAAAGAAGATTCATGCTCTGCCGCTCGGAGGCGGAGACGTACAGCGCGGCGTAGCGTTTATGCTTCAACACGCTCGACACCCCCTCCAGAGCGATCGCCGTCGACAGCCCGATCTGCCGGGCCTTTAAGACGATCCGGAACCGGTTCCAATCGGCCAAGAAGTTTTTCTGGTAGGGATACAGGATCCTCTGGTTCATTCCCTCTCTCGCTCAGCAGAATGGAGATGTCCAGAGCTGGCGCATGGGCATCCCCCAACTCCTCTCTGAGAAGCTGGACGTACTCCCTTGTTTCCCGAAGGAGGGTGGCCAACGGTTCTTCATGGATTGCCTCCCCCTCCAGCCGGCGCAGGATCTCCTGGAAGCCGGCTTCGACGACCCGCTTGTAATGCTTGATCCGCTCCGTCTTCTGTGCCAGGCCCAACTCCCGTACCAACTCATCCACCCGCCTGCGAAACTCGGGGTGTCTCTGCCAGTTGTAGACCGTCGACTCGGCAACCCCCACCTCCCGGGCCTGCTCCTCATGCGTAAGCTTCCCTTCCGCAATGAGTAAGGCCAACCGCTCCTTCTTGGCTGTCCACTGAAAATCAGGCTCCATTTTCTCCAGTAACCCTCAGCCGGATAGAAAGCCGGAATTCTTGTTTCTGCTGCAGGGAATAGTGAGTCGCGGGGTGGGGTAAAGTCCGCTTTGCGACCCATGCTACCCCACCCTCCCACTCACTATTTCCCCAAAACAGGGACGATGAGCATTCTCCTTTTGTCATCCGGATCAGGCTCCTCCACGATCAGGCCAGCGGTGTCCAGCATCGGAAGGATCTCTTGTCGAAACTGCCAGGCCGCTAAGGGCCGCCCATAGGTTTTGAAGTACTGCTTCAAGACCTCCTGCCGCGTTAATCCGGATCCCTTGGCCTGAAAGGCGGGCGCGATCACCTCTTGGTACACTTGGAAGATATAGGGTGGCAGGTCGTGTTCCTGGCTGACCGATACCTGTTCCCAGAGGCGAAACGCCTCCTCATGATCGGATGGGTTGGCGATCACCGTTGGCCCCTGCCTTTCCCGGTGCCAGAAGTTGAGAAGGGCGAAGCCCTTGATCAGCGACATGAGCCGCCCGATGTCCCGCATGTCCCGTGGTTTTAACACAGTGCGCTTGCCCAGAAACTGTTCCTCAATCAGCTGGGTAGAGGGTATCTTGACGGTTTTAATCCGGGCCGCCTTGATGGCCGCGATGCGCGCCTTCAGAAGCTTTCTTTCCGGATTCTGATTGATGCTGAGGCGGTAGGCCTCCAGGTCCGCCTCCTTCCGGATCTTCTCGTAAACGGCCTCTCGGATCTTTTCTTGAGTAGTCTCGGGGCTCAGGAGGAAGAAACGGGTCGCCTCCTGCTCGTCTATCTTCATGTTTCCCGTGCAGAAGATCACGGCGGGGAATCCTTTGATGGAGATGTTTTTGGTCCGCAGGCTTCCTTTCTCCGATTTGTCCGTGATCTTCAAATGGAACTCCTTCTTGTCGTGAGACAGCAAGGGTCTGAGGTGCTGCAAGAGCAGCGTGTGGGGCTGGTCTAAAAAGATGAGGATCTTGCGGGACAGGTCGAGCAGGTATCCTTGCAGATCTTTCACGTAGCGGCCCACATCGTGGAAGAAGGCCGTTGGCGAGCAGTAACCCACAGCGAGCACGTCTTCGTTTGGGAACAGGGCCGAGATCTCGATGGGGATGTAGGATTTCCCGGTGGAGGATGGGGCGTTGTACATTGCGTTGAACTGCGCATCCTCGGTATAGGCCGACAAGGCGCAGAGAAAGGTGATCTGCTTGTTCTCGTCATCCCGCTTGATCGTTTGGCCCAATACCTTAAGGAGTTCTGTGGAGGCCATCGGTTGGAAATCAGCCCCTGCGGTATCTGCCGAACCGAGGTCTGCTTCGTTGCTTGCCGGGAATTCCCCGAGAAGCTGCTCGATCAGTTGATGGCCTTCTTCCTCGGGGTGACCGTTGGATAGCGTCTCCACCAGTTGCTCGGCAGCGCGCAGCTTCCTGCGCCGACTGGCTTCCTGTCGGACAATGTTCACGTAATGGGGCAGGTGAGCGACGAGCGGGATCGCTTGGGTGAGGCCTGCGACGTAGCTGGCAGGGATGGAGCCGGCGTGATCGGTTGATTTCAGGGCGTTGCAGACCGTGACCAAATCTGCAGGCAGACCTTGTTGGATCAACTCCTGGATAGTCCTGCAAATCACTCTGTGCCTGGGATCGTAGAAGTCGTCCGGAGAAAGTTGCTGCAGCACCTGCTGGGTGGCAGAGCTATCCGTCAACAGAGCCCCTAAAACGGCCGCTTCCGCTTCAGGACTCCAAGGTCGGTTGGATATACCGGGTTCCTGAGAGTTCAATGTCTTTGAACGCATGCGCCAAGAATGATACGTCGTAACAACTTTGGCCAAAAAATTTTAGTCTGGGGGAGAAAGAGCCGTGAGCTTCCCAATCACGCTCTTCAATTCCCAGACGTTGTGGAGAAGGCGCTCATGCGATTCGAAGCGCCTCAACGCTTCTTTTAAGAAGCCGACGTACTCCGCGTGGAGCTTCTTGAGTGCCTCTCGCTCCGCCTTGGTCAGTTTCGTTTTAACGGTCTCGTGCCCCACAACGACTAATCCCTCCGTAAAGAGCCCTCGGAGCAGCTCAGGCGCTTGCCTATCCTGTGGTTCGTGCATTTTCTGAAGCAACCCGAAGAGCCGGAGCTCCACCGGCTTCATCCGCCTAAGCTCGCGGATGCCGAATCCCAAGGAGCGAAAAACGATCAAAGCGCCGGCTCGCCGATACTCGTCTTCGGAGAAGAGACGGCGCTTCCCTCGGTGCGGCTCTCTCGCTGTTCGGAGAAGGCCCACCAGCCGATATTTATGAAGCAAAGGCGCGGAGACGCCAAACGCCTTCGCCACTTCTTCAACGCCGTAGGTCCTTTCCAAAACTGCACTCATCCAGCCTGTCCTCCTCGGGCATTAAGTATTATACATTGTATAAAACTTGGCATGCGTGTCAAGCGGATTCTTCGCTAACAGATCACTCGAAGCTTGTATAATGGAAGTACACTTCGATGTCTCGACGGTACGGGGTAGAACTGTTTTTAAGGCAGGCGGAATTTTTTAAGAACCTCTCCTCGAAAGAGAGGCAACATGTGGCCTCTCAGTCGCTGGAGCGCACCTATGCAAAGGGCCAGACCATTTTCCACGAAGGGCACTCCTCGGATAGCGTCTGGTTAGTCATGGAGGGGAGAGCGCATCTTCTGCATTACCTCTCCGTCGGTCGGGTGCAGACGACCTGTGTGATGACACCGGGAGAAATCTTCTGCTGCCTGCCGGCGCTGGATCGGGGAACCTATCCGGCGACGGCGGTCGCCGCCACAAAGGCGAAGATCCTTCAGATTCCCAGCCGGATTTTTCATGGATTGATGCAAAGTTCTCCTGCCATGCTCCAGCAGGCCCTTTGTCTCTTCTGCAGCCGCCTGCGCCAGGTAGAGGCCAAAGGCTGTCTTGCCTACGATCCGGTGGAGCAGCGGATTGCCCAGGCCATTTTGACCCTCCAGAAGAAATTCGGGGACACCATCCCCTTGACCCGCCAGGAGATTTCAGAATTGGTCGGCACCACGGTGGAAACCGCCATCCGGACCTTAAGCCGCTTCCAGAAGCGGGGGTGGCTGCGCTTAAGCCGGGGCAGCATTCAGATCCTCCAAGCAGGCGCCTTAAGTAAACTCTCCAGTTTGACTGTTTAGAGCCAACCGGCTCTTAGGACGAACGGCCTTCTCCCTCTTCCGATTAAATTCCGGATTCATGACCTATGTCATACACACCACCTGTCCAGTGAGGTAGCTTTGAGAATGAAGGCAAAAAGGGCAATTTGCCAAAGATGCCGTCTACTCTCGAGAGGAGAAGGAATTTTAGTGGCCACGCAGAACGGGATTCCGGTCCCTGAGATTCTCTGGAACTCCTGCGACGGGATGATGGTGATCGACAAGAACCGAAAGGTTCTGGCCATCAATCCGGCGCTGGAGCGCCTCATCGGCTGCCGCAGCCAGGAGATAGCGGGAAGGGTGGCCTGCGGGGAGATGCTTGTTTGCCGCAACGCCCATGGTTGCAAACTTGCCCAATCTCCTTCCGAATGCCCGGGCTTGAAGGCGATCCAACAGGATGCTGTGGTCCCCACTGCGGAGTATACGATTCGGACGGCCGACGGCAGAAGGATCGCGATGAGCACCAGCTACACGCCCTTCCAGCTTCCGGGGCAACCGGTCTGGGCGTTGGCTGTGATGCGGAATGTCACTGCAAGGAGGCGTCGGGAGCGCCGGCTGGCCATTCAGGCGATGACCGATCCTTTAACCGGCTTGCCCAACCGGATGGCGTTCCGGCAGGCTGCCTTTCGGGAGATGAAACGGGCGGACCGACATCGTCAGCCGTTGAGTATCGCCATGGCGGATCTCGATCGGTTCAAGGGGTTCAACGATACCTACGGCCATCCGATGGGGGATGTTGTCTTAAAGTCCGCGGCCCGGGTGCTTAGACAGAGGCGGCGCGCCTCGGACCTGGTGACCCGCTACGGCGGGGATGAGTTTGCGATTCTCTTGCCAGAGACAGACGCCGCAGGGGCAATGGTAGTGGCCGAACGGCTTCGAATCGCATTCGCCCAATCCCTCTTCGCCTCCGAGAGCTCAACACCTTCTTCGGTTTCTGTGCCGGTCACCCTCAGCCTCGGGGTGGCCGTTTTCCCCGGGGATGGGGCGAACTGGGAAGAGGTGTTGGCCGAGGCCGACAGAAGGTTATACGAAGCCAAGCAGGCAGGGGGCAACCGGGTGGCCGGGTCACCCTAAAGAGAGGAGCCTGAAAAGATGCGTTACCAGCCGCTTCGTGAGCGATCTCCGCATGGAGAGCCGTTTTTGTTCCGCACCCATATCCAGCATGGCGTTGTCTTTACCCATTTCCCAGAGAGGAGGAGCTTGCCGGCACCCACGTTTTTCGATCCTCTCAAGAGAGCAAAGACACGCCGAGAGAAGAGGGACTGGTCAAGGTTGATTTCGAAGCTCCGGGTAGCACTTCTTCCTTTTGCCTGGAAGCCATAAACTTAAGCCCCTCCCCCCAAGGAAATTCCCCCTTAGGGAAATTGTTCAAATCTATGAGCTGCGTCATACCCTTCTCCTCCGTTCCACGGTACCTTTGATCGTAGTGAGTAAAAGAAGAGGGGGGGTTTTTCCTGTGAAGCCTTGGCACTGCCAGGAGCCGTTCGTCCATCTGTCTGAGTCGGCTCTCAGAACTTTAAATGTGAGAGTGGAGGTGTCCCGCTATCCCAAGGGAGCGGTCCTGTTCCGCGAAGGGGAACCGGCGGAGATCCTCTGGGTTCTTCAGCGAGGGTGGGTCCGTTTGGTGAAGAAAACGACCGACAGCAAAACCTTAACGCTGGATCTGATGACTCCCAAGGATGGCCTCTGCGGCCTTTCCGCCTTCAGCGGAGATCGTTACCTGGCCAGCGCGGTAGCTGCCACGCCGGTGGAGGCTGTCCGCATTCCCGCGAAATCCATTCGTGCAATTCTCCAATCCAATGCCCCCTTCGCCTCCTGTGTGATCGGGATCTTCAGCCAGCGCTTCCACCACATGGCGGAGGCATACGCCACTGCGTTTGCCCCTGTTGAACAGCGGATTGCCTCGGTTCTGCTCAGGCTGGACGAGGACTTCGGGACGACCTTGCCCGTGACGCGGCGAGAGCTGGCGGAGCTGGCTGGTACCACCGTGGAGACGGCCATCCGGGTCACCAACCGGATGCGTCAGGAGAATCTCCTCCTGATGCAACGGAAGAAGATTATCCTGGTGAATCCCAAGGGCCTGGCCCAGAAAATTCAGACAGTATGACACAGATCATACATTTGTGTCTCTGATTTGCATAAGCTTGCATCTGAAACGCAAAGGAGAGGTTTGCCCATGCAGGAAGAACTACCCCCATGACTCGGCGTGAGTTTTTGAGAGCGGTTGGTACCTTCATCGTTGTCGCGGCAGCCCTGAGATGGAAAACAGTGGTGGCGCTGGCCATGAAGCCCAGGCAGGCCTATCCGCCGCTCCCCAGCGAAGTCCGCCGTGGCATTCCTGGCAAGAAGTTCGTGATGGTCATCGACCTGGCCAAGTGCGATGGCTGCCGGAAGTGCACACAGGCCTGTCAGGCCATGCACTTCACCCCGGCCCCCCGGGAATGGATCAAGGTCTACCAGATGCAGGATAGCCCTACGGCCGCCCCTTATTGGTTTCCAAAACCGTGCTTTCAGTGCGACAACCCCCCGTGCACCAAAGTCTGCCCGGTGGATGCGACCTTTAAACGTCAGGATGGGATTGTCCTCGTCGACAACGAACGATGCATTGGCTGCCGATTCTGCATGGCCGCCTGCCCTTACACAGCGCGGTTTTTCAATTGGGGCAATCCTTCGCACACGTCGGAAGAGCTCGCCACCCCTTACTCGCCTGAGTACGGCTTTCCTCGACGCATGGGAACCGTTGAGAAGTGTGACTTCTGTCCGCACCTGGCGCGGGAGGGGAAACTCCCCCCCTGCGCGTCGGTCTGTCCGATGGGGGCGATCTATTTCGGCGATCAAAACGAGGATGCCGTGACAAACGGCCAGGGCGAGACCTTGAGGCTGTCGGAACTCCTGTTGGATCGGGCCGGTTACCGGTATCTGGAGGATCTTGGGACGCAGCCGCGCGTGTATTATCTGCCGCCGAAGAATCGGCGCTATCCAGCCCCGCCCAAAGTTCTGGAGGTGTCCCATGCAACCTGAACAGTCAGCAGACGCGGCGGCCGAAGAGCTTTTGCGATCTGTCCGGCAAACCAGTCGCAAGGGGCGCTTGTGGATCGGCAGCCTGGTTGCCGTCTGCTCCTTTGGCCTGTTTGCCTATGCGATCCAGCTCATCCATGGCTTAGAGGTCACCGCGATGCGGGAGTACGTCTCCTGGGGCCTCTACATCGCCACCTTCATCTTCTTTATTGGCATCAGCCACGCGGGAACGTTGATTTCAGCGATCCTCCGCGTCACCCATGCCGAGTGGCGCCGGCCAATCACCCGGATGGCCGAGGCGATTACCGTCATCGCACTGTTGGTCGGTGCCCCCATGGTGATTGTCGACATGGGACGTCCGGACAGGCTCCTCTACGTCATCCGGTATGGTCGACTGCAGTCGCCGATCCTGTGGGATGTCCTCTCGATCGCGACCTACCTGACCGGCAGTCTCCTCTACCTTTATGTTGCACTCATCCCAGATCTGGCGAGGATGCGGGATCAGTGTACGGCAATCGCCGGGTGGCGCAAGCGGCTCTACCGCATCCTGGCCATCAGGTGGCACGATACGCCGGCTCAGCGCGCCCATTTGGAGAAGGCTCTGGGAGCCATGGCGGTGATCATCATCCCGGTGGCGGTCTCCGTGCACACTGTGGTCTCGTGGGTGTTTGGCATGACGCTTCGTCCCGGCTGGCACAGCACGATCTTCGGCCCGTACTTTGTCGTGGGAGCTATTTTCTCTGGAACCGCAGCAATCATTACCGCCATGGCGGTTTTCCGCCGAGTGTATCATCTGGAGCGGTACATTGCCCTCCAGCAGTTCCGCAATCTCGGCAGCCTCCTCTTGACGTTGAGCCTCCTGTACATGTACTTCACGTTGAGTGAATACCTGACGAGTTGGTACAGCGCGGAAAGTATTGACGTGAAGCTCCTGAAGAATCTCTTCGACCTGCACCGCTACGGGTTCGATTTCTGGGTGATGGCCATGCTGGGGCTCTTCATCCCGACGATCCTGCTGATCTTGCCGAAAACCAGGACGATCATCGGAATCACCACCGCCTCGGTTTTGGTGAATCTCGGGATGTGGCTCAAGCGGTATCTCATTGTAGTCCCCACCTTACAAACCCCGTTCCTTCCGGTCCAGGGAGTGCCCTCGTCATGGATCCGCTATTTCCCGACCTGGATCGAGTGGTCCATTGTGGCGGGGGCGCTGGCGATGTTCCTCCTGCTGTTCACCCTCTTTTCTAAACTGTTTCCCATCGTCTCCATTTGGGAAACACTCGAGGACACGTCCGATGTCCCAACGACGTAAGTGGCTTAGCATCGGTGGCCTGATTCTCGGGCTGGCCAGTCTTGGAAGTCTCGCAGTGGCCCAAGCCCCTGCTCGAGAGCCGCTGAGCGTGGCCGTGAGGGGAGCGGAGGGAGCTGGACGGCACCAGCTGGTTGCCTCTGTCGGAGGTCCTGGACCGATGGCTGGGGTGACGGTCCACTTCTTTGCGAAACGCACCTTTGGATTGCTTTCGCTTGGCGAGGCAGACACCGACGACCAGGGCATGGCCAATTTCTCTTGTCCTGCAGACGTCCCAGGGGATGCCATCGGCGATGTCGACATCGTTGCCACCGTAGATGCGACCGAGGGGGTTGCGGGAGGTACGGGACGTACCAGAGTCAGATGGGGGATCCCGGTGCCTGTACAAGTCGCCCCCTTTCCTCCAGCCTTGTGGGCTCCACGCGCCCCTCGGGAGTTCGTAGCAGTCATCATCGTGTTATTGACAATCGTTTGGGGTACCTACGGATTTGCAGCCTACCATCTGGCACAGATCCCAAGGAGCAAATCGGGAGAGTCAGCATGACACAGATGGCTTGGCGTATGGCGCGTGTTGTAAGCGTGGCGATCTTCCTGACATTGGGGTTGGCGTATCTCGGGCTGGCCAGTAATGGCACGGATGAAAGCGAGTGGAAAGCTCCAGCGCAGGCTGTTCGCAAGGCAAACCCCCTTCCGGCCGATGAGGCGACCATCAAAGCTGGCAAGAAGCTCTATGAGGCAGAATGCCTCTCCTGCCATGGGAGATTTGGCCGCGGCGATGGGCCTGCGGCGAGGGATTTAGAACGCGCCCCCGGTGATTTGACGGATGCCAAGCGCATGGATGCCCAAACTGACGGGGAACTCTTCTGGAAAATCACCGAAGGTCGAAAACCGATGCCAACACTCAAGAAGGAGTTGACCGAAGAAGAGCGCTGGCAACTGGTCCACTACGTGCGGACCTTGGGGAGAGCAAAGAAATAAATGGGGTGTTCCATAAGGGGAGGAAAAACATGAACATGAGGTGGAGGCAGTCGAAGGTCTTTTTCGGTCTGGCGTTGCTTGTGGCGCTTGGTTTTTGCCAAGACGGATGGGCGGAGGAGACGGTAAGCGCAAGGGAATTTCAAAAGCTGAAGGAGGAACACGAGCAGCTCAAGCGTGAGGTGCAGCAGCTGCGAGAGGTGGTCGCTCGGCGGAGAGAAGTGGCCCCCGCCGTTGCCCCGGAAAAAGAACCTGTCAGCCCGGAGGAGTTCGGGCAACTTAAGGAGAAGGTGGATGCGCTGAGTCCTGGGCTGACGAAGTTCCTCCTTGCAGGGTATGCCGCGGCCGGCTACACCGATCCCCAGAGAGCGAAGACCAACTCCAACTTCACTGCGAACTTCAACCCGATCTTCCTCTGGGAGCCGACCGACCGGTTGCTCTTTGAGGGAGAGCTGGAGCTCGAACTGGAGGATGGAAAGACGGAGACGAGCCTCGAGTATGCGGATGTGTCGTATCTGCTGAACGACTATATGACTCTTGAGGGAGGAAAGTTCCTCTCCCCGTTTGGGATTTTCATGGAGCGCTTGCACCCGGCTTGGATCAACAAACTGACAGACAAACCGCTGGGGTATAAGAGCGGTTCCACGCGGCTGGTTCCCGAATCCGAGATTGGAGCGCAGGTCCGCGGCGCGGTCCCGCTGCCCTTGTTCGAGTTGGCCAAAGCCAACTATGCACTCTGGATCTCCAACGGACCAACAGTGCAAACCTCCGCGACACACGCGGGGGAACTGGCCTTCGCCAACACGGAGGACAACAACAATAATAAAGCCGTGGGACTGCGGGTGGGCTTTTCGCCGATCCCGGAGGCTGAGGTCGGCTACTCGCTGCTGCGCGCCCAGGTGGGCGGCAGGGCAGATGCCGATCCAGGTGTGCATGCGACTCTCCAAGGATTGGATTTTTCCTACACACGTGATTCGGAGCTCCTGAAGGGCATCATCGATCTGCGATCCGAATGGATCTGGTCGCATGTGGGTGCGTTTAACTATGGGACGGGGAAGGGGGCGTTTTCCAACGATCGCCGGGCTGGATATCTCCAGGGTGCCTATCGGCCCAAGGTGGGTGGAAAGCTCATCGAGCGCCTTGAACCGGTGGTCCGCTTTGACATCATCAATCAACCGAGCGATGCGCCGAGCAGCCAGGATGAGACGCGTTGGACGCTAGGCCTGAATTATCACCTGACACCCAGCGCGGTGTTTAAAACAGCCTATCGGCTCGATAAGCGAAAAGGCACGCAGGATGAGGACGCATTCTTGACTCAGGTAGCAATGGGCTTTTGAGAAAGGGGGAAAAACTCATGAGGGGAGGGCGAATGTGGAGGTGGTGTTGGACGATAGCGGTTGGTCTGGCGGTGTTGGCGACAAGTGGACGGCTTGCATGGGCAGAGGGACGTTCGCCCTCGGCATCATCTGAAGGGAGGGGGAGCGTCACCAGGCCAGGCGGTGCGCAGCTGTGGGCGCAAAACTGTGCGCGGTGCCATACCATGCGTTCTCCAACGTCGTACAGCGACCGAGAATGGGATCTGATTACCCATCAGATGCGCGTGCGGGCAAACTTCACGAAGGAGGAGTACGAGGCGATCCGCGAATTCCTGAAATCCGGCAAGTGAAGTTCCCTGTGGAGCCTCAGCCACGGCATTTGCTGTAGGCTTTGGTGTGAAGATGGGCTTGCCGAGGGGAGGGTATGGTAAGGACCGAATCGAGAGGAGGTGAGGTCCATGTTTGGGTTTCTGCAGAACATCGGGTTCCCGGAGCTTTTGGTCATCCTGCTGATCGCGCTGCTTCTGTTTGGCGCTGGGCGGCTTCCGGAGATCGCACGCGCCATCGGCAGATCATTCCACGAATTCAAGAAGGGGCTGAAGGAGGTAGAGAAGGAGGCGGACGAATTCAAAGACCTTAAAACGCCGAAGGGTTCCGGATCGTCCCAGGAAGCGGACGTCTCTTGCGAGTCACAGAAACACAAGGCCTTCTGCGGCTGAGCGCCAATGGAGGCACTCCTTTCCTCGCTGCCGCATGCGCTTGAGATGCTCCAAAGCGGTGGACGTGAAACGGGATATGCCGAAGGCAGTGCTCGTCAGGCACTACGGCCGGCTGGCCGCACGGTATGATCGTCGTTGGCAGGCGTATCTGGCGCAGACGCTGGGGCATGCGCTGGAGGCGCTGCGGGTTTCCGGAACCGAGCGCATCTTGGATGTCGGATGTGGCACAGGGGAGTTTGCGCGGATGGCGGTTGAGCGGTTTCCCAAGGTGAGCATCGTTGGAGTCGATGCGGCGCCGGCCATGGTCGGGCTGGCGCATACGAAATTGACGGGCTGTTCCAGGGCTACATTCCAGATGAGCCGGGCTGAGGCGTTGCCGTTTGGGGCTGAAGAATTCGACGCAGTAGTGTGTGCGAATACCCTCCACCACCTTCCTGCGCCTCGACAAGCGCTCCAGGAGTGGGTGCGGGTCCTGCGTCCGGGCGGGCGGTTGATCGTTGTGGACTGGTGCAGAGATTTCTGGCATTGCCGTCTGATGCACTACTGGGTGAAGCTCTTCGACCGCACCTACACGGCGATGCTGCGTTTGGGCGAACTCCGGAAGCTGGCTGAAGAGTTCGGTCTCACCGTGGAGAGAGCCGATCGATTCATGGCGAAGCCGTTCTATGGGATGTTGTGCGTGTCGGCTCGGAAAGCGTCCCTGCCTGCGCCGCTGGCGCGGCAGGCAGATGAAGATGTCGAACCTATTGCTCAACATGAAACCTCAGGCTCCCCCTGAAACGACACCGGTTGTCAGGCTGCCGGATGGGGAGCGGACCCTTCCTGTCCTCCAGCATCTGGAGGAGCTGCGCAAACGTTTATGGGTGGGCCTGGGGGCGGTGGTACTCGGGACAACAGCAAGTTTCGTCTGGGCCGGACGAATCCTCGCATGGCTCAAAAAGCCGGCCGGAGACGCTTTGCCTTCGCTTGCCTTCTTCAGCCCGACCGAGGGAGTCGTGGCGTATCTGAAGGTGGCTTTCCTGGCCGGTTTTGTCCTTGCCATGCCGATCCTTCTGTACGAAGCCTGGGCTTTTATCAGGCCGGGGCTTTCCCCTCGGGAGCGCCGCTACGGCATCCATTTCATCGGGTGGGGAAGCCTCCTGTTCTTGGCTGGGGTCGCCTTTGCCTATGGGGTGCTGTTACCGACTGCTTTACATTTCCTCTTGGGCTTCGGGACAGAGTCGCTGGTGCCGGTGATTTCGGTCAGCCGATACCTGGGGTTTGTGACAACCGTTTTACTGGCCTCGGGTGCGGTATTTGAGCTGCCGCTGGGCATCTTCCTTCTGACGAGGGTTGGAGTCATTACGCCGGGGATGCTCCGTGCCCGCTGGCGCATCGCCTTCCTGGGGATGACCATTGCTGCGGCGATCCTGACTCCAACTCCGGACGTGGTCAACATGACACTCCTTTGGGTACCCCTTCTTGTTTTGTACGGGATTTCCATCGGCGTCTCGTGGCTGGCGATGCCGCGTGGGCAGAAGCTGTGAGAAGTTTAGGATTGGTGAGACCTCATAGAGGAGGGTTTTCCCCATGGAGCGATGGCACCGCTCGTTTCAAAGGGCTGTTTGGAAGCTCCGCGAAAAGATGTCGTAAAGGGTATCCCCGGTGGACTGGCGAATCGTGACAGCAACGTTTGGTATGGTGTTTGTCTCGGAGCTTGGCGATAAAACCTGGCTGGCGATCATCAGCACCTCCGCGGCATCCCAAGCTCCGGCCAGCGTGTTGACCGGCGCCATCCTGGCCCTCATCTGCTCCACCCTGGCCGCCGTAGGGCTGGGCTGGGGAGCAGGCTTTGCGTTACCCGCCAAACTCCTTCGTGCGGGGGTCGGAGTTTCGTTCATTCTCTGTGGCCTGTGGTTTTTACTGCGGCCATGAACGGATTTCTTTGGATGCGTCAATCTCATGAGAAGGGGAAAGAAAAGATGGCTGAACGTCAGGCGTACCTCTGGTGCAAGGCGCTTCAGAAACGTGTCCGCGTCGTTCTGATCGAGAAGGAGGATGCTCCTGAGGAGGCATGGGTCCCGAAGGGATGGGGTCTTCGAAGATGCCTCGACCAGGGGTTCGCTTGTGTGGGTAAGGAGTGCCCCTTCTCGTTCGTCGCAAGGGTGCCTGGTCCATTCATAGCCCCCTGAAAATATTTTCCATATGATCCAAATCATAGAGGAAGCTTTCCTCCTTCGCTAAACTTAGGGGTGAGGATGAGAAGAGGTTCCGATGAAGCGGTATCAATTGCATTACCCCAAGGAACGTCCTCTTGAGGACTTGGTGGATGAGGTTTCCTGGGCCCTCTGGGAGAGAGTGATCCAACGTCTCGAAATGGGACAGAGGGGATCCAACCTGCCTTTTTACACCTCGCTGCGAAACGCCGTCGGAGAACTTTTGCAACGGCACGTGACTCAGTACGACCTGTGTGGCTTGGGCAGGCAGTGCGAAGAGGGAGTGAGCCCCAGCCCTTGGGCCTCAGGGAGGGCGCCCTCCAAGGCGGAGGAGCGAGCGGGTTGGTACGTCTTGGAAGTGAATCAGGGCCTTGAAGAGTTGGTGAAAGAGGTGGCTGATGGGCTGGTCCTTCTTCTTTTGCAAGCGGGTGGGGGGACGATAACCGCTAGCCCCGTGGAGCTCCAAGCGTTGGCCGAGGAGAGTTTAAAGCAGAGCCTCGGACCCCACCTTTTCGAGAACATTTCCTGCGGAGAAACGCTCCTCTGTCGGGATGCGGTGAAGCTCAATCCTTGGCTTGCCGCATAAAATCTCATTTTATGATTTGGATCATGGAACCATTTTCCTGCACGCGGTAGAAAGGAGCCAAACGAGGGGGGCTCTGCCATGGCCTGGAGAGAGCGATGGGATGAGAGGATCCGAGAGGAGCATCGGTCGTTGGAGTCGCAGGTGGAGGTGTTGGAACGGATATTGACCGTCGATGTAAGTCCCGAAGACCGCCGAGGGGCTCTCAGGTGGCTCGTGGGTAGCTTAAGGCCCCTCCTGGAGATGCACCTAGAGAAAGAGGAGGGGACCCTTTTTCCGGCTCTGGAACATCATCTGGGGAAAGAGGCTGATCCCTTGGAACAATTGCGGGACCAGCATCGGGAGCTTCGGTCTGCCGTGAAAGAGTTGACCGAATTGCTCCAGGGCTCGCGGGGGTTCCATTGGGCGGAGGTTGCCGGCGCCAGCCGGCTGTTCGTCGATCTCTGGGAAGACCACGAGAAGAAGGAGGATCGGTTACTCTTGGATGTGCTCGAGTTCGGCCTCAGGCCGCAGGAATTAAATGGGCTGGCGCAGGCCCTTCGGTAAACCGACCAAATTGGGGAGGGGAAAGGCATGCCGATCATGAGGAAGGAAAGACAAAGAAGGCCAAACCTGGAGCAGGCCTTTGGGCGTCCTGCAGGTGATGAAAAGCCAACGCAGGAGAGGGTTGCTCAACTGGCTTATCAGCTGTACCAGAAGCGGGGCGGGGAACATGGGCGGGACTGGGAAGACTGGTTTAATGCGGAGGAGATCTTGATTCAAGGAGGGAAGTGCCCATGAAGGTTCGAGAGTTGATGACCAGTAATCCAGCGGTGTGTACCCCGAAGGACAGTTGTGCCGCTGCAGGCCAGATCATGGCCCGCAAGAACTGCGGATTTGTGCCGATCGTGGAGAATATGGAGACCCGGCGTGTGGTTGGGGTGGTGACTGACCGGGACCTGGCGCTTCATCTGGCCCAGGCAGGCCTCCCCGCGAACAAGATCTCCGTAGAGGCTTGCATGACGAAGCAGCCCAAGGTGCTCTCTGCCGAAGCGAGCCTGGAGGAGGCGGTTCAACTGATGGAGAAGGCAACGATCCACCGGTTGCCGGTGGTAGAAAACGGCAGGCTCGTTGGAGTTTTGTCTCTTAAGGAGATCGCTTGCTTGGCCCGCCGAGAGCATTCTTCCCAAGGCCTCGGCCCTACCGAGCGCCAGGTGGCGGAGATCGTTGAGACCATCGCGGTAGCGCGATAGACCCTTGGCGAGCTTTGGTTTTCCGACGGATGTCTCCGCCACCGGGAAAGCGGTGGACCACCTGTTCCGGGTGGCTTTCGGGTTAACCGGTGTGGCGTTCCTGGCGGTGGTTTTCATCCTGGGTTTTTGCCTGATCCGCTTTCGATCCCACCCTGGGCATCGCCCCCTCTATACCCACGGGGACAGCCGCTTGGCGATCAGCTTAACCGTTGGATTCGCGATCCTCATTTTTCTGGCCATCGACGTGAACCTGGCCATCCACGACCACTGGGCTTGGCGGGAGGCTTGGGGCTCCCCTCCGGACCCGGCCCTGGCGCTCAAGATTGAAATTATGCCGGAGCAGTTTGCCTGGAACATCCGATATGCCGGAATGGACGGCCGATTCCGAACAGGGGATGATGTCACCACGATCAACCAGCTTTACGTGCCGGTGAACCGGCCGGTGATCGTACAGCTTTCCTCCAAGGATGTGATCCACAGCTTTTTCCTTCCAAATCTTCGGGTCAAGATGGACGCGGTTCCTGGGCTTGTCACCTCCCTTTATTTTCAGGCGACAAAAACCGGAACCTACGACATCGCCTGCGCCGAGCACTGCGGCTTCGGGCACTACCGGATGCGGGGTTTTTTGAATGTGTTGTCTGAAGAGGAATTCGGAGCCTGGCTGGCACAGGAGGGCCGGGAAGGACCCCAGGATGCCAATTGGGGTTGGGACTGGAAGGAAAGATGAACCCCACGGACACGCCCCCATCATTTTTACGGCGCCGCCTCTTTTCCACCAACCACAAGGTGATTGCCGTCCTGTACCTCTTGACCGGGATCTTCTGGCTTGCCTTTGGGGGCCTGATGACGCTTCTCATCCGCTGGCAATTGGCTTACCCTTGGCAGCCGATCCCACTGATCGGCAGATTCCTGTTTCCTGAGTCGGGAGGAGCGGTCACTCCGGAGGCGTATCCGATGCTCTTCACCATGCACGGGGGGATCATGGTCTTCTTTGCCATCACCCCGATCCTTTTGGGGGCGTTGGGCAACTACACGATTCCTTTGGAGGTGGGCGCCCGGGACATGGCGTTCCCACGCTTAAACATGCTCTCGTACTGGTTCCTGGTTGTGGGAAGCTTGATCCTCCTTGTCTCGTTCTTCGTTCCCGGAGGCGCGGCCGGCTTTGGCTGGACGATCTACGCGCCCCTTTCCTCCAGTACTGAGGTGACGCCCGGCTGGGGGCAGGACCTGTTTATCCTGGGGCTGGCTCTGGATGCTGTCTCGATCCTGATGGGAGGGATCAACTACATCACAACGATCCTGAAGCTTCGAGCCCCGGGTTTGAGCTTAAGGCGGCTTCCCTTGACTCAGTGGGGGCTTTTCTTTAGCGCCGTCTTGAACACCCTCTGGCTTCCCATTGTGGCGGCGGCCCTCTTTATGGTTCTTTGCGACCGGCGGTTGGGAACCGCTTTTTTCGTGGCCGGCCCTCTGGCCCCACGGGCAGGGGGGCAAGTTCTTTTGTTCCAGCATCTCTTCTGGGGATTTGGGCATCCGGAGGTATACATCCTGATTCTGCCGGTCTGGGGATTGGTCGGAGATCTGCTTTCCGTCTTCTCCAGAAAGCCGGCGTTTGGCTACAAGGCCACGGTCCTTTCCATGCTGACGATCACGATTTTAAGTGGGGTCGTCTGGGGACACCATATGTTCACCAGCGGGATGAATCCCCTGGTGGGAAAGGCCTTCATGTTTCTGACGATTGCCGTGAGCGTCCCAACGGCGATCTTCTTTTTCAATTGGCTGGCGACCCTCTGGAGAGGGTCCATCCGCCTGACGGTGCCGTTGCTCTTTGCACTGGGTATCGTCTATGTGTTTGCCGTTGGCGGGTTGACCGGCCTGTTCCTGGCGCTGCAGACTTTTGATGTCTATGTCCACGACACCTATTTTGTGGTCGGCCACTTCCATTACACCTTGGCAGCCAGCGTCCTTTTCGGAGCGTTCGCATTCATCTATACCTGGTTTCCAAAGATCTTCGGCCGGCAGATGGACGAACAGATGGGGCGGTTGCACTTTTGGTTGAGCTTCGTATTGCTGAACATGGTTTTTTCCGTGATGATGTTCGTCGGCCTGCACGGCCACATGCGGCGGATTGCGGATGCGACGGCGTATGAGTTCCTTAAACCCATTCAGCCGCTTAACGTGTTCTTGGGGTGGGCAGTTCTCGGCCTGGTTGCGTCACAGATCCTGTTCTTCTACAACTTCTTTCATTCGCTGAAGGGAGGGAAACCAGCCCCTGCCAATCCCTGGGAGGCGGGAAGCTTGGCTTGGACAGTTTCTTCACCACCGCCGTGGCACAACTACGAAGTGATCCCGCAGGTCTGGTGCGGACCGCACGAGTACGGGGCGCCGGGCTTAACCGATCGAGATTGGATTTCACAGGCCGATCCCCGGGCCAAAACGTTAGGGGAAAGTTGAAGGAAAACTTGAACGTAACGGTTGAAGGGCCCCTTCCTGAAATCCCATTAGGGAAGTTGGGGATGTGGGTCTTCATCGTCTCGGAGATCATGTTCTTCACCGGCTTGATCGGCAGCTACATCGTTTTGCGGCTCGGTAGCGCCGGTTGGCCGCGCCCAGGGGAGGTCCTCAATACCGCCCTCCTGGGAATCAACACCGTGGTCCTGATCACCTCCAGTTTGACTATGGCGCTAGCCTTAAATGCCGCCGAAGCAGATCGGCCGCGGGCTTCAGGGAAATTCCTCCTGGCGACGGCCCTGTTGGGCTGCACGTTTCTGGCGATCAAGATTTATGACTACGCCCACATGGTGCATCAGGGTTTTACGATCTCCTCCAGCCTCTTTGGCTCCTGCTACTACCTGCTGACTGGATTCCATGCGTTGCACGTCCTTTCGGGGGTTATCGTCGTGCTGTATCTTCTGGCGGCTTCCCGCGTCGCCCTTTCCTCGACAGTCGTCGGCCGCATCGAGTACAGCGGGCTGTACTGGCACTTCATCGATGTCGTCTGGGTGATTTTGTTCGCAATCCTATGTTTGGTGTAAACCCCATGAGACCATGGGTACAAGGGAGGTTTCCATGTCACCGGGCCGCATGATTCGTAAGCTCAACGTCTTCAATCTCGTCTTCTTCGGATCCTTGTTATTCATCACACTCACCGCGTTGCCCTGCTACGCGGTTCGGGTCGGCGTCTCCCGTTCGGAATGGCTCCTCTTCTTCGGTTACGTGATCGCCACGGGCTTAAGCGTCACCGTCGGCTACCACCGATTGTTTGCTCACCGCTCGTTTCAGGCCAGCCGGCTGGTCACGTTCCTGAGTCTTCTGTTTGGAGCGGCGGCGTTTGAACAATCCGCGCTCCTCTGGTCCTCCCAGCATCGGGACCATCACCTCTACGTTGACACGGAGCGGGATCCCTACAACATCAAGCGAGGTTTCTGGTACGCCCACGTCGGTTGGATTCTGTTCTGGCGCCACGAGACCGACTACAGCAACGTCAAGGACCTCGCCGAGGACCGCCTCATCCTCCATCAGCATCGATACTATCCGGTATGGGCCATCACCGCCGGGATTGTGCTCCCCCTGGCGATCGGGGCGGCCACCGGCCACTTCATGGGCGCCGTGTTGCTCGGGGTGGTGGGGAGGCTGACCCTTGTCCACCACTCCACCTGGTCCATCAACTCCATCTGCCACACCTTTGGCAAGGCCACGTACGACATCGATGCCACGGCCCGAGATCACTGGCTTGTGGCGTTCCTCACCAACGGCGAAGGTTACCACAACTTCCACCACCGCTTTGCCAGCGACTACCGCAATGGGGTTCGCTGGTACCAATGGGATCCCAGCAAATGGACGATCGCGCTCCTTCATGGGTGCGGGCTGGCAAGCAAACTGCATCGGGTCCGCCCCCACGCGATTCTGGCGGCCAGGGTTGCGGCCGAACATCAACGGGTGGAGCGGGAGCTTGGGCGTCAGCGCCATCCGAGCGGAACCGCCCTGCTCGAGACGGTGCGCCAACGGTACGCCGCTCTCAAAAACGCTCTGGAGGAATGGGGGCGGGTGGAGGAAGAATTCCGCCGCCTCCGGAAAGCGACGGTGGAAACATCGCGGACCTATCTCCATTCCATGAGACGGCAAGTTGCACAGCGGCGTCTGGCGTTCGTCGAAGCCAGACGGCAGTGGGTTGCGCTCATCAATGCGAATCCGCTGATCCCTCGTGCGGCCCACATCTGACAGGATGAAGATGGAGCGGATAAGGCACCCAACGGCAGGAACGTATCTGGGAATCTACGGCTGGCTGATCGGGTTGACCCTCTTGGAGATCGGCGTCGTGTTGGCCGGATGGCCACGGGGAGCGATTGTGACGATCCTGATTGCAGCGGCGCTGGCCAAAGCGCTCTTGATCGCGCTGTACTTCATGCATCTGAAGTTCGACCGAAGAATCGTTTGGCTTTTGTCCGGGATTCCCGTCGTGATAGGGATCGCTTTTGTCCTGGCTTTATTTCCGGATGTCGTCTTTCACCTGGTTCAGAGGATGTAGCCCATGCAACGGGTCATTCTTCTCGCCGGTTTTCTGGTAGTCGAGCTTTGTGGCGGCTTGCCGGCTTTCGCCGGAACCTGCGCCCTCTGCCGCCAGGCCCTCGCCTCAGGCGGAAACGAAGGACTTATCCGAGGGTTCTATCTCAGCATTCTTTTGATCGCTGGCATGCCGCTGTTGATCTTCGCTGCAGTGGCTGCGCTGGCCTGGCGCGCCCGGCGAGCGAAGCAGCCTGTTGTTGAGCGAAATGAACCCTCATGACCCGTGCGCCACGGCTAAAGCTGAAGTGGGAAGTGGTTATCCCTATCGGCTTGATCCATCTGGGGGTGTTGCTGGCTCCCTTCACCTTCACCTGGTCGGCCTTCTGGCTCTGCCTGGGGTTGATGTGGGTGACGGGCTGGGTGGGGATTGCCCTGTGCTATCACCGGCTGTTGACCCACCGGAGTTTCAAGGCGCCCCGGCTGTTGGAGTATCTCTTGACGTTCTGCGGGCTGCTTGCGGCCCAGGGAGGGCCGGTCGGGTGGGTTTCCACCCACCGTTTGCACCATGCCTACTCCGACACACCCCGGGATCCCCACAGTCCGGTAGAAAGTTTCTGGTGGGGCCACATGGGATGGTTCCTGTATGACGATCCAAGGCGAGCCAAGTGCACCGCGCTGGATCTCGCGCATGACCCGGTCCACCTCTTCCTCAACCGGACCCAGGGCCTCTGGCCGGTCCTGCTGGGGATTCTCCTCTATGCTGTCGGAGGTCTCCCCTGGCTGATCTGGGGCTTCAGTGTGCGGACCGTGGTGGTCTACCACGTCACATGGTCGGTGAATTCCGCGGCCCACACCTGGGGCTACCAGAGCTATCCAACCAACGATCGGTCCACGAACTGCTGGTGGGTGGCCTTGCTGTCCTTTGGCGAAGGCTGGCACAACAATCACCATGCTTTCCCTCGTTCCGCCGCGCACGGCCTGCGCTGGTGGGAGCTGGATTTGACGTACCTGACCATTCGGACGTTTGAGGTCATGGGGCTGGCCAAGAATATTGTTGTCCCGGACAAGACGCGCCTGGCATGAGCGGGCCAACCCTCTCGTCAGAGGAGATCCAGAAGTGGCTCCAGACAGACGACCCCGCACGGGAGCGGGAGCTGTTCCTTCAGGCGAGGGAGCTGACGGTGCGTCGTTTTGCGCACCGTATCGTCCTGTTCGCGCCTCTCTATGTGTCCAACGTGTGCGTGAACAACTGCCTGTACTGCGGGTTCCGACGGGACAACGCCCTTTTGGAACGCCGCGTCTTAGGCCGTGAGGAAGTCCGGGCGGAAGCTGAGGCGGTGGCGGGGATGGGCCATCAGACCGTGCTGATCGTGGCCGGGGAGCATCCAGAGTATGCGGGCCCCAGGGCGATTGCGGAGGACATCGCGTCGGTCCAAAAGATTCCAGCCATCCGTGACATCAAAGTCGAGGCCATGCCCATGAGCGTGGAGGGGTACCGGCAACTATACGAAGCCGGAGCGAGGGGGGTAATCCTTTACCAGGAAACGTACGACCGGGCCACCTATGCCCAGGCGCATCCCTCCGGTCCTAAGGCGAACTACGAGTGGCGCCTCACCGCTTTGGAACGAGCCATTGAAGCTGGGTTTCGGAGGGTGGGCTTAGGGATCCTCGTGGGTCTAGGGGATGTGGCCTTTGATGCGGCGATGCTGATTGCCCACGCCCGAGAGATCCATACCCGCTTCGGCATCTGGCCCTCGACTGTTTCCTTGCCACGCCTGCAACCGGCTCAGGAGGCCCCTTGGTCGTTTTATCCTCCGCACCCGGTCGACGATCGGGCCTTCCTGCGGTTGGTCGCTTTGATCCGCGTGGCGTTGCCCGAAGTGGGGATGACGCTTTCCACCCGAGAGTGTGCAGTCATCCGAGATCGAGCGTTAGAGATGGGACTCGGCGTGACTCAGATGAGCGCCGGCTCACGGACCAGTGTTGGGGGCTATACCTCAAAGAATCAGGATGGGCAGTTTTCGATCCAGGATGAGCGTCCAGTATCGGCTGTGGCGGACCGCCTCAAGAGCTTGGGATACGAACCGGTCTGGTCGGAGGAGGAAGGGCCATGATCAATGTAACGAAACTGTACTGTGGAGCGGAAAGCGGAAGTGACCCGCTGCGGTATGGACAGGGCCATGGAGCTCCGGTTTCAGCGCAGACCCGACGGCCCGTGGTCGTCTGGACGATGACCCGCCGTTGTAACTTAAAATGTCTGCACTGCTACACCGATTCGGAGAACCGCTGCTACCCGGGCGAGTTGACGATGGCAGAGGCGGTGCAGATGCTGGACGATCTGGCCACATTTAAAGTTCCCGCCCTGCTTCTTTCCGGGGGCGAGCCGCTGATGCACCCGAACTTCTTTGAAATTGCCCAGTACGCCAAGATATGGGGGCTGCGCCTGACCTTATCTACCAACGGGACGCTCATCACGCAGGACATGGCCAAGCGGATCGTGGCCCTGGGTCCGACCTATGTGGGAATCTCCTTTGACGGGCTCTATGGGGTCAACGACCGATTCCGGGGGATGGACCGGGCTTTCCGAAAAGCGCTGGGAGGTCTCATACGCCTGAAGGAGTTGGGGCAACGGGTTGGCCTGCGCTTTACCCTGACCCGCCGGAACATCGAGTCGCTTCCAGGGATCTTCGAGATGGTGGAGAGGGAAAAGATCGACCGGGTTTGTTTCTACCATCTGGTCTACGCCGGCCGGGGCCGGCACTTGGCCGAAGATGATCTCTCCCATGCCGAGATGCGCAAGGCCATGGACACGATCCTTCTTAAAACCCGGGAGCTGGTCCAAAAGGGATGGCCCGGAGAAGTCCTGACCGTGGACAACCACGCCGATGGGGTTTTTATCCTTATGACCCTCCTGGCCGAAGGCCATGAGGCCCAGGCGGAAAAAGTCTACCGGTGGCTTACCTGGAATGGGGGCGGGGCCAACTCCTCCGGTGTGGGAATTGCCCACGTCGACGCGCAAGGCAACGTCCACCCGGACCAGTTCTGGCAGGAGGTGACCTTAGGCAACGTCAAGGAGCGCCCCTTCAGCCAGATCTGGCAGGACGAGTCGCATCCGATGCTGAAAGCCCTTCGGAACCGCCTGCCGCTTCTCAAAGGCCGCTGTGGGTCCTGCCAATGGAAGCCCCTCTGCGGAGGCGCGTTCCGGGTCCGGGCCCAGTTCGCCCACGGCGATCCCTGGGCACCAGATCCTGCCTGTTATCTCACCGATGAGGAGATCGGATGCGAACGAAAGTAGAGCCAGAGGCGCCTCCCATCGTAGTCGTCGTCACCGGCCCTCCGGGTACCCGGGCCGAAGTCACTGCCCAATTGACTGGTCGCCTCTTTCGCCGGGGTTTCCGGGTAAGGGCCTCACAGACCTCCCGAGAGAAATTCTCTGAAGACGGCGACTTTGTCCTGGTTCCTTGCGAGATCAAAGAGGTGGAGGGGTTAACCAAGCGGCTGGAAGAGGAGTGGACCGAGCGTTGGCTTACTTGGTACGCACTCCAAAGGCAACCCCCTCGAGTCGCCAGAAAGTCTACTTCCAAACATACAGGTTAAGAGACGGATTTCTTTCAGGTCGTTCACAAGCGCCAATCGATCCGGAAATTCACCTCTCAGCGGGTGGAGGAGGCGAAACTTAACCAAATCCTGGAGGCGGTGAATCGAGCCCCTTCCGCCGGGAATCTCCAGGCCTACAAAATCTACGTGATCAGGGATACGGATTTGAGGCAGCTTCTCTGCCGAGCCACAGGGAATCAAGAGTGCCTCGCTCAGGCTCCCGTTGTCCTGGCCTTCTGCGCGGAGCCGAAGCGCTCTGCGGTCCGGTTTGGAACGCGTGGTGAGCAGCTTTTCTGTATCCAGGACGCCACCATTGCCTGTAACTATGCCCAGCTGGCCGCCACCGCCTTGGGACTGGCCACAGTCTGGATCGGAGCCGTCTTTGAGCCGGAGACAATCCGGGAAGCCTTAAAAATCACCGACGATCTCTGGCCCGTCGCCCTTCTACCTGTCGGCTACCCTGCAGAGAGTCCCAAGCCCACCTCCCGTCGGTCCTTGACGGAACTCGTCCGCCTCCTCCGCTAGAGATTTTTCGTCGCGGGTGGCGCACTGATGGGTCCGGTGGGCGGGAACTCAATCTGATACATCGGAACGAAAGGTTTTGTCGTGACCGTTACTTTCTGAATCCGGTCGACACGATAAGCACGAGGTTCTCGAGTAGGAACCTTGAGGGCATGCAACAGCAGCTCCCCCGATTTTGTGCGGCGGAGGGAATAGGGCTCGATGGTAGGCGTGCTGATTTTCCCGTCTTCCTTTCGATAGACCAGCTCCACGCGGAGGTGATTCACCGCCCCGAATCGAATCGGCTCGAGTGGGATCCCGGTTCCTGATGTCCAGACAACCGGAGGAGGGACCCAAGCGGCGGTTTCCTCCACTCCCGCAAGGGCAGGTATCAAAGGAAGCTTCTCCCGTATCGTCACTCCTTCCAGCCAGCTGAACACCTTCGGCAGCTCCCGCCAGAACTGATCGAAGGGAGGCAGAACCGGCAGCTGGTGGGCCAGCATGTTGGCCCATTCCGCCTCCAGCTCGGCGCGGTAAGGGGAATTCTTGATGGACTCAAAGGCGGACACAGGAACGCCTTTGCTCCTGCACTTCTCAAGGAGCACAGACCGGATCAAAGCTGGTTCAGCCCTCAGATCCTGATGCCAGAAGAGGTTGATGATGTCGTAGAGATCCCGCGGCCGACCGCGCTCTCCCAGGGCTCGAATCTTCTCGGCGAAGACCTCTTCAAACCCGTAGCAACGGACCGTTCCAGGTTCAGGCAACTTGCCAGGATAGGGGTGTGCGATCGGTTGTAGCACCGGAGGCCGAACCACCTTTTCATCGGCGGTTAGGTCCAATTTCAGACTTGCCGGCGTAGGAGCATTCCGGGGACCGCGATAGTAAAGGCGCCCTTCTGCCGAGAGGCCGTTAGGCCTCTCCCGTAGATACGGAGTCCTGACCGAAAAGTCGAGCCCGGAAGCTTCACGGATGCGAGCAAGTACCCGCGTAAGGAGCGGCAAAACCTGTGCCGACTTGATGGGCCCCTCGGGCAGGATGGTGAAATCAAGATCCTCTGAGAAACGGTAGGTTTCGATGTAGCACTTTTTCAGGCAGGTTCCTCCCTTGAAAATCCATGTGGACTTAAGCTCTGGGTCCGTGCCGATGCCCCAAAGCACCCATCCGATGACGTAATCCTTCTCCACGATGTCTTCGCGGAGTAGGAATTGGGTAGCGAGATTCTTCAGGGTTTGATGGCTGATCAAGTGGACCTGGCCTCCGCCGAGCTGACAGCGACATTCACCCGGAGATTCCATCGCCGGACAATGGATCCTTTGGTTTTCGCCGTCGGGTCGAAGAGGGAATATCCCTTGCTGAGGTTGGTGTGACAGGCATGAAGAATTTCAGGAGAGGTAATACCCAGGGTTTCGACAAGGTAACCCAGGCGCTTGTAGATCGTCCGGTTACCCAGCCGAGAGACAAAATCCAGAAGAGCAGTGTCGTTCCGATGCTCTCCGCCGAAGTAGTTGCCGACGATCTCCGCGATGAACCTCATTCCGCCGCCAATCGAGGGGTCCATCAGGAGATCGGCCACCGTACGGGAGGGGTCGGAAACCTGAATCTTCGTTTGCTGCCTCCAGACGGAGGTGGTGCCAAACAGTCTTTGGGGCGGTATGACTCGCAGGAGAAAGAGCGTTTCTTTAACGGTAAGGTGGTGGTTCCGGACCTTTCGGGTTGTGAAGACGACGATCTCTCGGAAGATCTGCTCGGTCAACCCCCAGTGCTCACAGGCACTCCATCCTCCGATGTAACAAGGCTCGAACAGGTGATGGGCGACAATCCAGGGATCTTCGCTCCATTGCGCCGGATTTTGGGCGCCGAGGGGTACAGTGACATAGAGGCCTTTTCGGAGCCGGGAAAGCCAGCCACGAGAGGCCCAGTAGGCGAGGAGGCGCGCTGCACGGGAGGCCTTCAGTTCCAGATGTCGGGAGGCCTTAGCGACCGTAAAAGGGCCTTGGAGCTCTCGATGTAACCTATCGAGAAGCAAGCGGTTACGCCCTTCGATTCCACCTGGCCCAATCGGATTGGAATATTTTGGACTGCGATCTTTCATCTAGAGTGAACAATCGTCATTCTTAATATACCACACTTACCCAATTGGCAAGAGGATATTTCGTCCCCAGGAACCGTCCCATGTAGCAAGAAGCGGAATTGAAGAAGAGGGTCTGGAGCGTCAGATGGAAACTCTAGGTTGCTCTAGGTAAACAGCAGTTCCTTCCGTGGTCGCCAGCCGTCGTCTAAGACTGTTTTGACCTTGATCGGGAAGCGGTCTACAATACAGACGTTTCGAGGGGTGGATGACTCGGGCAGCCACTCTGTACGAGACGTGGCTTTTGCGAACAGGTGGAAGGGGCTTCGGTAGGCAACACAAAGACTTACGTCATCAACCTGGCAGTTCTGAAGTAGCAGTTTCAAAATCTGCCGTTTTACCGTCACTTCCGAACTCTTGAACAGCCCGGGCGCCTTGTTGGCCACTCCCGCATTCAACCAGCAAGTGCAACACCTGCGGCTTTGAAGACTTCCGCTGGTGTTTTAAATCCGAGGCATTTCCTCGGCCGGTTATTGAGCCAGCGCTCAACCGATAGAATCTTGTTCTTTGAGATCGTAGCAAAGTCCGTCTTCTTGGGGAAGAACCTTCGCACGAGCCCGATCGTGTTCTCGACCGTGCCCCGTTCCCAGCTATGAAAGGGCTCGCAGAAGTACGAGTGCGTCCCGAGGACCTGGTTGGTGTGCCCGTGGTTGGTATTCTCCGAGCCGTTGTCGTAGGTGATGGAGAGTCTCATGGTTTTGGGCACACGGCTGAGCCGCCGCGTGAGGGCCGTACTCATCTCGCGCGCCCCCTTCTTCGGGAGTTGGGCCAGGCGGGCGTAGCGGGTCTTTCGCTCGACCGTGATCTGGAGGGCCTGGGGGCTGCGCCTGGAGACCGCAGTGTCGGTCTCCCAATGCCCGATCCGGTGGCGGGTGAGGACTGCCGGGGGGCGCTGGCGGATCGACACCCGGTCGGGAATATGGGCTTTCTGATGCCGGCGGGAGTATCCCCGGCGCTTGCGAGCGCGCTGGGCGCGGACGAGGAACGGGATGAGATGCCACGCGTCGGCGTAGATCCACTGGTAAATGGCTTCATGGCTGATGGACCGATCGGGATACCGGATCGCAAGACGACCGGCGATGAGCTCGGGCGACCAGCCCTTTCGGATACGGCCTTCGACATATCGGCGGATACGGTCGTTCTTGAGACGCGGGTGCGTTCTGCTCTCGCAGGCCCGCCTGTCCGCCCGGGCTTGGGCCTTGTGAGCCAGGTAGTATCCGGTCCGGATGGGAGGGGCGTTGCGCTTGAGCTCCCGACAGAGGGTCCCGGGGTCACGGTGAAGAAAACGGGCGATTCCCCGAAGGGACTGACCCTGGCTTTTGAATACGGCAATGAGATCGCGCTCATAGATGGACAGGTGTTTGTAGGTTTTCGGTATCATCCGCGTATCCTAACGCGGAAGACCTCAGAACCTTCAAGTGTTGCACTTCGTTATTGAACCGGGGATCTTGGACAAACGCCTCTGCCATAATTAGGTTAACCGCCCTCTTTTATTTTTGGCTTTTACTCGGAGTAGTTTCTCGATGTGATACTCCTGAATCTTGTTGGGCTTCGTTTTACGGTTGAACCAGCGGTTGACGGTGGAGAAGGCGACCCCAAGCTTTTTGGCGAGATCCTCTTGGGGGATTTTGTGTTCCAGGCGGTACTCTTCCAGGCGCGTTACCAAGTTTTCCATATCAGCTTGCATTCTATAGCACGTTCCCTGCTAAGTCCACGACTATTTGTTGGCGAAATCGGCCAGCTTCAGGGGCCGGAACTCTTTTAACGCCTCCTGAATGGTTTGGATGCTTGAGTGGTTACTGTCGGACGGCGTCAAAGCCGACAGATCTTTTCGTAACCTCGGCCAGTGGTACGGCCCGTAGCAACGGATAGCTTCTCGGAATTCCCGCAGCCCCACCTCCTGGCAGATGGCGATAGTCCCGGCAATCTGGAGCATCTTGCGAACCTTGGCTTGCGGGTTCTGCCCCCTGAAGTTCCAAACGAAGTCCTTCCATGATTTCGGTATTGGAGCCAGCAGGCACCCGCCGACGATTTCCTCGAAATAGGCCTGGAGGATTTTCTTGGAGATGCTTTCCCTGAAAAGGGACTTGAAGGTCATGTTTGGCAGTAGCCCCAGCTTGGCCAGAATCTGCCGCAGTTTTGCCCGATTGCCCAGCCGGATTTCGAGCCGGAGTACCTCGAACGGTTTCTTTGGCTTGAACTCCTCGAATAGCTCCTGCTGGATGGTGTAGTCTCGCTCGACGGCCCGCTTTTCGCTGATCTTGGCCCGGGCGAGATCCTTCATTTTGTCGTACAGGACGATCTCGAAGGAGTTTGCCCTGAACTTCAAGGCGTGGCCCTCGTTCCGGAAGTCGGTTTGGTTCAGATCCAGCTTTTGGTTGAAGTTGGCCTTCGCCAGCTCCTTCAAGACGGCGTAAGGGGTAGAGTAATCGGTAAGTGGGATGTTCTTGGAATAGTGGATCGCGGAAACCGGCGCCTCTTCCAACAGCGGCTTGACGGCCAAGATGCCCATTTCTTGGAGGCGCTGCCTCAGCTGGTCGATGATCTGCCTGAAATCCTTGTCCGTTACCTCATCGAAGTTGTTCCCGAATAGCAACTTTGGAATCGAAAATTCAATCCGCAAGGTTGTGGCGAAGGTCTTTGTTCCCATCCGCCTGGTGACGGTCAGGCGCGGTTTGTAGGTGCCGCTTTCCATGTTTTTTTGGTCGGGTTCTGGACGCATTTGATGAAGCCGTTCCTGCCGAGTGCGTAGTACGGTTCTTGAAACAGGCCGGCGGTGGATGGACTGAACTTTGAGTGATCCTGGATATAGAATTCGTTAGGTCTGAGGGTGAGGACAATCGTATCTATCATGGGCGCTCAAGACGTCTTCAGCTTTTTCCAGGATTTTTTCTTCAACCATGCGGGCAAAATCCCGCTCGATCGGATGAAAGACACCGATGTTTCGGTCGGCGATCTTTCGGGTAGGGTAGAGGAGCCGATACCCGCCCTGTGGCCGTGTCATCACGGCGATGGAGCCGAGGTAAAGCCAACCGTTCAGCACGAAGCTGGCAAAGCCGACGATTCCGTCCTTAGGCCGGATCGGGGTGAACTGGATCTCGCTGATCTCGGCGTTCATCCACGCCTCCGTTCTTACGGTCCTCCTGAATCAGCAGCTCAAAGAAAGCCACCAGGTTGTCCATTGACTCCTCCAGAGCCGTGTCGCTGGGAGTCGGCAGACCCTTGACGGCGTAATGCTTCAGCAGCGTTTCTTTGAGTTTTTCCCGTGCCATGCCATGAGCATGGCACTAAAGGGAGAAACCGTCGTTGGTACGGGTACCTATGGGACTACTTGGGTATGTGTGGGATGCTCTTGTGGGTATGGAGGGAAAAGCTTAGCTACGGGGTATTCGGAGCCAGTCCTTGCCGAGTTTCTTCATGTCCTCCTTGCGGATTGGATTTCGGAAGAGGATCGAATCTTTGGTGACGCTGAAAAGGGCATCTTTCAGATCGCCTTGAAAACCCAGGTTCTCCACGATTTTATGGAGGTTTTTCTTGATGGCCTGATCCCCCATTCTCTTTTGCAGTTCATCGAGCTTGACGGTCCTGTTTGGGTTGTCGAACAGATAGCGGAACACGATCTCATTCTCGCTTCCAAATTCCGGCCTGGCGAGAACAAGGTTGTTGATGAGAATCTCCCTCGACGACGTCAGCTTGATTTCGTAGACGACGTTGGTATCCTCACGGATCGGCATCTGCTCGGCAGGTAAGTCCGATAAGCTATTGGCAGAGGCCCGTCTTCCTTCCCGCGCTTCGTAGACCTCCACGATCTTTTGCTTGAACTTCTGAAACTCAGGGATATTCACAGAAACCCAGATTGGCTCGCCTGTCATCGGGGTGTATCGGTTGCAATTGTGGTTGGAAATGACGCCCCAGTTTTGCAGGAAGATCAAGGCATCCATCCGGCACTCCAAACGATCCAGATCCTCAATGGCTTTTGGCCGATTCCGGAAGTACCAGTCGATCTCAACCGTAGAAGCAGGGTTGACCTGGAGTTTATCCTCGATGTCCATGACGGTACCGTAGATCTTCGCCAGGTTCGCCTGGCTCAGTGAATCCAGATCGTATGTGGCGGCGGGTTTCTCGTCGGCCTGTTTCATTACATCCTCGGTCTGCGTGGACTTCTGCCTGGCATTATAACTCGCGGGAGATTGAAGAAGGGAAAATCCGAGACACTGTCTCGGGAATTCGCGTCGGCCGCCAGGGCTGATCAATTTCAGCCGTGCAAAGCACCTATCTACGGTATACTATGATTTGGCCTGTGAGTAAGGCCTGCGTGCCCATCAGGATGTTTCCTTCCGTAGGGTGGGTAAAGTCCTGAGAATTCGGCATGCAGGGATCACAGGTTCTAGAACGGCAACTTGTCGTTGCCCGTTCGTACCCCGAAAAACTTTTTGAGAGTGGAAAAACCATGGATGTAAATCTAGCGCTACTGGCAGACTCGGCCAATATTTCGAGAGAAGGTAAACTGAACCTTCTCGGCATTTTTAACCTCATTTATGCCCAGTCCTTCCCAGCGGTTCATCCCAATATGCATTTGGTGGTGAGTTTTAGCACCACGAATGCAGAAGCTGGGCGAACCAAGCAAGTGGAAATTCAATTCTTGGGTCCAGATGGGAACAAGATCGGCAGCATTACGGGGAAGTTTGTTGTCCCAAAGGGAGAACCGGGGTATCCGATACAGGTCAATCACATTGTGCCAATACCCCCCCTCAAGTTCGAGAAGCCAGGGGACTACGCTTTTAACATCTTCGTCAATGATGAGTTGAAGAAAGAAGCCTCCCTTAGGGTGCTTCCCCTCAAACCATCGAAGTAGGAGATAGAGACTATGAGCGATGCAGCGACAGCAAGTTATGTTCAGGGACCTGGGTTACTGGAGCGCATAGAGGAGTCGAGGGAATCATTTGGCCTTTTCATCCAGGATGTGGCCTGGAAGGGGCGGCTCCAGCCGCAGGAAGAAGAGTTGTCTTCTGAGGAAGTGAATAAACTGGTAGAGAAAATGGATCGGCTCCGGAGCGAGCCGACAATCAGTTTCGCAAGCACCCGTGAAGCCGTTGATTATCTTCGCTCGATAGTCCGTCGTAAGTGATGTGCGTCCGCCTCTCTATGGTCAAACCTTCCTCCGCACCTTCAAGCGCCTGGATCGCCAGCGTCAGCAGGCGGCTCTTGAAGCAGTCCAGTCTTTCTTAACCTACCTGGAAGAGCGCAAGCAATTACCTGCCGGTTTGGGTCTGAAGAAGCTGGCCAAGGCCTACTGGGAGATCCGCACTACTCTGGCTGACCGTGTTGTTTTCGAATGGTTGGAAGATCAGGTTGCCTTCCGTCTCGTCGGCTCTCATGACGATGTCAGGCGTTTTCTCAGGCAATCGTAAGTCCCCCCGCTGGGTCAAGCTGCCACCTCCTCTAATTCCTTGATGGCCACTCGGAGAGGGTGAATGAGCGGGCAATCCGGCCAACGCCGTTCAGTGATGCTGGCGATGGCATGAAAGTAGGCGATCCTCACGTCCAGCGGCGCGTTGAACCGCCGCATGGCAGCAGCGCCGTCTCTCTCTAAGACCTTCTTCATCCCGATGGCGTTATCCAGCTTGTCGGCGCAGGCGATGGCCAACGCTTCACAGGACGCTTTCTCAATCGACCGGAGGTAAGCCTCCTTGCGTTCTTGCCATGGCGCCTCAGGGTCGGCGTCCGATACTGCCTGAACCAATGCCTGGACCCTCCGCGGCGTGTTCTTCGCCAGTTCTTCCCACCAATCATGGCGTTTTTCCGGATGGGTTTCTTCGACTGTGTCGTGCAGTAAGCCGGCTGCGATGACCTCTGGTCTCAATCCTGCCTGGGCCAGGTACAGGGCGACTCGAATGGGGTGGACGATGTAGGGTGCCCCATCCCCCTTTCGGATTTGGCCCTCATGGCATCGGACGGCCAACTCAGTAGCTCGCCAGATCAGGGGGTCCGTTGCCGAGATTGGTGTTGTAGTCATAGATTCTTTGCCTCCTCCAGAATTTTCTCGAACGACGGCTCATATCGGACGTTTGGGTTCATGATGATCTCGCGGAACAACGGCTCGAAGCTTCGCGCATCATCCTCGTCGTCCGGCGTGAAGATAACCTTGCTCCTGCCCACGAGGACTCGAGATAGCAACCCGAGATTGAACGACAAATTCCACATCGGCTCTCCTTGCGCGTCCTTGGTCTCTATCAATCCCGCATGGCTGAGCGATTTCCTGGGAAACTTCCGGGTCTCGCCGCTTCGGTCCAGCAGGGTAAAGAGATGATCCTCCGCGGCCGTCTCCAGGCCATTTTTTGAGAAGATGTAGGTAACCCCGGCGATCCCGTCCCACCACCAGGCCTCCGCGCGGAAGGGGCGGCCGTCCGCAAGGATCCCCTCGTAGTAACCCAGGTCAAAATCGGCTTCGCCGTCAAGATCATCCGACGGCCTCACATTCGAGCGGTCCGGTTTCGGGTACCCCGTTGTCTCTGGCATTCTCATCACCTCCCGATACGAGTATGCCTCGCAGTATATAATCAGTCAAATTGATAGTTTTTATATGATCTATGTGTTATTCTTATAGATGGAATGGACCTTCAGCAAGTGCGTGCTTTCCAAGCGGTGGTCCGGGAGGGCAGCTTCAGCAAGGCAGCCCACCGACTGTTCCGCACCCAGCCTACGGTAACGATGGCAGTCCAGGCCCTGGAGCGGGACTTGGGCGTCAAGCTTTTTGATCGGCTGGGGCGCAGGACCCGTCTTACCCCTGCCGGCCAGACTTTTTTGGAGTCGGTGGGGCCTCTTCTCGAACAGTGGGAGGGGCTGGGCAGCTATGTGCGGGAAGCTGTCAGCGAAACCGTAAGCGGCCCGGTTCGTATCGGCGCGGGGGAATCCGCCCTGCTTTACCTTCTGCCAGGACCGATCCGCAGATTTCAGAAACGCTACCCGGAGGTCAGCATCACGGCCCGGAACCAGCCGGCGGAGGAAACGCTGGCCATGCTCAAGTCTGGGGAGTTGGATTTTGGATTTCGGGCGTTGTCCAATGTTCCTGATAACTTGTTCTATCGGCCCTCCAGAACTTTCGACCGCATGGTGATTGCGCCTAAAGGACACCCAGTGTTTGGACAGGGCCGGATCACCTTGAAGGTTCTCGGTCAGTATCCACTCATTATGCCTTGGAAGGGTTCCACGACGCGGCAGTTGGTCGAGCGGGCATTTGAGGAGGCAAGAATTTCTTATCAGATCGGATTGGAAGCCGGCGGCATAGAGATCATCAAGCGCTATGCGGCCTTGGGCCTCGGAATTGGGATTGTGCTGGAATTTTGTTTAAGCCCAGAAGACAAGAAGACGATTGCGGCTCGGTCGGTTCGCCCTTTGTTTGGGCAGGATTCCTATGGCGTGGTCGTCAAAAAGGGCAGACACCTGACCCGAGCCGCCCGGGCGCTTATCCAAGAGATCGATCCACAGTTTCCCGTCCGTGAACTCGAAGGGGGCTATCGATGACAAAGTGTGTCGCTTGCGGGAAGGAATTCGATAACGAAATCTGGTTGTTAGGAATTTCGTCAGAAGGAGAACCAGATGTTCGAGTTTTTGTGCATTATCGGTGTGAGGAATGCTGGAAGAAGCCGATCCATAGACCAGGAAGCTGCACTGGCGAATGGGACGGGATCTTGCGGTGCGGATAAATATGATCTCCACGTTAATAGCGTAGGGGTTGAGGACTGGACAAATGGCTATATTACGTGATGAGGGTTTTGAAGATTCAAAGACGGAAGTGGAATTTTCACTTTACCCGGACAATCAACCCTATCTCCCTTCAGGCAATAACTGGATGTATGTACACCTGCGGTTCCTTTTTAATGAGCGGTTCCCGGAGATCTCGATTCGACGGAATGGCCAGGATGAAACGGACGTCGGGGGACTTATCGATGGCCTTCATCGGCTGATCGCAGGTGAGATTCCGCTTTTTGAATTTGAGCCGACCGAGCCGGATTACAAAATGACCATTTCCAGGGAGGCGGAAGATAGTTTCTTAGTCCACATTTCTATCGATTCCGGGGGAACATCGGGCGGAACCTACGCCTCATCCGGCCCAGCGGTATTGCTATGGCTAAACAGTGAAGGCCTGCGGTGTTTTGCCGAGGAATTGAGTACCGAGTTTGCTAAACTCCGCTCAACCCCTTCTGGAAGTTAGATGCCAGATCCAGCAATCAAGCCGCCAGCTCGGAATAGGCCCCTTCCAGCAGGGTTTTGAGTGATAGAATCTCGGTTCGGAAGGCCTCTGATGGGTTGCGGAACGCGTCCAATAGGGGCAGTTTCTCCCCCCAATTTCTTGTCCACTTTTAGGTGGACGGCTCGAGGAAAATTTTGAGTGGAGCGAGGGATCCGATTCCTTGTCAGGATTAGCCGGCGTTCCCACTTGTATGCTGGAAGAGCAGAAAACCGGCCTAGCCCCCAGCTCTCTACCATAGATCTTCCGCAAGGGAATTCCGAAGACAGATCCCCATTGACAGCAAATCAAAGCAAACAGTAAAATGACTCCTGTCATGCGGGACAAACTTTGGACGATTGAGGATGTAGCGAAGTATCTGCGCCTTAATCGATTCACCGTCTATCGGCTGGCTGAGGCAGGCAAGTTGCCTGGCATCAAGATTGCCCGCCGCTGGCGATTCAAGAGCAAGGACATTGAGGTTTGGTTTGAGCGGCGCAAAAAGGCGAGGCAGAGAAACTTAAAGTGAAAGCCGTGCCCAGGGCCCTCAAGGTTGTTAAGCCGATGCAGTACGATCAACTCTTCTTCGGCGTCAGCGCGTTGCTGGAGGCGGCCCGTCGCTCTACCGTGAAAGCTGTCAATGCTGTTATGACAGCCACCTACTGGGAAATCGGACGACGGATTGTGCAGTTTGAGCAGCGAGGAGCGGGCCGGGCAGCTTATGGGGACGAGCTTCTGACGCAGTTGGCGGACGATTTAACCGCTCGATTTGGTCGCGGGTTTGCAAAAAGCAATCTCTATCTTATGCGAGGATTTTACTTGGCTTATCGGGGGATTTTCCAGACGCCGTCTGGAAAATTGCCATTCAAGTCCGGAAAGTTCTCATTGGACGTCCTGGCGAAACGATTCATCTTATCCTGGTCACATTATGCGCTTCTCCTGTCGGTCGAGAATCCGCAGGCCCGCTCATTCTACGAGGTGGAGGCGCTTCGCGGGGGATGGTCGGTGCGCCAGCTTGACCGGCAGATCGCCACCCTCTTCTATGAGCGGGCGGCCCTTTCCCGCGACAAAGCGGCAATGCTGCGGAAGGGAAGCCGTCCTAAGCAGGGAGAGACGCCCACGCCCGAGGAAGAGATCAAGGACCCGATGATTTTGGAATTCTTGAATTTGAAGGACGAATATTCAGAGAGCATCTTAGAAGAAGCGCTGATCAGGCATCTGGAAGCTTTCCTATTGGAACTGGGCGCCGATTTTACGTTCATCGCTCGACAGAAGCGGCTCCGTGTGGGGAACGAGTGGTACCGGATCGACCTGGTTTTCTTCCACCGCCGCCTGAAGTGTCTCATCCTGATTGATCTGAAGCTGGGGAAATTCACTCATGCCGACGCGGGCCAGATGAACCTCTATCTGAACTATGCCCGGGAGCATTGGACGCATCGGGACGAGAATCCGCCGGTCGGATTGATTTTGTGTGCTAAGAAGGATGATGCTGTCGCCCACTATGCGCTGGGGAACCTGACCAATAAGGTGCTGGCGTCCCGCTACAAGCTCCAGCTTCCCAGCCCCAAATCCCTGGCCCACGAGATTAAAACCGAGCGCCAGCGGCTGGAGCATCGGCTGAAAGCGAGCGCCATTCAGGCGGCCAGCTCGGAATAGGCCCCCTCCAGCAGCGTCTTGAGTGATAGAATCTCGGTTCGGAAGGCCTCTGGTATCTGTTTAGCGGTTTGAGACCACGACGGGAGTGAAGTCGCCGTGGCGATGGGTAAGATAGGCGGCTTTGAGGGTCTCGCCGACCGCTCGGTCTTGGAGGGTCAACGTTTGAACGAGGCTCATCAGCGCAGAATGGGTGGCGGCGCCTTGGGGAGATCGGCTTTGATAGGAGCGGTTGCGCAGGATCACGTTGGGACGGATGAGACGCTCGGCCTGATTGTTTTCCCACGGC